>JBBSSJ010000026.1:0-26793 GCA_038242095.1 Cytophagales bacterium
TAACATCACGACGGAGGTCACGAAACTGGATAAATTCTACCGCGCCGAAGGCTACCACCAGGATTACATCGAACACAACCCCGGTAATCCCTACGTCCAAAACGTCTCTAAACCCCGCTTCGAGAAGTTTAAAGCAATTTACAAAGGGAAGTTGAAAGCGGGAATGTAGTTTTTTAATTAAATGGTTAACGGTAGAAAGGTCAACGGCGAACGGTTTACTTTTTTGTAAAGCACCGTTTGCCGTTGAATTTTAACCGTTTAGCCCCCAAAGACAAGCGTTACTTTCCAAGCACCATATTGCTGGTTATTTCCTGCTCAAAGGTAATGTAGCCGGGGTAGTTTACCTGTTTGTCACCTACAGCCAGCGTGGGCTTGATCTTGACGGTCAGGACAGCAGGTTTATTGTCGGATTTGCCGGAGAGCGACTGTATCATCGCGATGAAGCTCTCGCGGGTTTGGTCGTTGGTGAGCAGGTCGTAGGCATTGGTGCTCAGATCGACGGGTACCTTGGTGCTGCCTGTACCGGGATAGACTTCGATCCGGCGATTCAGGATACCACGAAAAACTTCACTTTTGGACAGCAACACGATGTACTCCATCTGGTTGATCGCCGCCAGGCGGTTTGTTGGGTTGTTAATGTCGAGGTTGACGCGCAGATCCAGCGGTACTTTTTTGCGCAACAGCGCCAGTCCCAGTTGCGGGTACTTCAAAGGATCGAGATCTTTTACACTTTTGATGTTCCTGAACTCCTGAACGTCGATTCCGGCCAGGTAGATGCTGTCTACCGACGTAATGGCATACCGGCAATCACCGAACGTTTTGGCCTCCTTGATCTGCTTGTTGACGCCACATTGGGTGAGTAAAAGGACCACGGCCAACAAACCGACTGCACTGATTATTTTTTTCATGGGTAATTCTAATGGTTATGAGATATGACGGGGGTGCCCGTGCGAATAATAATTATGAGAGGAACGTTGCTGCTGGTAAGTTGCGTTCGATTGTTCTTCATTTAAATAGTAGCCTTTCCTATCACTGCGCATTAACAACCCTACGACCAGCTTAATTGAAAGAGGTTTAATTTTTTTGCATCATGATTTTTGACTCACAAGGAAAATTCCAGATAAAGGATCGCCGCAGGTTAAGAAAAGTGATAGATTCTGTGGCTACAAGATAGAAAAAACCTATTTTTGCCATCAATAAAGAGGTAGCTCGGCAAGCCCCGACTACCTCTTTCTGATTCCAAGATGAATGTATCTTGCCAAGAAACTGAAAGATCATTTTGCAAAGCTTCCGGGCTGATCTCATAATTCATATCTCATATCTCATAATTACAAAAATGGCTAGCTGGTATTTAGGAAAAATAAGGTTTCAGAAAGAAGACGAAAACGGCAGACTCAAAACTACCAATGAAGCCTACCTGGTGGATGCACTCACCTACACGGAGGCCGAAGCGCGCCTTTACAGGCAGATTGTGACGGGTACTTCAGATTTCACGGTTACGGCCATCACGCGCATGCGCCTGGCCGACCTGCTGACCTACGAGGGCGGTGAAAAGTGGTTTAAAGCTAAGGTGGTGTTTTACTCGATCGACGAGAAAAGTGGTAAGGAAAAGAAAATAACGAACTACGTACTGCTCAACGCCGAGGATATTACCCAGGCGCTCGAGCGCATCACCGAGAGCCAGCGCACGATGCTTATTCCCTACGAAACGACGGATATGAACCTCACGCCGATTTTGGACGTATTCCCCTACGAAGCAGGCGCGACCGAAGAGGCGATTCCGCCCAACTTCCGGTCTCTAGCCGAAGTGCAGGCCGAGCAGGAAGCGGCAGTATAGCGTTGGTTAGTCAGTAAAAAAAACATCGTCGGTAGGGAGAATACTTCTCCCTACCGACGATGTTTTTTTTACTGTAATTGTCTGATTTATTGCCTAGTAAATAAAACTAATAATGGTCAGTATTGCTTGGCGTACTTGTTCAAATCCAGGAAATAGGGATTGGGTTCGTAACTTTTGAGTTTTAACGTGCCGTACTGATCGTCGGATTCGACAATCAGTTTATTTGTGGGTAATACGTAGATATAGCTGAGCGAAACGGGCAGTTGCGCATCGCCGCCCCACTCGTCGAATGCATAGAGCGGATATACGTTGAAGGGTACCTCGGCTAGCCACAGATTGGTCCTTTCATTGGTTTTTATGAAAGTAAGCACGTACTCTTCACTGGTCCAGCCAAATTCTTCGCGGCGGTTGCCGGTGGGCTTTATTTGGTCGCGGAACGTTTTGCGCTGGTATTCTACTTCGTCAGGTTCGGGCTTCACGGCCTTATTTTGAAACGACTCCCGAATATTCTTGCCTGCCTCGGTGGTGCCACACGCAATAACCTGACCGGTGGGCAGGGCCAGAATGGCGTCATTCAGGTCGTCCGAGGCACCAAAGCTGCTCTCGCGCTGAAAACACATGGTGCCCGTAACCGGGTCGATTAAAACCCAGAGTTCACCGTTGGCCCCGTCCACTTTGTTGGTATATTCATAAATCAGCGCGTGGCTAAAATAGTATTTGCCCTTCGCCGGCTTCCATTGGCTGTTTCTGTAGGCATCGGCTGGGGGTTTCTTAGCGGGTTTGGTTTGGCCGTGAACAACGGCGGTTGAGACCAGGAGAAGGAAGAGAAGCAGGTGTCTCATTGGGATAGCGCGTTGCGGTTGAAGTTGCGTTGTCGATAAAAGTGTGAAGTTCTGAATTTATTGTCAATTTCTGATTGCGTATCTTAGCGAACGGCAAAACCAAGCAGTTCTAATAGTACATATGATGCGAAGAACGCTAAGCGTAGCGATAATGGGATTTTTCCTAAGCCTTACTGCGCTTTTGGCTCAGCCTGCGGGCGTGCCGCTTTCTTCGCTCTCCACCGACACGTCACTGATCCGCATTGCCGCATGGCGTTCGATTCCAGACGGGACTTTCGCTGCTGATACCCTACAAGCGGACACTTTTGGCCCTTTCCAACAAAAGAAATCCAACGCCGGCGACACGCGATGGATTCGCCTGGTGCTGCACAACGACCTGCCTACCAACCTACGCCGGATACTCACTACGCCCTACGCTAATGACGAGGTGGAAATATACCTTTCGCACGATGCCGGCGAAGTTGGGAACACAAGCGCCTGGGTTCGCACATATCGTACTGGACGGTGGCCTACCGCCACAGCAATTTGCTGCTGCCAATCGATTTAAGGGCCGGAAGCCAACTGATTATGCTGGTAAAAATTTCGGGTGGTTATTTTGGATCCGCTGATCCTGACCTGCGGCTCATCGACGAGCAAAGTCTGAAAAATAGTTTTTGGGAACTGTACGCCGGTAACTTCAACGGCGTGTACCTCAGCGTATTCATCCTGGGAGCAGTATTGGCGATTTTTCTTTTTGTGGCCTTCCTGTAAATTACGACCCGGGACCGCCTGTACCTTTTTTACGGGCTGTATCTGGGCGGAGTAGGTTTGTATTTTTGTACCAAAACCGACTCGCTGTTTTTTCTGGGGTACTTGGTCAGCGGCTTTCCCAAAGTAAGTTCACTGCTAAACGAGCCTCTCCAGATGGTCTACACCGCCTTGTATATCCGGTTCAGTATGGGCCTGCTGCGCATGGCCGACTACGACACGAGGCTCTACCGTTTCCTGGGGGTGTTCTGGAAATGGCTGGTCGCTTACGCGCTGCTACTCACCGTAGTCATGGGCGTGATGTGGTCCCGCGAGTTTGAGATGAGCGTGCTGGCCTTCGACCGCGTAGTGTTGCTGTTGTTCAATGTTGTGATGTTAGCAAGGATCATCCAAAAGAACCGCTCGCCGTTGCTGGCCTATTTTCTGGTTGGAAATCTGCTCTTTTTTACGGGCGTCATCGTTTCTACGCTGGCTAGTTTAAGCCTAGTAGGCGCTCATGCCAGTCTAATACCCATCAACTATTTTCAGATGGGCGTGCTGGGCGAGATCATGTGTTTTTCCTTCTTGCTGGGTTATAACGTGCGGATACTCGAACGGGAGCGAAACGCCAACCAGCGGGCATACATCAACCAATTGCGCCTCAACCGCGATTTGTCCGAAAAAGCCAACCGGCAACTGAAAGAGAAATTGGACAAGCGCACCCGCGAGGTGATGGAAATATCGGATGCCCTGCAATTTCAGAAAGAGGCACGCCTGCGTTCGGAATTTGAGTTTCAGCTGAGCGAAATGGAAATGCAGGCGTTACGGGCCCAAATGAATCCGCACTTTATCTTTAACAGCCTCAACATGATCGGGTATTTCGTGCTCAACAACGAAAACGAAAAAGCCAGCGATTACTTGGGAAAGTTTGCCCGATTGCTGCGGATGGTGTTACAAAATTCCAGAGAAAATACCATTTCGCTTAGCGAGGAACTGGAAGCCCTACGGCTCTACCTCGAAATCGAATCAAAGCGTTTCGGCGAGCGCTTCGAGTACCGGATCGAAGTACCCGAAGGGCTCGATACCGACGGAATCATCGTGCCGCCACTCCTCCTACAGCCCTTTGCTGAGAACGCCATCTGGCACGGGCTACTCCACAGCGATCGACCCGATAAAGAGTTGATGGTCAGAATTGTAGAGGGGGAGGATGCCTGCATTTTTGTGGTAGAAGACAACGGCGTAGGTCGCGCGAAAGCCCGCCAGATGAAGAGCCGCTCGGCGACGCACAAAAAATCGTTTGGGATGCAGATCACCAACAAGCGCGTGGAGCTTTTTAATAAAAACTTCTCGTCTCAAATCGAAATTTCCGTGCACGATGTCGTCAGTCCCGAAGGCGAAGTGGCGGGTACTTCGGTGCAAGTTAGGTATCAACTGCCAGAGTGAATACCTCACTCACATCTTGATAAACTCCACCCGCCGGTTGTTGGCTTTTCCCTCGGGCGTAGCGTTGGGCGCGGCTGGAAGAGTTTCGCCCTTGCCATCCGTTTCCAAACGGCTCTTGTCAATCCCGAACTCGCTTACCAGATTGTCCTTCACCGACTCGGCGCGCTTCTTGGATAGCGTCAGATTGGCAGCATCCTCGCCGTCGGAATCGGTGTGCCCGATGATCTTGACCTTCACCGAAGCATTTTCCTTCAAAGTTTCGGCGATGTCTTTAAGTACGCCGTAAGATTCGGGCTTTATGTTGGCCGAGTTTACTTCGAAGGTAATGCCAGTAGTCACAAACTTACCTTCGGTGATGAGTTTAGAACGCGTGTCGGGTGCGCCAACGGCCAGGCGGATGTTGAACAGAAACATCTGGTCGTCGTCTTCCGAAAGTTAGGAATAGAGCCGCATGGCGTTCAACTTGATGTCGGTCGGGAAAATGCGGGGGAGGTCAAAGACTTTGAGTTCGTCCACATAAACCCGCAGCCGCTGTTTCTGCCGCCACATCGCTACGTGAAATATCTTGCCGTTATTATCGGGATTGATGATGTTGTCCATATCACGATCCCCCTGCAAGTCGGTATGGTTGCCGTTCTCGGCAGTCTGATGCAGGTGGACTTTGCCTGCTCCCATCGCGCCATCGAATAAAAAGGCCGCCCCTCGGCCCGCTGTTGCGTCTTGAATTCTATCGTCATTTTTTTTCGTCTCGTGAACCGTAACGTAAAGGCGTTGTTGATAGGCGTACGCCTTTTCCCAATTGTTGTAGATCACATCGAATTTCAGTGTAAAGTTTTCGGGCAGATCTTTCACAAAATCAGGGATATAAGAAGCCTCGGTAATCTTTTTCAGCATCAGCCACTTGCCATCGTAGCCTTCGATGGTCACCACTTCGGCGGTGCCGTTGGTGTTCCATTTAGCCAGGAAATCGCCCACGGCATCCTGGGAAAAATCTTCAGAGGCCACGACGTTCTCCCCCGGTACAAAATCGAACTTGCTGTAAGAAGCGAAAGTTGCTTTCTCCGGTTCTGCGGTCGAAGCGCATGTTTTCCATCGTAACGTAGAGCCGCAGGGTCTCGATTTCGTCCGAGAGCGCGACGAAATCGGATCGGGAGTCGGCCAGAGTGCGCCGTAACAGGCGCGAAAAAGCATTCAGGTACTTCGAGGCATCTGCCGGGTCTTTATTCAGGATGCGATAGTTGATGGCGCTGAGGTTGTTGAACAAGAAGTGGGAGTTGAACTGCGCGCGCAGCAACTTTACTTCCAACCGGGCCATTTCTAATTCAAGATCACGCGTCATATAAGTCGGCGGGCGTCACTTATTTCTTAGGTTTGTTTGGCTGAATATAGTACCAGGTGCTGGTTTGGGAAACAGTGAATGAGCAGCCCGCTGCTATTGTGGGGCAGTCGGCTGGTTCAGAATAGCAATCGGCAGGCTATTCTTTTGTAAAGCCAAGTACCAAGCGCGTAACTTGCAACTTTGTTGAGCAAAATCTGTCCGTATGTCCTTCCCGTCTGAGTCTGTTGCGTTACAGCCCGGAAAAAAAGTCTACTTTGCTTCTGATTTTCACCTTGGGGCGCCCGATGCGGCCACCAGCCGCCGCCGCGAGCTGACGATCGTCCGCTGGCTGGAATCCATTCGGGCCGACGCCCAGATGGTTTTTCTGGTCGGCGATATTTTCGATTTTTGGTTTGAGTACCGCCACGCCGTGCCCAAGGGCTTCATTCGGTTGTTGGGCAAGCTGGCCGAGCTTTCGGACGAGGGCATCGAACTCATTTTCTTTACCGGTAACCACGACATGTGGATGGCTGATTACTTCGAGCATGAATTGGGCGCCAAAATCCACCGCGCACCGGTCGAGTTTCGGTTCAATTCGGCGGCGGGAATAGAAAAAAAGATGATTGTCGGCCACGGCGATGGGCTCGGACCCGGCGACCGGGTCTACAAAGGTTTGAAGAAAGTATTCGAGAATCCGCTGGCGCGCTGGACATTTCGGCAACTGCACCCCGATGTAGGCCTGCGCATCGCCAACGGCTGGTCGCGGCGGAGCCGTATTTCAAATACTAAAAAAGGGGAAGAAGAATTTAGGGGCGAGGCTAACGAGTGGCTGTACCTATACTGTCGGCAAATCGAGGCCTGCGACCCGCACGATTACTACGTTTTCGGCCATCGACACCTTCCGCTTGACCTCGAAGTAAGCCCCACAAGCCGCTATCTCAACCTTGGTGAATGGGTCAACCAGCAGACGTATGCAGTGTTTGACGGGGAGGGGATGGAGTTGAAACCGTGGTTTGTCCCTCAAAAACTCACTTTTTAATGAAATCCTGCCGCGACATGTCGGCGCGCGGGGTTTGGTTAAGATCCTGGCGGTATTCTTTCTTTTTTAAATCGCCGTTCTGCACGCCTTTGATAAATCGGCCCCAGGCGAAGGGATTCAGGAACGGGAAGGTCGTAGCAAAACCCTTGTTAGCCGCCGACTCACGGCCAAACAATTGCTGGTCCATCGTGTAGCGGTAATTGGTTTGGGCGTTGTTGCCCATTTGGGCTGCCATGCTATTGATGTAGTTAATATCCGTACTGCGTGCCAAAGCGTCGAGTCCTTCCTGATCCGGCAGTTTAAGGGCAAGAAAAGCCTTTTTGAATTCTTCTTCGGTAGAGTAGGGGTAAATCCTAACCTCGGCCAACATCGTCACCGACTCCCGCATTTGAACAAAGCCAGAGTAAGTCTCCTCATTATAACCACGCGGAATTACGGTATACTGCGTCTTGTAACCTGTATAGCTGAACACGACGCTATCTCCTGGAAAAACGGGAATCCTAAAATAACCCGCATTATCGGCCAAGGTACCACGTCCGGCTCTGGGAATAAAAATATAAGCCCCTGGCAGGCGATCAGAGCTTTTGTCGGCTACTACTACGCCCGTAAAAATAATCGCTTTCTGCTCGCCCTGCGCTAAGGCTTCCTGGCCGGATATGCTGGCAAGCGTTACAATAAAAAGTAAAAGAAGAATATTTTTCATGGGAATCAGTTTCATAGCTTCTACCAAACGCCTCAGCCATCCCCTCATTGTTCCTTTTCGCAGTAAAAAGGTTGGTACGGCTAAGAGAATAATTTTAAAAAGGTAATGATAAATGGGGCCGAAAGGAGCAATCCGTCGAAGCGGTCCAGAAAACCGCCGTGGCCGGGAATGCTGGAACCCGAATCCTTGATGGCGATGCTGCGCTTGAACAATGATTCTACCAAATCGCCGTAGGTGCCCGTCACTACAATGATCGCCCCAATACTAAACCAGTGCCAGGGCTCGTAAGTTCGGAAATACAAGCCCAGGACAAAAGCCACGATTGCCGCTGAGATGGCCCCGCCGACCGCGCCTTCCCAGGATTTCTTGGGCGAAACGCGCTCAAAAAGCTTGCGCTTCCCAAACTTGGTACCCGCGAAATAAGCTCCTATGTCGGTAGCCCACAACAGCAACAAGCTACCCAGGATAATCTCATAATTATAAGACCGCCCGTGCATGGCCATCACCACGATGAGCGCGAAAGGCAGCGCCACATAGATCAAGCCCAAAAAGGTGAATCCGATGTTAGTAAAGGGCTTTTGGTCTTTTTTCTTGTAGAGCTTGATGAAAAAAATCATCGCCAGCAGCGGGCTCATCAGAAAGTAATTCTCAAAACCGATCAGGCCTTTCTCAATAACGTAGGTAAGCACCACCAATATGACGCCGCACAGCGTACCATAGTGGGTCAGCGGTTGGTTGCCGTCCAGGCCGAGCAATTTATAGAACTCCAATTGCGTGAGCATGCTGATCGTGACAAACACCAGCGCAAAGGTTAGGTCGCTGTACAAAATGGACCCGACAATAATTACAAAACCAAATAAACCCGCTACAATCCGCTGTTCGAGATTGTTAAGTTTACTCAGTCTCGATTTCATCTACCAGCAGGGATTTGGCGGCTTCGACATTTTCCAGCGGGACCATTACATCCACGTACCCAAAATAGCCCGAGTAGTTATCTTTCCGGTCCATCAGCACCGCGTTGATACCACTTTGCTCTAAAATACCCCGAGCAATTTCGGCTTTAGCCGTGCTTTTGGTCCGCATTACATTCTCCCAATTCTCCATATTGTTGCTTATTTGTTGATGTGTTTATTAGTTTAGATGTTGAGACGTTTAGTAAGCTTTTGCAATACTGTCCGCAGCAAGTACAATTTACCGTATGAAATAGTTAAGCTCTCTTTCCAAAAGCTACCGATGGTGTGCTTTCAAACAGATAACTTCGTACCCATTACTCTGTACTAAGTACCCTTCAACCGCCGGATATTGACTATCAAAAAAGCCGAGATAACCAGCGATGCTATTGCCATGAGCCAAGGCACCGATTGGTCGCTTTCAATGTCGTAGCCAATTAGGTGCCGGTGGTGAAGGTACAACATCAGTACCATGAAACCATTATTGACGAAGTGCGCGAAGATAGCGACCCAAAGGCTTCCGGACCAAAAATAAAGATAGCCAAACAGTGCCCCGAGCAGCATCCGGGGAATAAAACCGTAGAACTGCACGTGAATGGCGCTGAACAAAGCCGCAGTCACCAAGATCGCCAGGTGCGGATTGACCCAGCGTTCGGTGAGTTTGCGCTGTATTACGCCTCGGAAAAGCACTTCCTCACCGATGGCGGGCAGCACGCCGATCACCAGCAGTGCAATCCAAAATTGTCCGATGGTGTCGAATTTGGTCAGGAAGGTTGTCACGCCCGTTAGTTGGTCTTCTTTCGCGCGCATCCAGGCCTCTACGCCACCCAGCGCGTCGGGCAGCGACATGCCCGCGTTCCATTCCACGATCAGGCTATTGAAGGGCATGAACGACAGCACCAGCAGCAGCACCAGGCCCCACAGCAAAGGCGAGGGGGCCGGGCGCGTCTGGAAATCGCGCAGGGTACGGCGTTCGATATAAAACCAATAAGCTAATGGAGGCAGCAGGTAGGTGAAGACGTGCGAAAAAGCCTGCAGAAACATCAGAGCGTTCCAACCGTTGGGCACCGCTTCGGGGGTTTCCAGCAGCTTCTTAATGAGGGCGGAGCCTTCCAGCACGTTGCTCGTGCCCGCCAGGAATTTAAACAGCAGCATCACCGCCAAAATATTCCCCACCGACATTCCCACTAAAATAAAACCCACCAAAACCAGTAGGCTGCGGGCGGTGCTGGGGACGCGGGATGGCAATGACGAGGGGCTAGTTTCTTGCATAATTCGCGTAAATTTACGCGGAAAATTGAGTAATCGGATAATTGTGGAACTGGGCAATTGTTTTAGCGCGTTGCGGTTGTTATACTTTTGCTGAAAGATCAGGAATGATTCTGTTTTCGGCCTACGTAGCAATTATCCGATTACACGCATAAACAATTCAACAAAAGCTGAGTGGTAAAAATAGGAAACATAACGCTCCCGGATTTTCCCTTGTTGCTGGCGCCGATGGAGGATGTCAGCGATCCGCCGTTTCGGGCGGTGTGTAAGGAAAACGGCGCGGATTTGATGTACACCGAGTTCATCTCGTCGGAGGGGCTTATCCGCGATGCCGCCAAGAGCGTGCAGAAACTGGATATTTTCGAGTACGAGCGCCCCATCGGTATTCAGCTTTTTGGCAGCGACGTCGAGACAATGCGTTTCTGCGCAGAGATCGCTACTAATGCCCACCCCGATTTGGTCGACATCAACTACGGCTGTCCGGTCAAAAATGTGGCCTGCCGGGGCGCGGGGGCGGCGTTGCTGCAGGACATTCCCAAGATGGTCCGCATGACCGAAGCCGTGGTGCAGGCCACGCACCTGCCCGTGACCGTCAAAACGCGCCTTGGCTGGGACGACAGCACTAAAAATATTTTGGAAGTAGCCGAACGCCTGCAAGACGTCGGCATCAAGGCGCTAACCGTCCACGGCCGCACCCGCGTGCAGATGTACAAGGGTAGCGCCGACTGGACACTGATTGCCCGGATTAAGGAAAACCCCCGCGTCACGATTCCGATTTTTGGCAACGGCGACATCGATAGTCCACAAAAGGCGTTGGAATACAAAAACCGCTACGGCGTGGATGGCATCATGGTCGGTCGGGCGTCGATCGGCTACCCCTGGATATTCAACGAAATCAAGCATTACCTCGCCACGGGCGAACTCCTGGCCCCGCCGAGCCTCACCGAACGCGTGGAAGTAGCCCGCCGACACCTCGATTTTTCGGTGCGCTGGAAAGGCGAGATCACGGGCTTGTTCGAGATGCGCCGCCACTACACCAACTATTTCCGGGGCCTCGACCACTTCAAGCCCTACCGGATGCGGCTCGTACAAAGCATGTCGGCCGAGGAGATAGGCGGTATTCTGAACGAAATCGTCGAAGTTTATGGCGAGCTAGAAATGACCGCCGCATGAGCGTGAAAACTACGACTCCCGATCAGCCAGTTCCGCTGTTGGCCTGGGGGCTGCTGCTGATCTTGGCGGTCGTGTGGGGCAGCTCTTTCATTTTAATCAAGAAGAGTTTGCTAGTCTACTCCATCCCGGAGGTGGCCGCCGGACGGGTATTTTTTGCCTTCCTGTTCTTCATCCCCGTCCTGCTGCGCAGCTACAAAACCATCCCCAAGCCATTGCTGGGGATTTTCTTTGCTTCGGGAATGCTGGGCTATCTGATTCCTGCCTTCCTTTTCGCCATTGCCCAAAGCCAAATCAGCAGTGCGCTGGCGGGTACGCTCAACGCGGTATCTCCCATGTTCACGATGATCATCGGCGTGTTGTTTTTTGCCAAAAGCTCCAATCGAATGCAAATCATCGGGTTGGTCATTGCGCTGGCGGGGGCGTTGATGCTCATTTTTACCAAAAGTGGCGTTGCAATGGCGGAAGTAAATTACTACGCGCTTTTCATCATTATGGCCACGATGTGCTACGGTTTCAACATCAATATCGTGTCGCGCTACTACGGCGGGCTATCGGCGGTCGTGTCGACGGCCTGGATATTCGCGGGCGTGGGTCCGGTGGCTTTAGGGATATTGCTGTTCACGGGATTTTTTAGTAAGATAGTCGACCCCGCTAATTTGTTGCCCACTTCGTATTTACTAGGCCTGGGCGTGCTGGCATCGGGCCTGATGTCGGTACTTTTCAATCACGTCATTCAGCTATCGAGCGCCGTTTTTGCCGCCTCGGTGACCTACCTGATGCCCGTCGTGGCGCTGTCGTGGGGGTTGTTGGATGGCGAAACCGTTGGTCCGCAGCAATGGCTGGGCACGGCGGTAATTTTACTCGGCGTATATTTGATCAATCGGAAACGGAAAGTCAGGAAAGTAGCTTTGGAGATGGAAAAAGTGTAATGATAAAGAACCCTATCATGCTGAAAATAAAAGTAAACGAATCCCAGGAATTTGACCTGAGATCGGAAACCGATGGCTGGTACCTCGATGACGCGCGCTTCGACGGCGACGTGGCCGACCTCGGCGGCGACCGCTACCACGTAATTTGGCGCGACCGTTCATATAACGTCGAATTGGTGGAGCAAGATTTTGCTGAGAAGACGATCACGCTGAAAATAAACGGGCAGACTTTGACGACTTCGGCCCGCAATCGTTTTGATTTGCTCCTGGAAAGCATGGGCATGAATCAGACGGCGAACACGAAAATCAACGAAGTCAAAGCACCTATGCCCGGCCTGATCCAGAGCATCGCCGTGCAGCCCGGCGACCGGGTCCAGAAGGGCGATACGTTACTGGTGCTGGTGGCTATGAAAATGGAAAACGCCATCAAATCTCCCGGTGAAGCTACCATCGCTACCATCCGCGTGGTACCCGGTGCCACCGTCGAAAAAAACGAAGTCTTGATAGAGTTTGCCTGATTTGTTTGTAATTCTGGCGGGTCAAGCCTTACTTTTACAAAATTATTTTGATACTATTTCCCCATGCCCCAGCCCAAGTACAAACGCATTCTACTCAAACTCAGCGGCGAAGCCCTCAATGGGGGCGACAAAAGCCAGGTCATCGATTTTAACGTACTGGACACCTACGCCCGTGAAATCCGTCAAGTGTACGACCTGGGTACCGAAATCGCGATCGTCATTGGGGGGGGCAATATTTTTCGGGGCGCTTCCGTTGAAAAATCCGGCATCGACCGCGTGCAGGGCGACCACATGGGTATGCTCGCCACGGTCATCAACGGTATGGCGGTGCAAAGTTCGCTGGAAAAGCACGGGATGATTACCCGCCTAATGTCAGCCATCAATATGGAGCAAGTCTGCGAACCGCTGATTCGCCGCCGCGCCATCCGACATCTGGAAAAAAAGCGCATCGTCATTTTTGGCGCCGGAACGGGCAACCCATATTTTACCACTGACACAACCGCCGCGCTACGGGCCATCGAGTCGGAATCTGAAATTGTCTTGAAAGGTACCCGCGTCGATGGGGTCTATACCGCCGATCCGGAGAAAGATCCGCTGGCGATCAAGTACCAGCATCTTTCGTTTGACGAAGCGCTGGCAAAGAACCTGAAAATCATGGATATGACCGCCTTCGCCCTTTGCAAGGAAAACAATTTACCCATCATCGTCTTCGACATGAACAAACCCGGCAACCTGCTCAACCTCGTTATGGGCGACGATTCAGTAGGAACGCTGGTATCGAGTGAAGCGTAGTTTGGAGTTTAAAGTGTATGAGTTTATAAGTTTTCACTATGCAACGCATTGAAGTTAAAAACTTTGGTCCTCTAAAAGATATAAGCCTTGACATCAAGGATTATATGGTTTTCATTGGCCCTCAGGCTTCGGGGAAAAGTACGTTGGCGAAGTTGATTGATATGTTTCTTGAAGTTAGGAAAGAATATAGATCATCTTTGATTCACACAATAGCATTGCATAAATTTTTAGAAACTGATTATAAAAGCTACGACTGGTCACAAAACTTAGCAAGTCATGTCAGAGAAATATTTAAGAAAAGATTTCCATTCTTTACAAACGGAAAAATTATTTTTTGCTTCGATGCTAATTATCAGATAGATATTGATGTGTCTCTAATGACGGAAGGTTTAGAAAATGATGTAAAGATCAGTAAAGCTTTTTTTGATGAACTTATAGAATTTGAAAACAAAATAAAGAGTCTTTTTCCAGAAAAAAATCCTATCACTTCAAACAGGGAACTATCGATAGAAAACTTATCAAAAATTATCTCGAATCAATTGTTAAATAATGATTCGTACATTTTCTTCAATACAAGATTTAAATTAGTTGATACTTTTATTCCCTCTGGAAGGATTCTTATTTCTGTTCTTTCTAACTCAATCTCTTTCATTGAAAATAATAATTTAGATGTTTATAATGAAGATTTTATAAAATTGACAAACAGAATACGGATCTTTTCCAAAGGTTCTAGTTCCAGTAACTTATTTGGACGGATAGATAAATCGGGATCTAAAAACGAAATGACCGATAAATTTGCCTTTGCAAATAAGTTAGCGTTTAAAGTGTTGAAAGGAGATTTTCATTCGAGTACTGCGGGAGATGGAATAATTCATTATTCATTTGGTAAAGAAGGAGTTGAAATTCCTTTAAGGTATACATCGTCGGGTCAACAAGAGGCTAGCTGGCTGATTAATACGATACACTATTTATTAGCAGAGTCTAATGACAATAAGACAACATTATACACAACAACAATAGAAGAGCCTGAAACACACCTTTTTCCGGAAGCTCAGAGAGATATAACTTATCTTATTACATTATTGGCTAATCAGCCTAATAGTAAGATTGTAATTACTACGCATAGCCCATATATATTAGCATCTTTGAACAACTTAATCGAAGCTAATTTAGTCGGCAAAGAGGAAAAAAAGAGAAAGGCAGTTAGTAAAGTAATAAATCCTATGTTGTGGATAAATTCTAAGAAACTTTACGTAGGCTACTTAGATAACGGCATTATTGAGGATATCATTGATCAAGAGACTCACTTGATAAAGCATGAGATACTTGATAGTGTATCGGATGATATAATGAGTAAGTTTGATAATCTACTCGAAATTCAGTATGACGAATGAGCATAGACTGTAATCCGTTTGGTGCTGCTTGTATAGAGTATAGCGGTTATACTGCCAAAGAGCTCCTAGCAAAGGATAAAAAGGCTATTTCTGAGTACAGAGTTGTCAACAGATCGCAACACTACTTTGTAAAAATTAGAGTCGATGGGTGCTTGATTGAGGATAGTTTGGGTCTTAGAAAATGTGATTTTTTATTTCTGGATTGTACTGAATCGTAAGGCATTCTTTGTTGAATTGAAAGGCCAGAATTTAGGTGACGCTATTCAGCAAGTTAAATCTACAATACCTCAGTTAAGTTTTAAACTAAAAGATTTTGCTTTTTGCTGTCGCGTAGTTCAGTCAAAAGTCATAAAAGCCACACAACAACGATATAAAAAGGAGATGATCATGTTTTTGAAATCTAATTTTCCACAAAACACAGCTACTACAAAAGATTTGGTTCGAATCGAGAGCCAGAAATTAATCGAGACTATTTAATCAAAACCTCTAATGGAAGAAATAGAAATTTATCTGGAATCCGCCGAAGAGACGATGGATGGCGCCATCAAACATTTATTGATCGAACTTGGTAAAGTACGCGCTGGAAAGGCCTCGCCTCAAATGCTGGAAGGCATCATGGTCGATTACTACGGCTCACCTTCGCCGCTGAGCAACGTGGCCTCCGTATCGACGCCCGACGCTCGGACACTAACCATTCGTCCCTTCGAAAAGCGACTGATTCCCGACATCGAAAAAGCCATTCGCAACAGCAACATCGGCTTGACACCGGGGAACGACGGTGAGTTGATCCGACTGTCGGTGCCTATGCTAACCGAGGAGCGACGGTTGGATCTCGTTAAGCGTGCCAAGCAAGAAGTCGAAACGGCGAAGGTCAATATCCGTAATGTGCGACAGGACGCTAATAACGGGATCAGGAAACTGAGCAAAGACGGCGTATCGGAAGATATGATTAAGATCGGCGAAGAGCGGGTTCAGAAAATGACTGACAGCCACACAGTTAAAATTGAGAAGATTTTTGAGGCTAAGGAAAAGGACATTATGGAAGTGTAAAATGCTCGTTTTCTAGTTAGCGCTTTTCCACAATATAAAACTCACTCCACGCAAAAAAGGAGTCTCGAAACCGAGACTCCTTTTTCGTGAAATACTAATTATGTTTCGAAAATCAACCCTTCTGAAAGGTCTCGAATGCCCGATGTTGCGAATCTTCGTAAAGCCGCTCTTCGGGTAAATCTTTGAAATACTTGTAGGTAATAGCCAAGCCTTCCTCGCGGCCAACTTTCGGCTCCCAATTCAGGATTTCGCGGGCCTTGGCAATATCCGGCTGGCGCTGCTTGGGGTCGTCTTGCGGGAGTTCCTTATAAATCACCTTTTGACTGGTACCGGTGAGTTTAATGATTTCTTCCGCAAATTCACCAATGGTAATTTCCGAAGGATTGCCAACGTTAACAGGCTCCGCGTAGTCGCTCAGAAGCAAACGGTAAATACCCTCCACCAAATCAGAAACGTAGCAAAACGAACGCGTCTGCGAGCCATCACCAAAGATGGTCAAATCTTCGCCGCGCAACGCCTGACCGATGAACGCAGGTAGCACCCGGCCGTCGTTAAGGCGCATCCGGGGGCCATAGGTATTGAAAATACGCACAATGCGGGTTTCCATTCCGTGATAGCGGTGGTAGGCCATCGTGATGGCTTCCTGGTAGCGCTTGGCTTCGTCGTAGCAGCCGCGCGGGCCGATTGGATTCACGTGGCCCCAGTAATCTTCGGTTTGGGGGTGCACGAGCGGGTCGCCGTATACCTCGGAAGTCGAAGCGATAATGAAGCGTGAGCCTTTCGCGCGGGCCAGGCCCAGCAGATTATGCGTACCCATCGCGCCCACTTTCAGGGTTTGGATCGGAATCTTGAGGTAGTCGATCGGGCTGGCGGGCGAGGCAAAATGCAGGATATAATCCAACTCGCCCGGCACGTGGACAAACTTCGTAACATCGTGGTGGTAAAACTCAAAGTTGGGATGCGGCATCAGGTGCTCGATGTTGCGCATGTCGCCCGTAATGAGGTTATCCATCCCGATTACATGGTGGCCTTCCTTGATAAACCGGTCGCAAAGGTGAGATCCCAGAAATCCGGCGGCGCCGGTAATAAGTGTACGCTTCATTGAGTTTGGCTATGGGCTTTCAGCAATCGGCCGTCGGCTTTTTTATTATTTGATTTATTGCTTGGAAATATTAATTGAATTATGTGAGCAGTTGTATTTGTCAACTGTCAACCCGCGCCAGCGTACCGGTCAACTCTCCACTCAAAACTGTTTCACGGCCGATGCTATAATAGCCGTAACCCATCTCGCGCATCAGGTCGAGTTCGTAAAGATTACGACCATCAAAAATCACGCGATTTTTGAGGAGTTTATTCATCTTTTCAAAATCCGGCGTACGGAATTGAGGCCACTCAGTAAAAATCATGAGGGCGTCTGCGTCGTCTAGGGCGGCGTAAGGCGTATGGCAAAAGGTAACTTCGTCGCCCAGTATTTTCTTGACGTTGTCCATGGCCTCGGGATCGTATACGGTTACTTTGGCTCCGGCATCAAGCAACGCTTTAATATTCTCCAGCGCGGGCGCCTCGCGAACGTCGTCAGTATAGGGCTTGAAGGCCAATCCCCACACGGCAATGGTTTTGTCTTTCAATTCTCCCTCAAAGTAGTCGGTAACCAGCGGCAGTAAACGTTTCTTCTGGTCTTCATTGACAGCCATCACCGAATTCAAAATTCGGAAATCGTAGTCGAAATCGCGGGAGGTCTTTGCCAGCGCCTGCACGTCTTTCGGGAAACAGCTGCCGCCGTAACCGATGCCCGCAAACAGGAAACGCTTCCCAATGCGGCTGTCGGTACCGATGCCGCGGCGGATGTCATCCACGTTGGCGCCGACTTTCTCGCAAAGATTGGCGATTTCGTTCATAAAGGTTATTTTCATCGCCAAAAACGAGTTAGCGGCGTATTTGGTCATTTCGGCGGAGCGCTCGACCATGAAAATTACCGGGTTACCCTGCCGCACCAACGGAGCGTAAAGTTTCTCGATGACCTTCTGAGCCTTTTTAGAGGTCGTGCCCACCACTACGCGGTCGGGTTTCATAAAATCCTCTACGGCCACACCTTCGCGAAGAAACTCGGGATTGGATACTACATCGAACTCCACTTTGGCGTTTTTGGCAATACCTGCGTGCACCTTTTCGGCGGTACCGACCGGCACGGTACTCTTGTCGACGATCACCGCGTAGGTTTCCAGTAAGGGGCCAAGATCGTCGGCCACTTTCAGGATGTATTTCAAGTCGGCGGAGCCGTCCTCACCCGGCGGGGTGGGCAGGGCCAGGAAAATAATCTGCGCTTCTTTGATACCTTCGGCCAAATTGGTCGTAAATTTCAGACGGCCCTCGTTCACATTGCGGTCGAAGAGTACGTCGAGGCCAGGCTCATAAATGGGAATATCGCCCTGATTGAGCCGCGCTATTTTCTTTTCGTCGATATCGACGCAAATAACCTGATTGCCCGTTTCGGCAAAACACGTACCCGTCACCAGGCCGACGTATCCGGTTCCAACAACTGCGATTTTCATTTGGTGATTGAAATATTGGTGAGGTTTTTAGAAAAAAATAGTCAAGAATTGTTCTTTGTCACGATTTTGCGCCAATTCAGCCCAAATTTAGTTCTTCTTTCCAAGAAAGGAAGAGACAACGGTTATTTAAGTTAGGGAAGGGGGTGGATAAATTGAATTTTTGATGGATTATCGGACCCGCGCTTACTGATCTAATGCGGATTATAATATTTGCCTGACTTTTTAAAACAACCACTCGCACGGCACGTTATTTTTTTATTAATTGTTATGACAATTATACTTCTTCAACCTGAGTTCTATTTGAAATGACTACTGAAACCGCCGAAAACCAAACCCTGATCGAGCAAACTGTTCGTGACTTTGCCGAACGCCACATCCGTCCCTATATCCGGGAGTGGGACGAGAGCCAGTATTTTCCCGTTGAAGTGATGCACCAAATGGGCGAACTGGGACTGATGGGGATCGTGGTGCCCGTCGAGTACGGTGGCTCCGGGCTGGGCTACCGCGAATACGTAGCGGCCCTGATCGAGGTTTCCAAAGTCGACCCGTCCATCGGCCTGTCGCTGGCGGCGCATAATTCGCTTTGTACCAATCATATTTTGATGTTCGGCAGCGAAGATCAGAAACAAACCTACCTGCCCAAACTCGCCTCCGGCCAATGGATCGGAGCGTGGGGACTCACCGAGCCCAACACGGGTTCCGACGCCGGGAATATGCAGACGGTAGCCGTAAAAGACGGCGACAATTGGGTGCTTAATGGATCCAAGAACTTCATCACCCACGGCAAAAGCGGTGATGTGGCCGTAGTTATCGTCCGTACAGGCGAGCCCGGTAACAAGCGCGGGGCAACCGCTTTTATTGTTGAAAAAGGCACACCGGGCTTCTCTGCCGGCCGCAAGGAGGATAAGCTCGGGATGCGGGCTTCGGAAACAGCCGAGTTGATTTTCCAGGATTGCGTCATTCCCGATACTCAGCGATTGGGTGAAGTGGGGGAAGGGTTTATCCAGTCGCTTAAAATCCTGGACGGCGGACGTATATCCATCGCTGCGCTCAGCGTGGGCACGGCCGTAGGGGCCTTCGAAGCTGCTCGCGACTACGCCAAAGAGCGCAAGCAATTTGGCCAGTCGATTTCAAAGTTTCAGGGCATCGCCTTTAAGCTTGCTGACATGTACACCGATATCGAGGCCTCCAAAATCCTGACCTACCACGCCGCCGACATGAAAGACCGGGGTGAGAAAGTAAGCCTGGCCAGTTCGGTGGCCAAGTACCACGCCTCAGAAACCGCCGTGCGGGCATCCAACGAAGCCGTGCAGGTATTTGGCAGCTACGGTTTTACAAAGGACTATCCCGTTGAGAAATTCTACCGCGACAGCAAGCTGTGTACCATCGGCGAGGGAACGAGTGAGATACAGAAGCTGGTAATTTCACGCGAGATTTTGCGGTAGGGGCGAATCTGTATGTTCGGCCAATCACTAAATTGTGTTCCCTGGTTACCGTATTTATTTAGTACCACCCATAACGCCCCCCGTCCGATAGAACCGGACGGGGGGCGTTTGTCCGACAAGCGTTGCGGGATCGCGGCGGCCTGCCTACTTTCGTTACGAACCCCTAAACAAACGCGCTATGATTCCCTTAATTATTTTGCTGGTGCTGGTGGTACTGGCTATCCTGATGACGGTAAAAGTAGTACCGCAACAAACCGCCTACGTCGTGGAACGGCTTGGTAAATTCTACGCGGTGCTGCAACCCGGCATTAATTTCATCATTCCGTTCTTCGACCGCGTGGCTTACAAATACACGCTTAAAGAATCAGCCATCGACATCCCCGAGCAAATTTGCATTACCAACGACAACGTGCAGGTGCGCATGGACGGGGTAATCTTTCTTCAGGTTATCGACGCTAAAAAAGCCGCTTACGGTATCTCTAACTATACTTTCGCCGTAACACAACTGGCCCAAACCACCATGCGGAGCGAGATCGGTAAGTTGGCGCTCGACAAGACCTTCGAAGAGCGCATGACGATCAACCGCGCCGTGGTCGACGCTATCGACGAAGCTGCTACCGGCTGGGGCGTAAAGGTGCTGCGCTACGAAATCAAGAACATCACCCCGCCTCAAAGTGTGTTGATGGCGATGGAAAAGCAAATGCAGGCCGAGCGCGAGCGCCGGGCCGTGATTCTGCAATCGGATGGCGAGAAACAAGCCGCGATCAACGTGGCCGAAGGACAGAAACAAAAGGTCGTGCTGGAATCGGAAGGTATCCGCGAGCGACAGATCAACGAAGCACAGGGTGAGGCGTCGGCAATTTTGTCGGTAGCCCAGGCAACGGCCGAAAGCATTCGCCTCGTGGCGGCCTCCATCCAAAACGATGGCGGTATTGAAGCCGTGCAGCTGCGCGTAGCCGACAATCTCGTGGAACAATTTGGTAAACTGGCCAAGACCAACAACACGCTGATTCTGCCCGCCAACTTCGCCGATATGGGCTCCATGATTGCGGCGGCTATGACGGTGGTCAAAAGCGGCGATTTGCCGAAGGTCAAATAATCAAAAACTGATAGTGGATAATTGACAACGGCAGCTTCTTGCGAAACTGCCGTTGTCATCTTTCCTGCTTTAAGCACACCGCTCATGGATTTATCATTGCCCCAAATATGGCTCATCATCGGGCTGCTCATGCTGGTGCTGGAGCTGGTCAGCGTCGTGCTGGTTTTCGTTTTCTTTGCCGCCGGAGCACTCATCACGGCTCTATTGGCCTCGATGGGGATTTTGCCTGATCTCAACTGGCAGTTGCTGGCCTTCTCGGTCGTCTCGGTGCTTTCGCTGGTTCTACTCAGAAAGCAGGCGCGCCGGTTGCTTGACAATCGGGGCAAGCATACCGAATATAACGAGTACGCGGGCGAAACCGCCATGGTGATCAAAGACATCCCTGCCGCTGGCGAGGGCAAGATTTACTACCGCGGCGCCGAATGGATCGCCTTGTCGGCCACCGCTACCCTCATTGCCGCCGGTAGCAAAGTTATCATCCGCGCGACGGATGGAATAAAATTGATTGTGGAGGAAACTTAGAACGGGAGAAGGATTATGACTCTCCCGTTGGCTGTTCACCGTTTGACCTTTCACCCTTTCACCCCTTTTATTTTTTCAACGCTTCCGGTATCGGATTACCCACCGTACCGCTGGGTTCCAGCAGGTGCAGCAGGGCGGCTACCGTGGGCGCGATGTCAGCGATGGAGGTGCGGCGCAGCGTTTCGCCTTTTGGAATGCCCCAACCGTAGAATAGCAGCGGTACGTGGGTGTCGTAGTTGTACGGCGTACCATGGCTGGTGCCCGTTTTTCCACCCGAGAGCCAGCCCGATCGCGGGATAATTTGCAGGTCGCCACTTCTACGCACATTGTTCGTATTCTTGTAGAGTTCCAATTGATAGCTATTCAGGTGGCTTGCACCCAGCGCGTGCAGATTGATGACATCGGCGATACCCGGTAGTGGCAACAGCGCTTCCCGAACTACGCTTAAAACTGCCTCAATGGCAATATTTTTTTCCTTCAAAACGGCGTGATTTAGGTAGAGCTGGTAATTCTGACTGGCTCTAATGTAATCTCCCTTCCCAAAATTCTTGTCCAAAGCTTCGGTAACATTTTTCCGAATTTCGCCGCTATTGAGCAGTCCGGCGGGCAGGCGGTGCTCGTTCCAGAATCCGGGTACGTCCATTACCCCGTGGTCGGCGGTCAGGAAAACCGTGTAATTGCCCTTTCCAGTCCAACTATCCAGGAAGCTGAATAGCTCAGCAAACTCCTTGTCAAGCCGAAGGTACGTGTCCTGTACCTCGATGGAATTAGGACCAAAATTATGGCCTACATAATCGGGGGAAGAAAAACTTACCGCCAGCATGTCGGTTTGATCGCCTTTACCCAGGTTTTCGCCCTTGATGGCCGCAATCGCCATGTCTTTCGTGACGGTGTTGCCCGAAGGCGTTGAGGCAAGTAGCGCAAAACCGTTGTCACCAAAATTGTAGGGGAATACCGACGTTTTGTTTCCTGCTAACCTACCTTCCCAAGGCTGTTCGTCAGTGGTGCTTTCGACGTACTGATCCAAGGGCAACAGGGGTTTCCAGCCTTCTTTCAGGTACTTATTCGGGAGTTTCAGATCATTGAAGTCCTGTACCCATTTGGGTAGTTCCTTGGCGTAGAACGTGCTCGTGATCCAGTTGCCCGTTTTGGAATCATACCAATAAGCACCCGTGGCGGCATGCCCGGCGGGCAGAATCGCGCCCCGATCCTTGATTGCGACACCAATAGTTTTGGCCCGAAAGTTGGTGCCGATCCGCAGTTGGTCGGTGATGGTACTGACCAGCAAATTGCGGGGCGACATCTGTCCGGCGGCGGCATTGGTACTGCCTACCGTCGTTACGGTGCTGTCTTCGGTGCAGTAAACATTTTTTCCGGCAAAAGGATCGAACCAGTCGTTGCCCACAATGCCATTGATGGCCGGTACTGAGCCCGTATAGATCGCCGAGTGTCCCGCTGCGGTGACGGTGAGCGCGTAGGGATAGTGGTTGTTACGGCAGTTGAAACCTTCATTCATCAGCCGCTTTATGCCGCCTTCGCCGTATTTGTCGTAGAAACGGTAGAGGTAGTCGTAGCGCATTTGGTCGACTACAATACCTACCACCAGTTTGGGGCGGGCGAGCGTAGTAGAACCAGATGCTTTGCGGGTCGTATTCTGGGAGAATGCCGGAAAATTAGCCAGTAACGCAAAAACAAAGAGTCCGGTAAAAGTCTTTTTGAGCAATAGCATAGAGTGTAAAATTTAGTATTGAAACAAGGTTTGATCCAAAGCAACAAAGGTAACGAGCATTTTAATTTTCAATTGACGCGCTATTATTTTCAATAAACACATAAGAACTTAATTTAGCAAGGGTAAACTCAGCCATGGTTTGTCTTAATTATTTTGTTTGCATGGCTTGACCTAGCCTACTACTAAGCACCAGTTGCCGTTTTTCTAATCTAGATTTTTGTTTAAAAGCATAGATCGCCTGGAAATAAACTAAATTTTCAAATTTCAACTTTAAATTAATCTTGGCAAATCTTAATATTGACGCCGTTAAGGAAATGACATATGACGCTATCGTCATCGGCTCGGGTGTGTCGGGTGGCTGGGCCGCCAAAGAACTCACCGAAAAAGGCTTGAAAGTCCTGATGCTGGAGCGCGGTCGCAAACTCGACCACGTGACGGACTACGTAAACGCTATCAAGCCACCCTGGGAGTTTCGCTACAACGGCAAGCTCACCAATGAGCAAAAAGCATCCCATCCCAAGCTGTCGCGCGATTATCCCTACAACGAGATGACCGAGAACTACTGGATGGACGACGCTGACTCGATGTACAAAGAGGTGAAGCGTTTCGACTGGTTCCGGCCCAATATCGTGGGAGGAAAGTCCATTTTATGGGGTCGACAATCGTATCGCTTGTCCGATATTGACTTCGAAGCCAATGCCAAAGAAGGCGTCGCAGTAGACTGGCCGATTCGGTATAAGGACGTCGCACCCTGGTATTCCTACGTGGAAAAATTCGCTGGTATTTCGGGAGAAAAGCTGGGCTTGCCGCAGCTGCCCGACAGCGATTTTCTGCCACCGATGGAGATGTTTTGCGTGGAAAAGGAAGTCCGCAAGCGCATCGAGAAAAATTTTCCGGGCCGTAACATGACAATTGGCCGCGTTGCCAACCTGTCCGAAGCTACAAAGGAACAAATGGGTATCGGTCGCGCGCCTTGCCAATACCGCGCTAAGTGTAATTTAGGCTGTCCCTACGGAGCTTATTTTAGTACGCAATCCTGCACGCTGCCTCCCGCCGCCAAAACGGGCCTGCTTACTTTGCGGCCTGATTCGGTTGTGACTGACGTGATCTACGACGAAAATGCCAAACGTGCCACGGGCGTCCGGGTGGTGGATTCCGTGTCGATGGATGTGCGGGTGTACAACGCCAAGCTCATCTTCGTATGTGCCTCGTCCTTATCTTCCACGGCCATTTTGCTCAACTCCACTTCTAACCGGTTTCCTAATGGTTTGGGTAATGACTCCGAGCAACTGGGACACAACCTGATGGACCACCACTTCCGCACCGGCGCGGGCGGACAGTGGGAAGGCGATTTGGACAAATACTACTATGGCCGTCGCAACAACGGAATCTACATTCCGCGCTACCGCAACATCGGCAATGACAAGCGCGATTACCTGCGCGGCTTCGGTTATCAGGGCGGGGGACGCCGGGGTAACTGGATGCACAACGTGGCCGAACTGAGTTTTGGGGCCGATTATAAGCAGGAGGCCACCGAGCCCGGACCGTGGAGTATGGGCTTAGGCGGCTTCGGTGAGACTTTGCCCTACTACGAAAACAAGATGTACCTCGATCCCAAGGACACCGACAAATGGGGGATACCGTTGGTCGTTTTCGACGCCGAGTACAAGGAAAATGAGAAGAAGATGCGGGTGGACATGCAGAATGACGCCGCCGAAATGCTCGAATCGGCCGGGGTTAAAAACGTAAAGATCAACAAAGGCGAATCGTTTTTGGGCATGGCCATTCACGAGATGGGCACCGCCCGCATGGGCCGCGATCCTAAAACTTCGATCCTGAACGGTAACAATCAGCTCCACGACGTACCCAACGTATTCGTGACCGATGGGGCCTGTATGACCTCAGCCTCCTGCGTCAACCCGTCGCTGACCTATATGGCCCTTACGGCCCGCGCCGCTGATTTTGCGGTGAAGGAGTTGAAAAAGAAGAACATCTAACAACCTAAAACATGAAAATGAATCGTAGAGATGCCGTGCAGCGGATTAGTATGCTGCTGGGTGGCGTGGCTTTATCCGGGCCACTGGTCGCCGGGATTATGGGGGAGAAAACTCATTTTGGCGAAAGCGTTTACATCACGCCTAACCAGGAAAAGCTCCTAGCTGAACTGGCTGACGTCATTATCCCGACCACCGACACGCCCGGTGCAAAAGCCGCCGGAGCCGAACAATTTATCATTCGTGTAATCCGCGATTGTACGCCGCTCGAAGAGCAAAAGGCATTTTACGCCTCACTGGATAAGTTCGATCAGGATAGTAAAGCCACTTACGGCAAAAACTTCGTAGCGCTCAGCAATGATCAAAAGATCGCGATGGTGAAGAAGCTGATCGAATCGGATAAAGCTTTCTTCAAAGAAATGAAGCGACAAACGGCGATTGGGTACTTCACTTCCGAAATTGGCGCAACTCAGGCGTTGGAATACCTGGAAGTACCGGGACGACTGGATGCCTGTATTCTCATGAAACCAGGCCAAAAGGCCTGGGCGCTGGGATAAAGGTTAACGGTCATAGGTTGACGGCTTTAATGTATCAAGTAAAAGGGGAATAACGCAGAAAGCGTTATTCCCCTTTTACTTTGCCGAATGTCAAAAGCCAACAGCTACTTCAACTGATACGCCACCACGCTATTCTTGAAGAAAGTCGGTACGTAAACAATTTTCTTGGCCGCATCGTAGCCGATGTCAGCCGCATTGATTTTGTTGGCTTTTGTGTCCAGCATCTTCTCGACTGAGCCGTTATCTTTCACGTAATACACTTCGCCCGCCCAGCACGACACTACGTACTCGCCGGGTGAGACTTCCTCGATACCATCGGTACTTTTATCCATGCCCTCGGCCAGCGTTGTTAATTTTTTGTCGGCGTCCAGCTTGTAAAGGGTACCGCTGTCCAAAATAAGCAAGCCGTCTGATAATGCTAGTAGTCCGTTGGGGCCGTTCGGTGAGTCGAAGTATTTGGTCGCTTTGCCATCCTTGATCATCGTGATTTGCTTGGTTTTGGAATCCGATACGAACACATCGCCATTGGCGTTGGCCGTAACATCATTTAGGAATACGGAGCCGCTTACCGGGATTTTGCGCAGTACTTTACCCGACGCGATGTCAATTTCAACCACTTCCGTTAGGTCGGCCACGAAGAGTTTGCTGTTGTGCATGCCCATGCCTTTGGGTGCGTTAAGTCCCATAACCCAATCGAGGTCGATTACTTTTCCGTCCGTGCCTAATTTTCCAACGCCGCCTTTGCCATCTTTTCCGCTCGGGTCGCCGTCGATTTGGGCGACGTACAGCACGTCGTTGTCTTTGTCGAGCAGCACCGATTCGGGCGTGCGCAGGGTAGAGTCGGTGCTCCAAATCTGTACGAGGGAGTTGGCCCCCAGCGTGGCGGACATAGCCGTGGAATCAGCGGCACTA
>JBBSSJ010000027.1:0-26690 GCA_038242095.1 Cytophagales bacterium
AGCATGGGGGCAAGGTAGGGGTTTGGGTAGATACTTGCAATATGGAGCTAGTGGGGGCAGGGTCAGTGAGTTAGGGCTTCTTTTAGAAAACGGACAGCCCGGCGGCCCGGATCGAATCTCTTAGAGTAATTCTTTCCGAGCCGCCGGGCGGTCCGTTTTAATTGGTTATCAATAGTTTATAAAAACGAGGATTTTCAGGTACAGCACATTGACATGGGTTTTATAACCCTGACAGCTGCTAAATCTGTTTCTAAAACTTATCCCGCCCGGCGGCCCGGCGGAAATCAACGTACCCTATTTTTAAGCCTAATGAGTAGTGGATACTGCCCGAAAACGCATAGGGTAATTCTTTACCGTCCGCGTCGGATGGCCGATGCCACTGCGGGCCATTTACTAAAAGAACCCCTTTATGGACCTGACTTGTTGACCTTTGCGATGGGCCTCCCCATATACTACTATACTAGGCCGCCCTCAAGGAGCAATCCCTACCAGGGTTCACAGGCCAGTATGTTTGCGTCGGGTAGCATAACACTTATGAATTCGACGCCATCATTTCAATGATTTGGGCTCTTACCATTTGGTAGGCCTCATGTAGATCGAATGGCTGGCCTAGGCGCAGTAGGGTGGTGATGTCGCACAGAAACTCCCGGTCTTTCATTTTGGTCTTCAACTTCACCCTGCGCGACTCGGATGCCGTGTTTTTGTGCGCCGGTATGCCCGAGGCGAACCCGTTGACCATTGGATTGGGGTGATGGCCACCATAGCCCAGCACGACACAGCTGACGATCCACCGGGCTAGCGTTCCAGAGAGAGGTGATCTCGTATCGCACCAAGAAGGCCCTGGCCGAGAAGAAGAAACAGAGCTTTACCCTGGACAGGCCGGAAAACCTGACCCCGGTGGCTATTGAAAGCGGCAGGCAGGTGCGACAGCTAAACGCCCGCGCGGACGAGAACAACTGGCTGGCGGCGGCCCTGCCCAACTCCACGCGGGCCTCCTGTCAGACGTGGGCGGCCATTACTACCGCGCTGAATAGGGCAGGGTTTCACACCGGACGTGGTAAGGTAAGGGGTGCCGGCCCGTGCAGAGGGTAGTGGCGCTATATGTTTAATGATTTATACTGATTCATCAACGATAACCCCGCCCCTGATCTGTCAACCTATTCCAGTAGCATACGATTGACTTTTTACCAAAAAAACAGTTACACAGCCGCCCCACCCTTCAATAAATAAGGCCGCACATCGGCTCCTAGCTGCGCCATGCCGCCAATCCAGCTTTCTTCGTCTAAACCCGCCGAGGCAATCCACTCTTCGTCGGAAAGGGTACCCCGCCAGCCCAATAGCGGACCGGCATCTAAACCCACCGGATTTCGGAACGTGGTTTGTTCGCCATTTGCAATGGCCAATACCGTTTCGGCCACCATCGAAGCCGGGGCGTGGTTATCCCGCGATGCGCCCAGATACGCCCGCAACCGAATCTCATTCGGGTATTTCGTATCAGCCGACATGGGTTCGTTTTTGTCGATAATGGGCGTGTCGATAACGCCCGGCTCTACCACCGCCACCCGAATACCCACCGGCCCTACCTCACCCGCCAAACACTCACTCAGGGCTTCCACAGCCGCTTTGGAGGCACAATAGGCCGAGTGATACGGACTATACAATCGACCTGCTACCGACGAAATGGTGATGATGCAACCCGCGCCCCGCGTCCGCATACCGGGCAGAACCGCTTTCATACAGCGTAACACACCAAAATAATTGGTTTGCATAATAGCCTGAAAATCCGCCATCGGTGCTTCTTCCACGGGGCCAATCGGACCAATGCCTGCGTTGTTCACCAGCACATCAATTTGTCCCGCCTGATCCAGTACCTCAGCAACAGTCGCTTTTACCGATTCATCGGAATCCACATCCATCGTTAGAATCGTAATTGGCAGGTTATCGCGTTCGGCGAGTTGCGCCAGTTCGGGTGATTTTTGTGGGATGCGCATGGTAGCGTACACGGTGTGGTCGCTGCGGGCCATAAGTTCGGCGGTGGCAAAGCCAAGGCCCGTGCTGCAACCGGTGATGAGAATCGTTGACATGGGTAGTGTTTGGTTTAGAGTGAATTAGTTGATTGGACTGACTTGCATGACGGGCTGCACATCGGTAAAGTTGGGAATGTCGCCGATGAGTTCGGGGCCGTGAACGGCCAGGGCATTTTGCAGCTCTTCGACGCTGTTGAATTTCCGGCAGCCAATCATGGTGTAGGCGGGTGGGCTATCCGGGACGGCTCCACCCATGCCCACTTCGAGGTCTATACCGGTAAGGCCAAGGGGTGTAAGCCGTTCGCGTACCAAGGGTGTGTGAGTGTTCAGATAGTAGTCCATATCGAACCGGCTATCGGCGGTTTTGGGGTAAAGTACGGTTAAGGAAATCATGGAGTGTTGGGATTTTTGGATAAAGAATTGAGGGAATTTTATAGTTTCGATAAATGCCTTATTGTATGTACACGCTTACGATTGAAATCAAAAGTCCGAAGATGCGGGAATTGATCGCCAACCTGGCTGATAAGGATTTAATGTCCGTTCTGTCCCAGAAACTACCCTTGGGCCGAGCGTTGGCAAGCCTTGTCGGACTCCCTGATGCGCCACAAAATACTGAATAAGACATTACCGACGAAATCAATGAAGTCCGGCAATCCAGAGAGCCCCGGCAATAAGGATTGTCATTGATACTAGTCTGTATGTCAGTGCGATCATCAATGACAAGTCCCGTCGGCAGCTTGATTTCACTTAATCCGGCCTTCTAGACCGAGGCACGTAGCTGCGAATGTCCTCATGCGTAGATCGCGTTACGAACGTGAAGCACATTCAACGGCAGCGCCCGCCCTGTTGAAAATCGATGTCAGCAGGGGCGTTCCGGCGATACGTAAAAATTCAAGGAGAAATCCCTATTTTAGGAACGGAGAACACTTGGCTAATGCTTCAGGAATTACCCCGAATAGTTCTTTAATAAGGTCTATACGTACTTTGACATCCTCAGCAGAAAGTCCAAGTATATTGATTTCCCATTTTCCATCTTTATCGCGTTTTACCGAACTTGTTGCCATGAGAAAAATCATTGACACTGCCCCGCCTAATTCAAGCAGTACACCCGCATTTTGTTTATTGTCGCGGTAGTTAGTCAGCAGGTCATCCAGAACAGGTGCCAATTTTGGGTCGTTCGCCCAGAATAAAAGGGTTTGGTGGGCAAACTCCACGGCTTCTCACTTCGCCACAGTCTCTCCCATCACGCTTGGGTCAGCCTGAACCACCCGGTCAACTTCTGGGAGTTTTCGGATAGAATCGGGGACACTGTTCACTATTGTCGTCAAATCGGTGTTCAGTTTCGCGATCAGACTGGCTGTAAAGTGATTGTAGAAGTTCAACAGTGTGAAATCGTCTAATTGCTCAATGCGTTCTTGTAAAGTCATGATTGTATTGATTAGGGTTTATTGTGTATTTAACGCCAGTCGCCAGTGAGAGAAAACCCCGCCCAGTAATACGGACTTGTCAAATCGCCGGGTGTAGTTTCGTTTTTTCTTTTTGCCTTTAAAGCTAGGCAGGCTTGTCGATGAGCTGCTGCCTTTGACTGACCATTCTGCCAAGCTTCGTAAAATAGCCGACAGAAATCGTTCGCCCAGTAAACATCAATATCCCAGCCGGTCGAAAGTAAACTACTCGCTCCCGATTGTAGTAAGGCCCAGTCTAAACCTAGTGCATCGCCCCCAATTCCTTCTTTGGACTGGCCACTCACACAAGCCTGAATGGTAACGTGGCTACTTTCCACATCCCATTTTGCATGAAGTAGCCGTTCGGGACTCAGTAGGAAAGGTTTACGTATTTCCCATTCACTCTCTTCGGTATTCACCGGCGGTTGCCCTTCGTGATAAAGCAAAAGACCCGAATCGTAATAGGGTCTTTCCCCTATCTCATCAGACGCTTTAGGTGGAAAATACCCATGTGTTGCGAAATGAATGAGTCGCCTTGAAGCAGGTTGTTTAACAATTTCCTGAACATCAGCTTGTTCATTGATCAACTTCTGTCCATTAAATTGCTTTGCCAGCCAGTTACCTACTTCACCAAATGCAGTCTTTTTATGGACTTTATCCGTCGTTACTGATGCCTGAATGACCAGAAATTTGTCTATTTGTCGAGTAGGTTTCGACAATATATCCAGCATTGATGCTACGCCCTGCGTTCGGGAAAGGGAAAAGATATCGATCAGATGGTCGTTCTGAAAACGGATGTAATGTATGGGGAACAAATGCAGATCCCCATCGGGGCAGTAGCAGATATGGTCGCCAGCCTGCATCACACCTGATGTTAATAGTGGTTGTAACCAGTTGACAAAGGGTGCCAATATTTCACTTGTACTGACCGAAGCATTGAAAAAGCTACCTGTTATTACTCCTTTTATAGGATCAGTTCGACTTTCGTTAACCCACTGCCCTAATTTAGTTTTACCAATTGGTATCTGATGCATAAAATAATCGCCCGTTTTACTAACTAAAACGGCAAACGAAAAATCGTCGTCCACGTAATAACTCAGGTAGTGCGCCTGATGCTGACGCATGGAATTCGGCAAATTATCGGCGACTTTCCCCATCTCAAAGGATGAATTTAATACCCCCGCCCGTTTGTCGAGCCAATCGGCCAAAACTCGTCCTTTACTGGCTTCCATAGCCCGAAGCAGAGCCGGAGCATCGCCCGTTTGGTAATAACAATCACAAAGCAAAGCAAACAAATGAGGAAATTGCGACAGTATCCCTACTCTTTGGTTATAGTCAGCTATGCCTAACCGTCTGGTTTCCTGGGATTTCCATAATTCATCAAACTGTTCGATAGCTTTCGGATAGTCAATCAATCGGTAGTAGGATACGCCAGCCATCCAAAGCAAACAGTGATAATCATCGGGGCGGACTTTTTTGGCATAGGGTTGCCAGTGGAGTAACTCAGGCAAATTTCCCCGGAGTGAATCGGGGTTACGGGCCGTCTCAGGCCGAACCAGCAATTGACCGGCCCGTTCAACGAATCGTTGCATATCGAACAGGTCGCTTTCATCCTGAGAAGTCATAAACGAGCGGGCCATCTCCTCAAAAACAGCCATTCCCGGAATATCCTGTTTAAGAAAGGCGGTTGGATCAGTATCGTTGACCCATTCAGCGTTTTGAATTTCGTTGAGTGTTTCAATTACTTTACCGACTGGAAACGAATTTCCATTCACCTGTTGGCTCTCAATGGCCTCAAAAGTGGTCAACCCATCCTGGATTGCCTTACTTAAATCACCAGTCGGCTTATCTTGTGCTTTGCCTTTCAGTGTAACAACATCAATAATAAGCTGATCCAGTTTCTGCCTGATGGTATCACGCTGAATCAGGATAGGGTTAACTGCTTTATCGTTCTTATCTCTCGGTAAAGGTAAAAAATTGGTATACTCACAAAGGGTCTCAAATACCCTCGCTGCTTCATCAATTAGCCCTAAGGAAATCAATACCTCTACTTTGTAGAGCAGCATAGGCGGCAACACCTGAATGAAACCAGCCTGTTTCATTTCCTGCTCAACGGAATCCGTGTACTGTAATAAACCCTCGTGATCACCTTTATCAAAGTATGCTTTGGCAATATGTTGAATGGCACTACTCAGATACTCCAATAAATCTGTATCGCCAGATTGCCCGGATTGTAGCAATCGTGTTACTATCAGGTCATGCTGGACTCCTCCAAGTAATTGAGTGTGGTTATAGTATCCTTGGTAAGCATAATCTGAGATCAACCCGTACAAGGCCAATAAGGCAGAATTTGGATGCTTCAGAGCTATACTCTGCAAAGCAAGTTGTCGTTGCGGAGAGGCTGGACATGACTCTATGTAAGCGGTCATGAGGTCGTATTCGGTGCCTCCAAACAGCTCCAAAAGCTCATTGTGTGATAATGTTTCCATAGTTGTGTTCAATTACTGGTTAATTTTACTCCGTGGTCTGTACACCCACAAACCTTGCGATTATATAAGCCTGTGAAGATAAAGACCACTGTGAAGAGAAGGTTTCGGTGTAAATACTATTTATACTCAATCATAGTATGCTGAACATCCGTTATCATCCATTTTTCGCCAAGCCAGCGAAAGGTGTACGTAAACGCATCATTATATACGTGGTCGGAGCCATCGTTCCCTACTGCCTTGATGGTGCTGATGCCCGTGGCCACGGCCAGGTCAGCGGCCTGCTTCACTTTCAAGTTGGTAACTTCGGAGGTTTGGCTTTTTTGCTGCGCAAAAAGCCCCATCATCCATTCTTTATTTTGCAACGATCCGTCGTGGCCCGCGATAAAGGTCATGTCGGGCGTGGTATGGGCGTCGAGCCAGCCTTTGGGGTCGGCGTTGCGTGCTTTCATAATCGTCGGAAATTCGGTGAGCAGGTTGGTTTGGGCAAAAGAAGCGGCGCTAATCAACAGCAGGGCGAGGGTAAAGAGGTTAGTTTTCATTGGAGTTTGTTGTTTAGATTTACTGAAAATGAGTCACTGGCACGTTCACTTCGCTGGTACTTCCGGCATCCAGAAATTGCCCAGCATCTTCCACTGGCCGTTTTCTTTTTCCAGGTAATTGACTTTGTGGGTACGTTTTGCCGTACCATCGGGGGCGGTATCCGTTTCGATATAGGTCACGAAGGCCGTGTTACCCACAATGCGGAAGCGATAATCGGCTGTCGTTAGCTTGTCGTCGCTTTTTTCGAAACTATCGGCGTTGACATGGCTTATGTAGATATCGGTGACCGCTTGATAGCCGCGGATATAGCCGCTGCCCGGTTCTTGAAACGAAATGGCCGTATTGGGAGAGTTGGCAAAATAGCTGACCGCTTTTTCAGCATCCTTATCCATAACGGCCTGGCTATGGCCTTCCAGCACGGCTTTGATGGCGGCTTCGTCGGCTTTATTTTGGGCAAAAGTGGCTGCGCTCATCAGCAGCAGGGCGAAGGCAAAGAGTTTGGTTTTCATTGGAGTTTGGTTTTTGTAAAAAGTGAAAGTAAACGTACGGCAATCCCCCGGCGGGAAATTGTAAAAAAGCGACATTCGTAATAGGTACCCCACGTTGCACTTACACTACCGACCCGATTTTAGCCTCCTGCACTTCGCGGTTGTAGTAGAATGCAAATCCCAGTCCCAACACCAGCCGAAAAATACTATCGCCAATGAAGATCGAGTTCATGGGAACGTGTACCACCGCAGCGTGATAGATACCCAGCACAACGCCACTTACCAAGAGCAATGCCTGGGCGAGCAGGAGCGTCCGAAGCGTATAGGAATTGGGCGCATTTCGGTTCAGGAGGTTCATCAGAGCCATAGCACCTGTACTAAGGCCCAGAAATTGCATGAGCGCAATCTGATTGGGATTGACCTCGGGCGAACTATAGTTTCGGATAGCCGATTCAGGAGTAAATACCATCGGGAGGGTGAGCAGGAGACCGTAGATACCCGCTAAAAGTAGGAATAGGGAACGTGACATGGGTGTAATTGGGGTTTATGTTCTATTGAATGGAAACTCTATTTGCCTTGCTGATTTTTACTTTACCCCTCAAAACGTCACCTTCCCGCCTTCTTCCTTCCAGCTACCCTCGCCTGTGGCACTTACTAGCGGTCCGGCATTAGGACTGCTGCCTTTGATTTTGGCAAAGCGACCCGTGCCGCCCGTGAAGGGGGTGGTACCTACGATGTTGCTGGGGCTAACCTGGGTAATCATGGTGGTGTAGAACTTATCGCCGTTAATGGTGGTGAACGACACCTTGTGGTCGGCGGCTCCGGTGGCCAGGATGAAGTCGAATTCATCCACGAGGGTGACGTTGCCCGCGAAGGAGGATGTCCCCGTGCCATCGAGGATGACTTTGGCGATGTTCTGCCCGGCGGCATTCTTGGTTATTTGCTGACTTTTGGTCTTGAAACTCAGTTGCGCCGTGTAGGGAGCGTTCTCCATTTCAAACTCGGGCGTGGCGTGGTCTTTCATACAGGCATTCGTCAGCGTCAGCAGGCCGACGAGCAGCAGGGCGGAAATTTTGGTCGTGTTTTTCATTGTTTTTTTGGTTTTAGATTGGGCAAAGAGAATCCTGCACCCGCTGCGCGGGCTTTTGGGTGAAAGCTGGAAAATTGGAATTTACTCGGGTCAGCCGGGACGCTTCAGAATACCCAGTTGCTCGAAGAGCAACATCTGGTCGCTCATGGGCCAGGCATCCACGATTTTGCCCTCGATGACGCGGTACTTCACCATCATTGGGTATTCCACGGTACGGTGGGTAGGCGGCAAGCCGAAGATTTCGCCCTCGTGAACACCCCGGAACACCCCGTGCACAATCACGTCATCGCCTTCGGCGGTCATTTCCTCAATGAAAATGGTGTAACCCGGAAAGGCCGCCTCGTACATCAGAATACCGTCGATGTGCGAAGGCAAATCGGAAAAGCGACGAATTACTTCTTCGGTTTTGGGGCTTTGGGTCATCGCCAGCGTGTACTCCAGAATCAGTTTTTTGTTGCGTTCGATCTTTTCCATGCGGAGAATGCGTTTGACTGATACAAAGATAAGGGACTGGGGGTGGGGTGGTTAGCGTTCGTAGGCCAAAGATTTGTGCTATTGTTGCATCCTTCGCGTCGATTTGTGCTATTGTTTCATTTTGGCCCGTTTGCGCCATTCGGAAGGGGTTCGCCCGAAGGCTTCGACAAAGCAGTGGCTGAAATAGCTCAGCTCGGGAAAACCGACGCGCCCGGCTATCTCTCCGACCGGGAGCGTGGTGGTTTCGAGCAGGTCACGGGCCGAGCAAAGCCGCACGTGCCGGATGTAGTTGGCGGTGGAGTGGCCCGTCAGTTTTTTCAATTTCGGGAAAAGTTGGGTGCGGCTCGTACCCAGTTCCTGTTCTAGTTTCTGCGAATCGAAGTCCGCGCAATCGAGATTGGTATCGATCAGTCGCAGGATATGTTCCAAAAAATGGGCGTCCTGGACGTGGGTCGAGGCTCGCACCCGATCACGGGTCAGGCCATCCTGCATGAAAAGCTCGATGCGCTGCCGGGTAGCGGTGGGTAATTTTTTCGATTCTAATATCTCCGGCCAATTTCTGTCTGATGTAGGCAAGGGTGGCTTTGTCAATTCGGAGGGCTCGACGAGCAGTAGTTCCACGTACACGGTGCTGCTATCGGCGGTGTCGCTGGTCAGCCGAAGAATTTTTGCATTTTCGGACAGTAACAGGTTGGGATTGAGAGACAGCCGGATGGTAGTGATCTGCAGCCGCAGCCAGGCCTGTTCATCGGTGGTCAAGAGCCGAGCAGCTACCTCGAAACGCGAGCCGGGGGTCAGCAAGTACAGCAGTTTGAGCCAAATGGAAATAAAGGAAGGCAACACGCCTTCCAGCGAAGTCCCCACCAGCAGCCGATCGGGCGGCCCCGCCACGACCGGAACGATGCCCCGCAGCTGCGCAATGGGCGCAAACGCCTGCGCCAGACTATCGAGCAGATCCGATACATCGATCGTGTCCGGGGATGAGTTCAGTACAGGATGGGACATTGGCGCAGGAAGCTGGGCTGATCGAGTTGGTCGAGCATGAAGCGGGCCACATCGGCGCGGCTGACCGACGGCCCCAGAAAGCCGTGAAATTGTATGTCGGGATCGGCCCGCAGCGAGTCGGTGGCTGGGCCGTTGGTCAGGGCTACGGGTCGCACGATGGTCCAATCAAGGGCGCTGTTGCGCACGTATCGTTCCTGCAATGCTTTATCGACAAAGTACGAACGTAAAAAAAACCGTACGGAACAGGAACTTCTGAAACCCGCTGCACTGGGCCAGGCTCTTGCCTACGCCCACCGACGTTTCCACAATGATGGAGCGGATGCTTTGCTCCGCCATGACATCCATGATGTTTTTGGTACCCAGCGAGCAAACGGGCTCGCTCACAAAGGTCTTGCGGCCCAGAGCGCACAGCACGGCATCCTGCCCCAGCAGGGCGGCGGTCAGGGTATGGGGTTGCAGCACATCGCCCACTATTTTTTGCAAACGCGCGTGTTGCAACGGCAAGCGGTCAGGGTCACGCACAAAGGCCGTCACCCGGTGGCCCCGCTCCAGGGCCTGCTGCACCAAAGCCCGGCCCGTACCGCCGGTAGCGCCAAACACGACAACGCGTTTTGCTGACATAGTAGGGAGTTCGTGTGTGTAAAAAGAGGATGAAGAAGTTCAAAACCAAATGTAGTGAAAATCAACTTTGTAAAATGACCGCTTGATAAGTAGTTGGAGCTTATCATCTTAGTTGAATTTCAACGAAGCAACCTAGTAGCTGGCGGGCAGGTACCCGAGGTTTTTGGCCTGAAAAACGCCGATCGTCATCAACCAAAAGCCCACGATCTGGCTGGCGTTGCGGATCAGGTACAAACGGTAAAAACCTGACGTATCGGTTTGGTAGAGTTTTTGGAAAATGAATTCCATAAAGATATCGGCCAGGGTAGTCAGCAGCATGCCCAGTATAATCCAGAAAAGAGGATTCCGTGGTAGGCTGATCCGCACCGACGTATTCTGGTAAAATCGATACAGAAAAATACCGCAGGCCGCAATGATAAAGATGTTCTTGACCGTGGACGACAGCGAGTCATACCCCTGAAAACTCTTGAACACCACCAGCTGCACTAATTCGAAAATCACCAGCCCCCAGGCTACGTACAAAAACACCCGTTTCAAGTTGGGACTAGCCAGAATATCCCGAAAAAGAAGGCTCAGAAAAATGAATTTGATGAAGTAGCTAATGGGCGACATGAAGTTGGGGTTCCTCTTCCAGACTGCCTATCTCCCGCTCAATTTCCAAAAGCACGCCCTCAGCCTGAACTGTGACCGATTATCTACCGTGCAGGTCGTAAATGCAAATAAGCAGGCCATCAATCCAGTATTCGTATTTGACGTTTTCCATGATAAAAGGAGGTAAGAAAAACGAAAAAACGCGCTGATATTCAGTGCGTTTTGTTCGTTGAACATGGCTAGTACGTCATTTTTGACCCCTCCCTCCTATTACTATTTAAACAAAACTCCCCCCCCCCCCTTCCCCCTCAGGGGCAGGGGCCCAGACCTAAAAATTCTATTGACAAACCATCGCGCAGCGATCCCGAGTCTTCATAAGCGTTAAAGCGGCACACCATTGGGTTGAACTGCTGGTCCAGCAACCCGTCCCTAACTTTTTCGGGCAGGTTGGTCAATAGCGTGACGCCTCAGGGCTTGTCAGTTGCAGGAGAAAGACGTCAAGTGTAAGGCACTCACATCAGACTTCAAGATGTATTACCCTGAAATAGCTTGACACAAATCGTGTCAAGCTATGAAGATCAATAGTTTCCATAAAACCTGCCAACATCAAAAGCGTGACCTCCCAGCAGATGCGGGACCAGCTTTCGGATCTTTTCAACCGCACGCCTACCGCCCTGGTCACCCGGCATGGCATGGGGGTTGCCGTCCCGACATCGATCGAGGACTGGGACGAGTAACGCCATATGACGGCTGCTTTCGAAGTGCGCCAAGCCGGGGCTGCCCACCAAACGGCGGAGAGCGGGTAGGACGGCGGCAGCGAAAAGAAAGAGAAGTTCAGCGTGGTAGTGGCGCTTATCATGGAAGGTGTCAGCCCGAATAATCGACTACTGCCATGAACCCGCCACGCTCCAGAGTGGCCGTGATTGTAGAATCATGACTATTATTATAGAATATCTGCTTCCAGGAAAGCGCATTCCGTTCGATCCCAAGTTATCAAAGAATCAATTTCCCCGCAACGGCGGGTCATCACACTTTTTGATACTCTCGAGGTACCACGGACAGAAAAAAAGCAGATAAAGTACTTGTTCATAATCTATTAGGAGGGCTTATTGACAACTTGTAACATAGCTCTCTTTGAGGTAAGGCACTGCTTTTCCGCTGGCAGGATCGGTGTAGGTGAGTTCCCTGTCTATCAGGCCACCCTGCGCATTAAGGCTGTTGATATTGACCTGGTACTCGTAGCCCGACTTATATGCCTTTATGTTCCCTCGGAAAGGTTTTCCCAGAAAACTTACCAATGGCCATTGAATACCTAGGAAACCGATGGGTAGCGGTTGTTTAAGGTCCGGTTGCTCATCCGTAGTAATCGAAATGGTCGATGTTCCGATTTTAGCCGAACGCAGGTAGCCGTTATCGGCGGTTATAACGGTCACTTCCCCTCCGGCCTTTTTAATCTTTGCCAGGTAGCCTTGGCTATCGTATTCGTAATCGTACACCAACTTCGACCCATCGCCGTCTTCCCGATGGGTCACACGGCCTTTATCATCCAAAGTGAGCGTAATCGTCATAATTTTAATAGGTACCCCCCTAAAGCAGGTCCTACCTTTTCTCACTCATTTTAATTGGAAGCCATCTGCTTCTAACACGTATCCAACACGGCAGTACCACGAAATAACACGTAGCTAACACGGGCGTAGAACGCGGCTAACACCTGGATACCTGATTTTCCTCCCCTCCACTTTCTAAGGACTACTCCCCAGTCCCCAGTCATCCTGAATTCTGTATTTTTGGTGAGCAGAGGAAGTGAATTAGAATTTTTATGAGGAGGTAACCTTGTTGGAGTTTACAGCAAGCTATGTTTTCACCCGGTCGAAATTAACGGGAGTTGTATTTGACCGGGATGCTATTTCCGCTGAAACTCGAAATAGCTGGGGTGAACCTCTAAGCTCAGGCGGTGGCCCTTTGGAATTTTCCCAAGATACCTGCGACTTCCTATCCCCCCTAGAAGGGAGGTGTTGGAATTGATTCCTTCCAACCCGAGTGGTTAACTTGTCGATAGCTTACGGTATAGGTTATACGCGCGTGTGCTGCCGTCCTGATTTCCAGAATTAGGGCACCGCTTCTGAACAAAGCGGTGCCCCTCATCCGAGTTTTCTTATTCGCTTCACCCAGTCTCAGCTATATCCCTGATAATAGTCCGCCAGGCTTCCAGCTCCGGTTTGCCAGGTTTGCGTTCCCCGAAAACCAGCCCCAGGTTTTGGCCGTTCTTATCGAACAGCTCCACGCCCGTTACGAGGCCACCGGTCGTGGGCTTTTTTGTGAGCCAGACCTAATCCACCAGCGTTTCGTTCAGGTAGAGGTTGAACTCAGGATCCAGCACATTGTACCAGGGGCCCATCTGCACCAGTTTTTTTACGGGGCCCGAGTGAATCTGAATGCAGCCGGGATTCGATACAAACACCATGATGGGTACCTCCCGCTCGGCGGACGTCGCGAAAATCTGCTTGAGAACCTCCATCGATAATAGCCGGGCATGACCGTTCGTTGCCAGGCGCAGCCCCTGTTGCCTGCCGACCCAATGCTGTCTCAGCAGGCCAAAAAAATCGTGGGTATCCTTCATGCCAAGCCAGTCTTGTTGAAAAGCCGCCACGTCGATCGCCTCATCGGGCCGGTCGCTGGTCGGTTGAGAGGTGGGCGCAATGACTAGGTCGGCCACCTGATCCGCTTCGCGAAACTGAGCTACCAGGGTATCGTATCGTACGCAGCTTTGTCCGATTGATCGGTCAGGTAGATTTTGTGGATGGCCTCGCCGTGGGTATCGAAAAATTGCAGACTGTGAGGGTCGTTTTCACTTACGGCAAATCCAAATTGCCAGCTGCTCATAAACAGCCGCAGGTATATGTCCGGCCCCTGCACAAGCCCGACGTGCTCATTGAACGAAACTTTCTGGTAAACGCCCTTACGCTCGTGCACCAGCGCGTCGTTGCGCGTCAGGGCCATAACGTAGCCAAGCGTCGGTACGGCTTTGAGGATTTCGCGAAAATCCCCTCCCAGGCGGGTGGTGGTTTCGCCCATGCTGGTAGCTACCAGTTCGGCCTCGGTAACGCCCAGCTGTCGGGCAGCGTCGCGGATGCGGGTTTTGGGATTCTCTTCGCGGAATTCAGTCCAGCGATCTTTGAGCAATTGTTCGGAAATAAGCATGGTTTATTTGTTTTAAAGTGATGAAATTGAATGTAGAATGGGTTTAGGAACAATCAGCGGACAGTCGTGGCAAGGACTATCGACCAGTTGTACGGGTAAGTCAAAAACGTGCTCCACATTGGCGGTCGTTAGTACCTCCCGGGGGGTACCCTCGGCGGCGGTCGCGCCCTTTTTGAGCATCAGCATTTTATGGGCGTACTGGGCGGCGATGTTCAGATCGTGCAGCACAGCCACCACGGCGTAGCCACGTTCGGCCATGTGGCGCGCGGTCGTCAGAATTTGTTGTTGATGAAGAAGGTCGAGGCCGGTGGTCGGTTCGTCCAACAGGAGCAGGGCATCGGGGGCATCCCATAGCTGGGCCAGGACGCGGGCCAGGTGGACGCGCTGTTGTTCGCCGCCCGACAGGGTGGTTACGTGGCGGTCGGCGAAGTGACCCAGCCCGACCGAATCCAGGGCCGCTTCGGCTACCAGGTGATCGTGGGCATTGGGCTGGGTTTCGTAGTGCGGGTAGCGCCCCATCAGCACCAATTCCGACACCCGAAAGGGGAACGAAAAGGTGTTTTGCTGGTGCAGCACGGCCTGCAGGCGGGCCAGTTGTCGGCTGGTATAGCGGGCCAGGGGTTGTTGGTTCAGGGTGATTTTCCCGGCCTGCGGGGCCAGTTCGCCCGCGCACAGCTTGAGCAGCGTGGATTTTTCCGCACCGTTCGGGCCCACAATGGCCAGCAGCTCCCCCGGACGAACGCGCAGCGATACGTCCCGGATCAGGCTTTTAGCCCCAATTTTAACTTTCAGATTTTTCGATCATTTATAGATCTACCGCATCGGCTGATTTTGGTACTTTTTCATTCCGTTGGCCTTTTTTAACGAAGTGGGGCGAATGTTACAGATTACTGGATACAGGCCCTTTTCTTTAATGAATGCTTTCATTTTGGGATAAGACGCCCCGGTCCTATATAGCACTTGTCTCTGGGCTTGTAGGGATGGCAACCGCTTTTGCGGCCCCTTACCCCCTGCCAGGCCCCGGTGGGAGCCCGGGGTGGTCTGATTTTCTGGCACACGCTTGATCCTTCAGAAGTTTTGCCTCACAGTCTCAGCTCCATGGCGGCATTATGCGACACTACCTGCTGCACACGGGTGTAGCAGTCGATCATCGTGCGGGTGTGGTGCTTGGTCTGCTGCATGATCTGCGAGCCGTCGGCCCCGTTCTGTTTAGCGATCGTCACGAACGAGGCCGGCAGCGGGTGGGCCGAGCAATCCTGACCCAAATGTGCTTTGGATATCCGGGCCACCTGCCGATCCGCCAGCCATTCCTCCGTACTCTGATCCCCCTTGCGGATTCGCACGAACAGGGGGCCGACGCTCTGGTGCTGGGCGAGCTCCTGGCGGGTGGCCAGGGTCAGACCGGTGAATCCGGAAATCGAAGCCAAGGGAGAAAAATTAAAATTCTTTACGTCCGATAAGTGAACATTATCGGACGTAATAAAAGATTTTTCTTACCTTGCCCCTTCAACCTAAAAAACTATGGACTCCAGCTTTTCTCTCGAAAAATCTTCTGACCAACTTCCCGTTCTCATCTCCCGCGAGGAGCTGGCCCGCCGGACCGCCGATTTTTTCACCAAGGGGATCGAGGATTCCGACAATACGCGCAGGGCCTACCGCTCCGACATCACCCAACTTGAGCAGTGGCTGCGCCACCGGGAGCTGCCGGGTTTGCCGATTGGGCCCGCAACGCTGGCCGCCTACATCTCCGATCTGGCCGCCGACCGCAAGTGGTCCACCATATCCCGGCGGCTGGCGGCGATCCGTCAGTGGCACCGCCTGCACAAGCACCCTAACCCCGCCGCCGACGAGGCGGTACAGATTGTCATGGAAAGCATCAAGCGCACCCTGGGCACCGAACCGGAGCAGTGTGCAGCCTTCGACATTGAGGAGTATAAGGCCTGCCTGGCCCTGATTCCCGCAACGCCAACCGGACTGCGTGATCGCGCGCTGTTGCTGGCCGGGTTCGCGGGCGGCTTCCGGCGCTCAGAGCTGGTCGCGCTTAATATAGAAGGCCTAAAATTCACGCGCGAGGGGGCGTTACTGACCTACCGGGGCAGCAAGACCAACCAGTATAAAAAGACGGAAGAAAAAGCCCTGTTTTTTAGCCCCGACCCCGCGGCCTGCCCGGTGCGATCCTTACAGGATTACCTAGAAGTGCTTGATCGGGAGACCGGACCACTTTTTGTGCGCATCCGAAAGAACGAGCAAATCACCGAGGACCGTCTATCGGACAAGCAGGTAGCCCGGACTACCAAGGCTTACCTGGGTCAAGATTACTCAGCCCACTCGCTGCGGGCTTCGTTTGTGACGATCGCCAAGCTAAACGGAGCCGACGACTCGCAGATTATGCAGCAGACCAAGCACCGCACCCGCACCATGATTGACCGCTACACCCTGGTCCAACAGGTGGTCAGGCACAACGCGGCCATGGAGCTGGGGCTGTGATTCGAATTTACATGGAATCTTTTCGGCGACCCAGTTCCAAGTGAGAAGCGGGAGGCCGAGACGTGTCAAAAGTACATGTATGGTTTTGTCCAGTATAGGGCGGGAGCCAACATTCGTACGAAATGTTCCATGAAGATTATTTTATGTGGCTAACCACCTAACAATTTGTAAATTACACAATTAGTAAAGAAAAAGTTCGATTTCTTTACTAGGTCAAGGCTTAGCAGATTGAGTGCTTTTGAACCTGTTTTCTTGGCTATAAACTCGGTCAAACATTCAAAGTAAACCTTCAGCTAATTCAAGTTGGGTAGTTTTACTTGCAGAATTGGCTTGGTGGAACATTCCGTACGAATATTGGCCACTCCCCAGTCTCCCTATTTGATTGTAGGGGATGATAATCTGTGTTCGTCACTCCAAAATATTATAGTTGTCAGCGGTAATGCGCGTACGGGCGGCGGAGGGGCAATTATGGCCTGAATCAAATACCAACTAATGAGATTCAAGCCCTTCGGTAATTGCACTATTAAAAAAATAATTTATATTTTTTTAAGGGGTTTTGTGATTATGTGGAACCTTTACAGGTAAATACCAGAGACCTGAACGATGCGCGACCCGAATCCTGCCGACGAAGAGTTGGTACACTCCCTGAAAAAGGATGACGCCACTTCTTTCGGTATCATCTACCGCCGTTACTGGCGGCAGCTCTTCACTTTCGTCATGCAGCAACTCGACTCCAAAGAAGATGCCGAGGAAATCGTTCACGACTTGATGCTGAGCTTGTGGCAGAATCGCGCGCATTCTCATATCCAGAACTTGCGGGTGTACCTGTTTATCGGCACCCGAAATCTGGTCAACAAATCTATTCGAGAAAGAATCAACCTGAAAAAGTACCGAGAATACCAGCTGCTGATGGGTGTGAGCGAGTATCTGGCTGCCAGCGAGCCACCCGATTCCAACAAACTGAAGGAGGCGGTCGAGAAAGTACTAATGAAATTGCCAGAAAAGACCTCCCGGATTTTCCGCATGAGCAAGATGGAGGAGATGCCTGTGAAAGCCATTGCGTCCAAAATGGAACTCAGTGAGAAAGCGGTGGAATACCACCTTACCAAATCCATGAAGCTGTTGCGTCATCAGTTGAAAAATTTCCATTCCGACAATTAGACAACCCCACCGATGACTGAGCAGGAATTTGACCGCTTGACCGCTTGACCGCGAAATACGAAATCGGCGAATGCTCGCTGGAAGAAATCGTAATGCTGGAAAACTGGGCCGCAGAACTATTTAAGCAGAGTAATACGAAGATCGTATTCACGGAGGAAAACGACGCAAAATCCACCGAAGCGCGAATCTGGCAACGGCTCGTCCGCGAAATATCTTCCCCTAAGCAAAGGATTGAACGTCCCACGAAAGTTTGGCTCTGGCCTATGCTCGTAGCGGCGGCTTGTGTGTCGGTTGTCTGCGGTTATTTTTTTATCGGCCCGGATCAAACGTCCATTCAGGCGGGATTGCCCGGCCGCGGGGTAGAAACAAAGAACACCACCACGTCGGCGCAGAAGATTTTCCTAGCCGACGGAAGCACCGTTTTCCTCGAAGAAGGGGCCAACATCGTGCTGGATGAGAATTACGGCAAGAAAAACCGAACGGTGTACCTCACCGGCGAGGCTTTTTTTGAGGTCAGGCGAAATGAGAAAGTCCCCTTCCTGGTGTACTCCGGAGGATTGGTCACCGAAGTGCTGGGTACCAGTTTCCATATAAAGCCCCAAGGAACGGGAAGAGCCATCGAGGTTTCAGTCGAGACAGGCAGAGTCTCGGTGTACGCCAGCCAGGCGGAGAAAGCTGACAGTTTCGATGGGGTAATCCTTACGCCCAACCAAAAAGTGCTGTTCGATCCCGAGTTCCGAAACATCCGGCAGGGGATCGTGGAGACTCCCCGTATTCTGACGGACGGGGCGGAGCCACTGAGCTTCAATTTTCGCGAAGCATCCATCGAAACGACCGTCGACCGTATACGCACCGCCTACGGGGTGGACATCGTGTTGCCCGGCTCGGGCATCGGCCAGTGTAAGTTCACCGGGAACCTATCGGGCCTGTCCATGTACGATCAGCTAAAATTTGTCTGCGAATCAGTGGGGGCTAGGTTTGAGACGAGGGGAGCCACTATTTTTATCCTTGGCGAAGGCTGCAATTAAGAGCCATAAAGACGCATTTTTTTTGCTTTTTAACACCTAATTCACCTAAAATTTACCCTTATGTCAAACTATTTGCCCGAGCTGCCCGCCCTACGTCGGTTGTTCACCCTTTATCTCCAGCAGGCTACCTTGATCATGTTGCTTTGCGGGGTAGCCGTGGCCCGCGAGAGTTCCGGGCAGGACTTTCTGAACAAGTATGTCACCCTGGAAGTGAAGAATGTAGAACTTGGCAAAGTCCTCACCCTCTTAGAGCGGCAAACCGAGGTGCATTTTCTGTACAGTCCGAGCGTCATCAAAGTCAACCAGAAGGTTAGTGTGAAAGCGAATAACAGGAAGTTGGAATCGGTGCTTGCGGAACTATTCGAGCCGCTCTCCATCGTCTTCACGGTTTCCGATAACCGCGTTCTGCTGAAGACCAACCGTCGGGAGACCGGCTTGGCTCCGGTCCAAATCGAAGCGCAGCCCGTCCGGCCCGCCGATCAGACCGTCACGGGGAAAGTGACCGATGAAGACGGCGCGGGCTTGCCGGGGGTCAGCGTGCTGGTGAAAGGTACCACGCGAGGAACGACCACCAGCAGCGACGGCAACTTCGTCGTGGAAGTTCCCGAAAATGCCTCCACCCTCGTTTTCAGTTTCGTAGGGTACGCCACGCAGGAAATTCCGCTTAACGGTCAGAGCAGCATCACCGTAAGCATGAAGTTGGATAACGAATTACTGAATGAAGTCGTGGTGGTGGGATATGGCACTCAGAAAAAAAGTGACCTGACCGGGGCGGTGTCCTCCATTTCGGAAAGCAAAATACAGAGCAGGCCCGTGACGGGCTTCAACGATGCTCTTCAGGGGCGTTCAAGCGGCGTGCAGGTGCGGCAGTCGGGCGGGGACTTGAGCGGTAAGTTTTCAATTTCAATTCGGGGGACGGGATCCGTGACGGGAAACAACGACCCGCTGATCGTGGTCGACGGGGTTCCTCTGTTCAGTACGAATTTTTCCACCATCAACCCCCAGGATATCGCCTCTATGGACATCTTGAAGGATGCCTCCGCAACTGCGATATACGGGGCCAGGGCGGCCAACGGGGTAGTGATCATCACCACCAAGCAAGGGAAGGCTGGCCGAACTACGTTTTCGTTCAATACCGATTTGGGGTTTGAACAAATAATCGGAGGGTACGACGTGATGTCCACGGAAGAGCAAAGGCTCTTGTTTGTCGAGGGATTTAAGAACTCCAACAGGAGCACGGCAGTTTACGATGATCCGACAAATCCAGTCTGGCAAACGGATACGGATTGGCAGAAATTGGGTACTCGGAACGGGATCAGGCAAAACTACAATCTGGGGTTCAGCGGTGGTAGCGAGAAAAACCTATACTCCGGTTCGGTGTCGTACCTTAATCGGAAAGGGGTGTTGGTGAACACCGACCTTCAATCTTGGTCTTTGCGACTTAATATACAGAGCAAGGTGAACGACTGGATCACGATTACCTCCAATGTTTCGGGTAGTTTCCAAAAACAGAATGTCCAAAACAATGACGACTGGGGGCCAAGTGGTTATCGCGGCTTGGTTTACCAACATTCGTACACAGAACCATACGATGAGTTTGGAAATCTGTTCGGTGTAAGTGCCTCGGCGGCCCCCTATTTCGGCGCCAACGAAAACCCGCTCATTAACCTGGTACTTCCCACCAGAGAAAACAGCACCACCCGATTGCTCGGGAACATTAAGTTTGATTTCCAGCTGATGAAAGATCTTAAACTCTCCGCCAATGCGGGGGCCGACTTGGTCAACGAATCAGATTTCATCTACCAGCCCAAGTACCAAGTCGGTCTCTCCAACCGGCCAGAAGGGATAACCACGGAGGGTTCGAGCAAACAAATCAACTGGGTTTCCGATGCCTTTCTGACGTATGACCGGAAGTTCGAAAACCATTCTTTAAATGTAGTCGGTGGCGTATCGCTACAGCAGTTCTACATCAAGGACAACAGTGTCACTGGACGGGGCACAATCGACAATTCCCTGAACCAGCTATCCAATCAGACGAGCTTCATCGCTTCGGGCTCGACGGTGGTACCCGGTTTGGCTTCCGCCTTCATGCGGATAAACTATGGTTTCAAGGGCAGATACCTGGTAACGGCCACGGTGCGACGGGATGGCTCATCGAGGTTCGGACCCGAAAATAAGTTTGGCACCTTTCCCTCTGCTTCCTTCGCCTGGAGGCTGTCTGAGGAAGAGTTCATGAAAGGCTCGAATTTATTCAATGACCTTAAGCTTCGCGCCAGCTACGGCTTGACAGGCAACCAGAACATCGGAAACTTCGCGTTCATCACCCGGGCAGTTGCGGCCAACTACGTATCCGGCAACACTGTGACCATTGGCAATGCGCCCCAGAATATCGGTAATCCGAACCTGAAATGGGAAACTTCAAAACAACTGGACGTGGGACTCGACTTCTCCATTTTTGGGGGCAGAGTGAACTCGACCATTGATTTTTACGACAAGCAGTCGCAGGACTTGCTGGTATCAACTCCTATCGCTTTGACTTCCGGCGTCAGGGTCAACCCTATCCTGAATATCGGTTCCTTAAAAAATACGGGCGTTGAATTTGCCATTGCATCCCGAAATATCCGGAAAGCACGGTTCAGCTGGGATACGGACTTCAATATTACTTACAACGTAAACAAGGTAATCGATGTGGGCACAAACTCAGTGGGAAATCCTCTAGCCATTCCCGGCGAACTGATCCCCCTCTCCAACCAGCCGACCAATCTGACCAGGGCAGGCTACCCGGTCGGGGCTTTCTACATGTATGAGTTCGCCGGTATCTGGCAGCTCGGTCAGGAAGAAGAAGCCAAGAAATGGTCGAACGCTGTACCGGGCGATCCGCGCTACACGGACACCAACGGTAACGGGGTTTTTGACGCAGGCGATAAGGTGTACGTTGGAAATCCAAATCCGAAACTGTTCGGCGGCATTGACAATTCATTCACGTACGGCGATTTCTCGCTCTCCGTTTTCCTAAACTTTTCGGCAGGCAACAAATTGTACAACACTGCGAGAAACCTGTTTTCAAGGTCCGTACCCTTCGTGCAGAACTTCGCGGAAGTCAACGATTTCTGGACTCCTACGAATCCCAGCAATTCGGTCCCCCGGCCTTCGCAGGGGGGCAACACCACCACCCTCGCCACGTTGGTTTCCACCAGATTCCTCGAGAATGCGGATTTTGTCAGGGTCAAGAACGTGAGCATAACCTACCGGGTGCCTTCCCGAATTCTCAGCGGCGCCGCTCTACAGGGCGCGCAAGTCACATTGTCCGGCACCAACCTGTTTACTTTCACAAAATACACCGGGCTTGATCCTGAGGCTTCGAGTCGTACCAGCCTACTTTCTTCTGGGATCGATTATACGCCCTATCCGCTAACAAGATTGTTTTCCCTGAGTCTCAAAGCAAACTTCTAATTCTTTTGTCATGAAAAAATATCTGATTTTCATTTTGGCCCTTACTCCGTTAGCTGGATGCGATTCCATCCTGTCGCCCGATCCCCAAGGCCAAATCGCGGTCGACAATCTATTTGCCACGGAAGACGGCATAATAACCGCGGTGAACGGTGCTTACCAGCCCTTACAGGGGATCTATAAGGGCGAGTTGTTGCGTATCACGGAACTGGGCAGCGACGACGGCTGGATATGGCGGAAGGAGGTGGAGCCTGACATATTTATCATTGATAAAACCGACGGAGGAATTCAAACTATTTGGGCGGATCATTACACCGGAATCACCCGAACAAATACCATCCTGAACAGGATTTCAAAATTCGAGGGCTTTAAAAATGAAAGCTTAAAAAACAGCCTGATTGGTCAGGCGAAATTCTTGCGGGCTTTCTATTACTTCAACCTGGTTCGCTTGTTCGGTGGCGTTCCGTTGATCGTCGACGAAATCGTAAATCGAGAGAACGCCGAGCAGCCCCGCGCCAGCATCCAGCAGATCTACGACCAAATCAGCACGGACCTGACGGAGGCCGAAAAACTGCTTCCAACCGACAATACCGTGAAAAACGGCAATCAGCCGGGGGCGGCCAATTCGAAAGCGGCAAGGGCCCTGCTGGTGCTGGTCAGCCTGGAGCTGGAAAAATGGGATGCCGTGATCACCAATTCAGCAGATCTGGTGAAGTCGGGCGCGCTCTTGCCCAACTACGCCAATAACTTCAACGGTAGTCAGGAAAATGGAGCGCAAGTGTACTTTGAGGTGCAGTACGGCGGCGTAGCGGGGGTCACGACCACTAATATTTTCGGAGACTATGCGCCACCTGAGCTCGGAGGAGGGGCTGCCATACTGCCCACAGACGACGACCTAAATGGGAAAGGCGGGAGCCTGTCCTCCGGCGATGGGTTTGTGCAACTGTTTGAACCCGGAGATCAACGTAAAACAGTTTTGCTGCAAAACTATGGCCTCGCCAACTTCATCGATCCGGCCAAACCGAAGGGGAGTCTGTATTTTGTTAATAAATACTACAACACCTTGGATCCACGCGGATTGAGTACCTGGAATTACCCCGTGATCCGGTTTGCTGAGATCCTGTTGGCCAGAGCCGAAGCGATCAACGAGACAGGTTATTCGGCCGATGGGGAGGCCTTCCAGCTCTTGAACCGAATTAGGACCAACGCCGGACTAGGTAAGCTAACAGCTGCAGAACTGCCGGATCAGGAAAAACTACGGCAGGCGATCCGGAAGGAGCGCCGCATTGAATTGGCCTTCGAAGCCAAACGGTACTTTGATCTGAACAGATGGGGGCAGCTGGAAAAATCCATCCAGAAGCAAATGGACTTTTTGGGACTGACTTTCCCCAAAAATAAAATGATCGATCACCCCGTCACCGGAAAGAAATACTACCTGAATCCAATCCCGTCGATCGAGTTTACAAACAATGCTAAACTTGGAACTCAAAATCCCGGCTATTGAGTCGTCTGGCTGCTATGATAAATAATAACCGGGGTCATGCTATCCTCCTGTTGCATTTATTCCTTTTGTCGTGGACAGCCCACGCACAAACCAGTCGGTCGCCGAAGGATCGGCCCAACGTCATAGTTATCCTTGCCGATGATTTGGGCTTTGGTGATTTGGCCTGTTACGGCCATAAAAAACATCAGACCCCAAACATCGATAGGCTATCTCGGGAAGGGATAAAGTTTCTCGACTTTCACTCTAATGGCGTGGTTTGCAGTCCCACTAGGGCATCTCTGCTTACCGGGAAGTATCCCCAGAGCACCGGTATCACCGGCGTCATAACTGCTAAGGATCACCGGAACGTGGGCTTGGGTACCGGGGAGATTTTGATTTCAGAAATCTTGAAAAAGAACGATTACAAAACGGGCATGGTCGGAAAATGGCATTTAGGTTACGACACTACCTATTCACCGGTTAAGCAGGGCTTCGATATCTTTAAGGGCTACGTCAGCGGCAACGTCGACTACATTTCTCATTTCGACCAGGAAAACAACTTCGACTGGTGGTCCAACACTGAAAAGTCAACCGAAAAAGGGTACACGACGGATCTGATTACGGAACACGCCCTGTCGTTCATCGATCAGAACAGCAGTAATCCGTTCTTCCTTTACGTAGCCCACGAAGCCCCCCATTATCCGTACCAAGTGCGGGAGAGTACGCCCGAGCGCACAGGCGACCCGAATCATAAGGCTGAGCCAGTGGCGGACAGGGCCAAGGTTTACAGCGAGATGATCGGGATCATGGATGAGGGCGTGGGAAAAATAATGGCCGCACTGGACAAGTATAAGATCTCCGAAAATACCCTTGTCCTTTTTATGTCGGACAACGGAGCGACCGGGGTCGGGTCCAATTATCCATACAAAGGCCTTAAAGGTCAGGTGTGGGAAGGTGGGCATCGTGTCCCGGCGATTGCGTATTGGAAAGGGACTACCCATGCCGGAACCAGCAGCGAACTGCTCATGACGATGGATGTCTTCCCAACGGTCGCCGCCCTGACAGGCTCCGAAATTCCTGCCAGCGTCCGTTTGGAAGGCAGGAGTTTCAAGAATTTGTTATTGGGGGAAAAATCCGCACTGACCGAGAGGGCGGTATTCTGGGCTTTCAAGAATTCAGCGGCGGTGAGGGAGGGAAAATGGAAACTGGTCAGGGATAACAAGCAATACCACCTGTATGATTTAAAAAAGGATCCGGGAGAAGTCAAGAATATCCTCGATGCTTTCCACGCCGAGGCCGAGCGGCTTACCAGGTTGCTGGCCCGCTGGGAGAAAGAAAAGTCGGCCATTCCGGCCAAATCCTGATTGTAATTTTTCAAACGAATATTTATGAAAGTCAAAAGCATCAAAATCGCCGCTCTATTGCTATTACTCCTCCCGTGGGATGGTTTTTCGCAAAAGAAAGATATGCCGAACATTATCTACATCCTGGCCGATGACATGGGCTACGGGGATGTTTCATCTTTTAACCCGCAGTCCAAGCTAAAGACGGTGCACATCGACCGATTGGCCAAAGACGGAATGAAATTCACCGACGCCCACACGAGTTCGGCGGTTTGTACGCCTACCCGGTACGGAATCCTGACCGGGCGGTACAACTGGCGTTCGCGCCTCAAAAAATCCGTACTCAGCGGATTTTCTAAATCGCTCATCGGACCCGACAGGATGACAGTGGCCAAATTACTGAAAGATAAAGGCTACACGACAGGATTTGTGGGCAAGTGGCACCTGGGCTGGGGCTGGCAGATGACGACCGACGGGAAAAATATTGACAACCTGGATGTACACCCGACGGTCGATTACACCAAACCGCTGACATTCGGTCCCAATGACCTCGGTTTCGACTATTCCTGCGGCATTGCAGGATCGCTGGATATGGCCCCATATGTTTATGTCGAGAATGGTAGATCGACCACCATACCTACCGACACCACCATTTCCGTGGACGACAAGGGCTTTTGGCGGAAAGGCGTTACCGGCTCCGACTTCAACCACGCCGACGTGCTGGACCATTTCCAGGCTAAGTCAATTGCCTTTATCGAAGAGAACGCGGGGAAGAAAGAACCTTTTTTCCTTTACTTCGCCCTGCCCGCCCCCCATACCCCGATCTTGCCAAAATCTGAATTCCTGGGAAAAAGTAACACTAACTTTTACGGGGATTTCGTACTTCAGGTCGATGACGTGGTCGGACAAATCGAGGCAGTGCTGAAAAGAAAAGGGATCAGCGAAAACACGCTCATTATTTTCACCAGCGACAACGGTTGCTCGCCCAAGGCCAATTTTGAGGAACTGAAAAAAGTCTCCCACGACCCCAGCTACATTTACCGGGGACACAAGGCAGACATCTATGAGGGAGGGCATCGCGTACCCTTCGTAGTGAAATGGCCGCGCGAGGTCAAACCCGGCACAATATCCGACGTTACCCTTTGCACGACCGACTTCTTCGCCACGGCGGCAGAAATTGTGGACTTCGGGATCCCGGACAACACGGCGGAAGACAGTTTCAGCTTTGTGTATTTGTTGGAGAACGCTACGAGCACTAAACCCAAGCGGGAGGCAACAGTGCATCATTCCATCGACGGTCGCTTTGCCATTCGGCAGGATGACTGGAAGCTGATCTTGTGGCCGGGGTCCGGTGGGTGGAGCTTTCCCAACACCGAAAAAGACCTCAATAAGCTGCCGAAATACCAGCTTTATAATATAAAAAATGACCCTGGGGAGGTCAGCAATCTCTATGGGCAGAATCCTGAAAAGGCAAAGGAGCTGGAAAGCCTGTTAAAAAAATACATCGTCAATGGAAGAAGCACACCGGGCAAAACTCAAAAGAACGACTACGTCCAAAAATGGGAGCAACTGGATTGGATGAACGCAGAAAAATCATTCGAATGAGTTGCATTCCACTTTCTTTCCATAGCGTTCACAACGAATCTATCATCGCGTCAAACCGCTGATCCAGCAGCCCAGCCCGTACCTTTTCTGGTAGATTGGAAAAGAGTGTCACACCTGCGGCCTTTTCGATCTGGCGGGCCGTTGTTACAAACACGCCCCAGG
>JBBSSJ010000028.1:0-26462 GCA_038242095.1 Cytophagales bacterium
CAATCGCCTGCGCCAGGGAATGCTCCGAGCGTCGCTCAATCGCCCGCACTGCCGCCACATGGCGCTTATTCTCACCACTGGGCTCCTTTCCTGCCTTCCACCCTTCTTCCCTTCCACAGCTGATAAAAGCCCATTCACTAACCTCCGGCTTGCCCAGCTTGAGCGTTCCGGTTTTGTCCAGCACCACGGCGTCCACTTTGTGGGCCGTTTCCAGGCTTTCAGCGTTGCGAATCAGGATATTGTTTTCGGCCCCTTTGCCCACCCCAACCATAATCGCCGTGGGCGTGGCCAGCCCCAAAGCACACGGGCAGGCAATCACCAGTACCGACACCGCCGTGAGCATCGCGTGCGTCAGGGCATTCTCGCCACCCGCCATTAGCCAAACGGCGAAGGTCAGCACGGCGATATCCAGCACCACCGGGACGAAAATACCGGCGATCTTGTCCACCAGCCGTTGCACCGGTGCCTTGCTTCCCTGTGCTTCTTGCACGGTGCGGATGATATGGGCCAGCACCGTCTGCCTGCCGACTTTCTCGGCCTGGAAATTAAAACTCCCCTGTTGATTGATTGTCCCGGCGAAAACTGCCGCGCCGGTTGCTTTTTCGGCGGGCAGCGGCTCACCGGTCATCAGGCTTTCATCAACGAACGAACTACCCGAAAGTACTTCACCGTCCACCGGTATTTTCTCGCCGGAGCGGATGATAATCTCGTCTCCCACGCGTACTTCCTTGGTATCGATTTCCACTTCGCGGCCTTCACGCCGCACGCGAACGAGCTTGGGCTGCAGATTCATGAGCTTGCGAAGGGCGTCGGAAGTGTTGGACTTGGCGCGCTCCTCCAGCAATTTTCCCAACAGAATAAAGAAAACGATGATCGCCGCTGCCTCAAAATAGACGTGTGGTTCCAGACCGCGCGCGTATCAATAGTCGGGATACAGTGTATTGAATGTACTGAACAGAAAAGCAACGCCCGTACTGAGGGCCACCAACGTGTCCATATTGGCCTTGCCGTGGCGCGCCTGTTTCCAGGCATTGACGAAAAAATCCCGGCCAAAGAATACCAGAACCGGCAAAGTAAGCGCCAACATGATATAATTGACGTAGGGCAAATTCATGAAAAACATGCCCAGTACCATTACCGGAATAGCCAGCGCGCCCGCTCCGAAGGTGCGGCGTTTTAGCTGCTGTTAATGCGCGTCCTGTAAAGCGCGTTGTTGGTTCTGCGCTTCCTCGATGTCGGGTTCCAAAAACAAACCGTATCCGATTCCCTGCAAGACCGTATCCAAATCGGCCAGGCTAACCTGGGCCGGGTCGAATGCCACGTTGAGCGATTGGTTAGCGTAGTTCACGGCGGCATCGTCGACGCCCGCCGTATTTTTCAACATCGACTCCACACTCACCGCGCAAGCCGCGCACGACATTCCCGTAACGGGAAGAGATTCTTTTATATTCATAGCCTATTTTTTAAAAATCAAAACTACTGCCTCATCCTTCAATATTTGTTACATAATCAGGCATGAAGTATGTAGCTTTGGGTAAAAGCCGTAGCATTACAGCTTTAACAGATGCAACCCCCCAAATCATTCAATTAATGAATTATATCCTGACGTTACTGGCACTTTCTCTTTTTACCGTGACCCAGGCCCAGAAAAAAGCGCGCTTCTATGTCGGTACCCAGGCGCGTGGGACGGAGTCGGTTATTACGCTTTGTGAATTGGATTTGGTCAATGGACAAGTTACCAGGATTACTGCCTTTGGCGGCGTTATCGGGCCGGGTTACGTCAGTCTTTCTCCCGATAAAAAATATTTGTACTCGGCTAATCAGGACAACAGTATCTCGGCCTTTGCGGTCGGGAATGATGGAACGCTCGCGCTGCTTGGCACCCAACCCGATGCGGGTAGAAACCCCTGCCACGTGTCGGTGCATCCATCGGGCAAGATGGCTTTTCTGGCCAATTATGGCAGCGGCAGCTGGGCGGCTTACCCGATCGACCGCGCTGGTAAATTGCTTCCCGCGACTGCCAACTTTCAGTTCAGCGGTTCGGGTCCCGACAAGTCGCGGCAGGAAAAGCCCCACGCGCATTGCGCCGTGCCCTCTCCCAACGGCCGCAACGTGTACGTTACCGACTTGGGCACCGATCGTGTCATGAATTACACGGTGGATATAATAACCGGACGCGTGCTGCCAAACGCCGCTCAACCAGAGTTTTCAACTAAACCAGGAGCCGGACCACGCCACTTGGTAGTTCATTCAACCGGAAACTTCCTGTACCTACTCAATGAATTGCATACCTCACTGACCGCCTACGCACTCGACAGCCAAGGAAAAGCCACCGAATTACAAACGCTGCCCACGGTACCCGCCGATTATAAAGAGAACAATACTTCTGCCGCGATTCGTGAACATCCTAATGGCCGCTTCATTTATGTTTCAAACCGGGGCTACGATTCGATTCATGGCTATGAACTATTGAAAGATGGTACCATGAAGAGCATCGGCGAAGTACGGGAGGGCATTGCCACTCCCCGCGATTTCAATTTTGACCCATCGGGCAGATTCCTGGTGGTGGGAAACCAAAAATCCAACGACCTGACGGTTTATAAGGTCGATCCGAAAACGGGGAAGCTATCTTTTCTGAGTAAAAGCATCACCCTGAAAGACCCAATCTGCTTCCAGTTTTTGTGAACCGCTTGCCAGGCTAATTTTTTTATTTATAAAATTGAATCGCCACCACTACCTGCCCATTAGTCAAAATGAAAACTTGGCTGGTTAGATTTCGCGCATCGTCATGAATACACGTTGCATCGAAGATCGAAATTTACACGACACGTATTATTATAAATAGAATTGTGGCGAATACGCCATGTCCAGCGTCTACAATACAAAAGAAGGCCTTAGTAGATTAACGCACGCCCCGAACACGACTGACGAAGAGAGCAATAAAAATGGGTTTGGATAAAACAAAAATTCAATGACCACCACCCGAATCAGATGGAGTTTTGTGCTGTTTGGCATGATCGCTTTCAGCGCGGCCGTGGCCCTCATCATGGGTGTTCCTTTCTGGGCGCGAGGCCTAAACACGCAGTTTTTTTACTCCGGCGCCCTGGCGGCCAGTCTGCTGCTCTCGATTTCGTTTATGGCGTTGATTGGCTGGAGATCAACCGTTTCCAAAGACTCTTCCCAAAGTCAGATGGATTTCATGTACAGGATGACCCATGAATTACAGACGCCGGTCACCTGCATCAGCCTGGCCGCCGATATGCTGGGAAAACCGCCGGTAGCAGACACACCCGAGCGCGCCACCCGGTACCTGAGAATAATCAACGAAGAAAGTAACCGGATGCAATGGCACATCGATAATGTGCTGCACCTGGCTAAGGCCGAGAATCATTCCCTCCTGTTAAAACCCGAAAAAACCTCCCTCGACGATTTGGTCAACCACCTGCTGAGTCGTTACGATGGTCGGGTTACGGCCGAGTTGAAAGCCAACGGCACGCTGGTAACCGTAGACCGTCAGCATTTTTCCAACGTCCTGTTTAATTTGGTAGACAACGCCCTTAAATACACGCCCGTCGACCCACACATCCGGGTCATTACCGAGCAATCAAACGATCAGGCGGTCGTGCCGGTGCAGGATAATGGGATTGGAATTGCGAATGAGGAGCAAAAAAAGATTTTTGACAACTTCTACCGCATCAAGGATACCTCCACCAACATCAAAGGCTTCGGGCTGGGTCTCAGCTACGTGCGGCAGATTGCCAAAGCCCATCGCTGGAAGCTGGAACTGCAAAGCAAGCAGGGCGAAGGCAGCGATTTCAGGATTGTGATTCCGGTGACCTCATCTTCCCTTAGCGAAGCAACTGCTCAAACAGCTCATCCAACCGGGCGACGGGTTTGATCTCGATGTCAAACGCTTTCATATCGAGCCCTTTCGCGTTGTATTTAGAGACGAATATCGTTTCAAAACCAAGCTTCTGGGCTTCCGAAATCCGACTCTCAATGCGGTTGACGGCCCGCACTTCCCCGCCCAGGCCGACCTCCGCCGAAAAACAGACCGAACCCGGCAGAGGGACATCTTCATAAGACGACACGATGGACGTGACCACGGCCAAATCCAGCGCCGGATCGTCTACTTTCAGTCCACCCGCAATATTCAGGAATACATCCTGAATGCCCAGCCGAAATCCCCCGCGCTTTTCCAAAACTGCGAGCAGCATTTGGAGGCGCTTGGCGTCGAAACCCGTACTACTGCGCTGCGGTGTACCGTAGTTGGCTACGCTCACCAGCGACTGGATCTCAATCATCAGCGGCCGGTTTCCTTCCAGCATCGAGCCGATCGCGATGCCGCTCAGCGGTTCGTCACGCTGCGAAATGAGTATCTCCGAAGGATTAGTGACCTGCCGCAGCCCGGTGCCCTGCATTTCGTAAATACCCAGCTCGGACGTACTGCCGAAACGGTTTTTGGTAGTACGTAAAATTCGGTACGACGTGTGGCGGTCACCCTCGAATTGCAGTACCGTGTCCACCATATGCTCCAACACTTTGGGCCCGGCCAGCGAGCCATCCTTGGTGATATGGCCAATCATAAATGTGGGCGTGTCGGTTTCTTTAGCGTATTTCATAAACTCCGAAGTACATTGCCGCACCTGCGAGACGCTGCCCGCGCCAGTTTCGATGAGCGGCGACTGCATGGTCTGTATGGAGTCGACAATAATAACGTCGGGGTCCATTTCCTCAATCTGCCGAAAAATATTAGTCGTAGAGGTGTCCGTCAGAATAAAGCAGCGGTCGCTTTTGCTGTCCATCCGTTCGGCCCGCATCTTGATCTGTTGCTCCGATTCTTCGCCGGAAATATACAGTACCTTCTTGTCCGAAAGCGTGAGGGCAATCTGGAGCATCAGCGTGGATTTACCGATCCCCGGCTCGCCGCCAATCAGTACCAGCGACCCGCCCACGATGCCTCCACCCAGTACGCGGTTCAGTTCGCCGTCGGTAGTCAGGGTGCGGGGCTCCTGTTCGTAGACTATTTCGGCAATGGCCTTGGGCTTACTCGTCAGCGACAACGATTTCCAGACCACCGGCGCACTTTTGTCTTCTTTCTCAATTAGTTCTTCCACGAACGTATTCCACTCGCCGCAAGTCGGGCATTTCCCAAGCCACTTCGGTGAGTTGTGACCGCAGTTTTGACATAAATACGCAGTTTTTATTTTGGCCATAGGGGGCTTTTCAGGGTTGGTTGTCTGATTGGTGTGGTTATTGATCTAATATGAATTATGCGATTTTTTAGATTCGCCAGAAAAACGCGGTCAACTGTACAGTCGTTCCTTTATAAGACGTTCTTGAAACAAACGTGCAGTCCAGATTCGACAATTGCATAATTCAACGATTACCCAATTAAACGATTATCCAATAAACAACTCAACAACTAAACTTATAAACAAATTAACATAACCCCATCCATGAAAATTAAAAACACAGCAATCATCCTGTTATTCTGCTGTCTCGGCGGCTTCGTTTCTTACGGACAACAATCCAAACCGCGCGGCGGCGGTTTCGCATTTGGGGTGAAAGGCGGCGTGAATCTCTCACAGCTTTCGATGGGCAGCTTTCTCACGACGCGTTACGACCAGAATGGCAATTCCTACCTGAAATACAATGGACAAGTAGTCCGCGACAACATTCAAGAGAGTCTTGACAGCAAAACTGGCTTTGCAGGCGGCGTCTACGCTCGCTTTGGACGGCATCTATACATTCAACCCGAAGCGCTGCTTTCTACCAAGGGAGGCACATTCGACATCATCCGCAACGACAACGATGTGCCCGTGCGTGAAAAGATAAATGTCCGATTTAGCAGCATCGACGTTCCGGTCATGATTGGCTTAAAGGGTGGCCCCTTCCGTATCAACGCCGGACCAATGGCCTCCTTTCGCGTGGGCGACAACCAAAAATTGAAAGATGCTTTCAATGACTACACTTCCGGCAGCATCGGCGACGCCTTGTCGCGGGCCACATACGGCTACCAGCTGGGCGCGGGTATCGACATCTTCGGGTTTAGCCTCGATGTCCGCCGCGAAGGCACTTTCACCGACCTGGCGTCTTTCAAAGTAGACCAGCAACCGGGCGGCGGGGGCGGCAGCACCGTCCGCCAAAAACTTACCTCCTGGCAGGTGACGTTGGGGATTAAGTTGATTTGAAAGAGGCACAGAGTGAATTTCCGTATAAGAGACGAAACTCACTCTGTGCCTTTGTGCCTTCATTTAAAAACAAAACAAGCAGCCTTCGATCGAGCGATGGCTGCTGTTTTAGATTTAACCCACTAAAAATGAAGGCTTTTAATAATGCATCGTCAGCACTTTCTACGCACTGACACGATTTTCATGTTGGTCGAGAATGGCCGAAATTTCCTTGCACTTACGCCGCGATACCGTGGCTTCCTTTCCGCACGACATCCTGATGATGCGTTCCTCGTCTAGCCGTTCGGCGATGTAACCCGTGTTGATGATGTATGACTTATGGACCCGCACAAAGCTTTCGTCGAGTTGTTCGGTTAGGCTTTTGAGCGTTCTTGATACCAGGTAGCGCTTGCTACGCCGCGTGTAAATGAACGTGTAGTTCCCTTCCCCTTCCAGACAGGTGATATCGTCGGTATTGAGCATGAAAGAGTGCCCGATGGAATGAATGGCGATTTCGTGCGCGGGGGCAACAGGAGCGAAATCGGATGAGTAAGGGACGAAGTTTTGCATAAGGGTAGGGTTATCGTGTAATTGATAAGTCAAATTTAGTTCATCCCTTGCCCTTTCTGCATCACGTAAAAATACCCATATCACTATAAACCCCTTAAATTCAGTTTATTAATAATTATTTAAATCCAAAAAGGCGTAGCGCCACTTACTAAATCACGTAAAACTACGTAGTGGATATTTTGCCCTGATCTTATTATGTAGTTAAGTTGTCATACTATTTTGAACCTGCATAAGGATGAGGAATGCCTATATTTGCTACCTGATTCGACCTTAATCATTCAATCCAAGGAGACTTTATGATCAATGAACGCGTGCAGGAGCTACTCACGGAGATAGACAGTAGCGAGGTGTCCACTCCCGCGCAGCTCGAAGCGTACCGGATGCGCTTTATCAATAAAAAGAGTAAAGTAACTGAGTTGTTCGCGCAGCTCAAAAACACGGCTCTCGAAGACCGCCGGGCGGTGGGACAGGAGCTAAACAAGCTTAAAGACCGCGCCCAGGAGCGCTTTCAAGAGTTTAGCGACCAGCTGGAATCCGGCGCGCAGTCGAATGGAGAACTCGGGCTGGATCTAACCCTACCCGTGACGCCCAATGCCCTGGGCAGTCTGCACCCGCTTACGATCGTGCGCCGTCGGATCATTGAAATTTTCGAGGGGATGGGGTTTAATATAGCTACCGGCCCCGAAATCGAAACCGATTGGTACAATTTCAGCGCGCTGAATTTCCCGGATAACCACCCCGCCCGCGAAATGCAGGATACTTTTTTCATCGAAAAAAGTGGCGGCGATGTGCGCGACGACGTGCTGCTGCGGACCCACACCTCCAACGTACAGGTGCGGCTCATGGAGCACAAAAAGCCGCCCATTCGCTCGATTATGCCGGGGCGGGTGTTTCGCAACGAGGCCATTTCGGCCCGTGCCCACTGCGTATTCCATCAGGTGGAAGGACTGTACATAGATAAGGAAGTGAGCTTCCGCGACTTGAAAGACACGCTTTACCACTTCGTTAAGGAAATGTTCGACAAAGACTCGAAACTCCGCCTGCGTCCCTCCTACTTTCCCTTTACCGAACCCAGCGCCGAGATCGACGTATCGTGCTTCATCTGCAAAGGCGCGGGTTGTAATGTGTGCAAGTACACGGGTTGGGTCGAGATCGCCGGCTCCGGCATGGTCGACCCCAATGTACTCGCCAGCTGCGGCATCGATCCCGAAGAATACACCGGTTTTGCCTTTGGCATGGGTATCGAGCGGATCACCATGCTGCGTTACGGCATCAAGGATCTGCGCTTCTTTACCGAAAATGACGTTCGATTTTTGGGGCAGTTTTCAGGAGCGTAGGCCGGGGATAGGGGTGAAAACGCTGCACATCATCGCATTAGATACACCTCAACCGAACGTTTTACCTCTTCCAGGGTCATTTTGGGCTGTTTGAAGGGTTTCAGAACGGGTTGCCTGGCGAAAGTCTGTAGATACAACACCCAGGCATCGCGCCACCATAGTGCTTCCCGACGCTGTATTTTGAGCCGAGCGGTCACGTTGGCAAAGGTTTCGGGGGCAATAGCGGGCTTCACTTGCGCCCATTCCTGCTGCATCCAGCTCACCGAGTCGGCCCCGGTGTAAAAGCGGACGCAGAGTTCGTCCCAGAGGGTGCGGCCCGTGCTGAGCTTTTGGTCCCAGGAGACGTGGTGGAACCAGAGCAGATAGGGAAGCGGACATGTGTCGAGATTTTTCCACGTCCGGGCCACTTCCGTCTGGTACTGCGCCAGCGCCTTGCTACCCGTGGCAGTGCGGTCAAAGCCCAGCCCGACCGAGTCGGCCTGGTGGTAGTACACCGCTGTCCAGTCGGGGCGAGAACTGCGGTTCTGCCAAGTTTCGGGCGCAAAATGCTCCCCCGTCCAAGGCCGCGACAAACCCAGCGGGGCACTGTAGCTCATGTACATATCCCGCGATTTGAGCATGAGGTTCACAATTCGGTCGGTGGCGGCTGGGTCATGGGTTAGTGCCATTTTCACCCATTCGCCGGCGATTTCCCGCGCCGAAAGCGTGTGATCCCAGGCCAGCCGCCCGAAGGCGTACCAGTTGGCCTGGGCCAGGGGGTGGCCCGTCCAGTTGCGGTCGGAACCCGTATTGGCCACGCCCGCCATCACGGTGTTTTCGTAATCATGCAGGCTACCGTCCACCACTTTGGCCACGGTCGAGCCTGGTCCCTTGATATACGTATCGCTGTCGAGGCACTCTTTGAAAATCGAAGCTTCATAGACCAGGTGGGTAGCGAAGCCGAGATACTCCTGCGTAAGCTGAAACTCGATGCCCAGGGGCGTTTTGGGCATATTGCCAAAAAGGGGCGAAAAAGGCTCAAGCGGCTGAAAGTCGATGGGCCCGTTCTTGACCTGCACGATCACTTTCGGATCGAACTGCCCGTCGAGCGGCGTAAATTCGTCGTAGGCGGCTTTGAAACGGTCGCCGGTGCCGTCGGCCTTGTACACGAAGGCCCGCCAAATTACCACGCCATCGTAGGGTTTCAAGGCGGCGGCCAGCATGTTGGCCCCCTCGGCGTGGGTGCGTCCGTAATCCTAAGGGCCGGGTTCGCCTTCCGAATTGGCCTTGACCAGAAATCCACCGAAATCAGGGATAAGCGCGTAAATCTCTTTGGTTTTGTCGGCCCACCACTGGCGCACCTGCGGGTCCAGGGGATCGGAAGTTGGGAGTCCGCCCAAGGTTTTTGGGGCCGCGAAATATACCGACAAATACAATCGGATGCCGTAAGGCGGGCATACTTTGGCCAGCATCGCCACTTTTTTCAAGTATTCAGTCGTCATGAACCTCGCGCTCGCGTTCACATTATTGACTACCGTCCCATTGATCCCGATTGAAGCGTTGGCGCGGGCGTAATCGCGGTAGCGCGGGTCGATGCGCTCGGGCAGTTCGTACCATTTCCAAAGCGATTCGCCCGCGTAGCCGCGCTCGACGGTACCATTGTGATAGTCCCAATGGTTCAGCATTCGAAACTTTACTTTGGGGCTATCAGTCAGGGGCAGGGCGTCAAGGGACTGACCCGTTTGAAGATACCGCAGCCAGGCAAAGGCTCCGTATAGCACCCCTTTCTCCGTTGTTCCGGAGATAACAATGTTACCTTGCCGTTTCGCAATGATATAGCCCTCTTCGTTCAGCTTTTGGGTGGCGGAATCGGGACGGGCTGTCACTTCCAGAATGAGGCCGTCGGTGCGGCGATCCGCTTTTATCAGCACCGGAACCGATTGATCCAACAGCCAGCTCAGGCCGGTTTGTAGTTCTTCCGCCGCCGCTTTCAGAGTCGGGTGGACGCTGTTCGGGACAATGAATTGTGACCAGCTACCGTAGGCGTTCCGTTTCGAGGCGTCGTTCAGGCAGTCGTATTTCAGCCAGAGCCGATAGCCACCGTCGGGCGGGGTGGATTGGGCCAGGGCCTGGGGGCTGAGCAGTAGAAGAAGGCAGATTAACCGTTTCATAATTGTGTCTTGATTATAAGCTGAACGTCGGGAATTCCCGGCGATTTGGCGGTGACTGTTATATTGCCCGACATTGCCGGCTTTGTCCGCACAATTGCCAGGGCCGATAATCATAGTCCCCTTTCATTTTTCTACCCCATAATTGATTATTCAAAAACAATTCGGCCTCATCGCCAGATGAAAAAACGTGGACGGGCGTGACTTGTCCAACCGGGTCGGGCCAGTTCCAGTGGGGAAGTATGTGCGCCATTTTCAGGTCGGGACGCCAGCGGGCCTGGTACAGGTAAAACCGGTCCTTTTTGAACCCGGCCAGATCAATGATGCCGGAATAAGAACTGCGGGCGGAATAGTAGGGAGTGGGCTCGCCCAGGTAGTCCCATCCCGTCCAGACGAACTCCCCGGCCACGTAGGGATGCCTGTCCAGGGAGGCGAACACCTTATCGGGCGAGGCTCCAAACGCGGCCGTGTACAGCGCATAGGCACTCACTTCTCCGGTAACCGCCCCCCCCCTGCTCCGTTGATCACCGGGGCCGATTGGGCCTCCCTAACCGGAAAAGGTAAGAACCCCAAGTATCGACGGTCGAAGCTGTTTCGCTGCTGACGATCGATTTGGCCGGAAAAGTCTTTTGAAAAGCGGGATACAGCGGTGACGTTCGTATGCCCTGCAAGTGGGCATACGTAGGGGCGTCACGGATTCCCTCCCCCTGGTAGTTGAGGCTTATAAAATCCATCACTTTCGAAAAAGGCATATCGGGCTTGGCAAAATTTTGTGATGCGGTGGCGGGCCGGGTCCTCCTCGAGTACCATGTCGTGCAGTCTTTGAGCCAGTTGCGCTCCCGCGGTATCCGTGTACTGTTCTCCTACCTCGTTGTCGAAACTCCACGCGATGATGGAGGGATGATTCGGGTCGCGGCGGATGAAAGAGCGCGTGTCCGGCTCGTGCCAGTCGGGGAAAATCAGGTGAAAGTCATGAGGCGTTTTTTTTCGCTCCCAGCTATCAAAAATTTCGTCAATGACCATAAAACCCATCCGATCGGTTAGGTCGAGTAATTCCGGGGCGGGGGGATTATGGGCCATTCGGATGGCATTGCAGCCCAATTCACGCAAGATTTCCAGCTGACGTTCGGCAGCACGCACGTTAAATGCTGCCCCCAGCGCCCCCAAATCGTGGTGCTGGTTCACGCCCTGAATTTTAATTTTCTCGCCGTTGACCAGTACGTCTTTGATGGCATCGAATTCAATTTTTCGATGCCGAATGGGGTTTCATGTGTATCCACTGGCTTTCCGTCCTTTTGAAGGTAGGTACGGGCCACATACAGGTGGGGTACCTGCGTCGGATAAGGGCTCCAAAGTTTGGGATTTTCCAGCGTGATCCGGTTCGTGCCTGATTGGCTTTCCCCGGCTTTCAGGGTAATCTTTGGGGCTGGGAAAGTAGCGAGAAGTTTGCCGGTCGGTTGACCGGAATCATCCAGGGCATAAAGTTCGGTTCTGACCTCCATAGTCTGTTCTGACGCGGTATTGTTATCGACCCGTACCAATGCCTCGATCGTGACCCGAGCGGTCGACACTTCGGGCGTTTTTATGAATACCCCCCACTGTGCGATGTGCGTGGGGGCCAGTTTAGTCGGCCAGACGTTACGATAAAGCCCACCCCCGGGGTACCGTCGGGCCGAGTGGTTCGGATTATCCACCCGGATCGCCAGCTGGTTGTCCCCGCCGAAGTTCAGGTAGGGCGTCAGATCCAGCTGGAAGGAGTTGTAGCCGTAAGGACAGCCGCCCACCAATTGGTCGTTGAGCCACACCATGGCGTAGGACATGGCCCCGTCTACATCCAGGTAAATATTCCTGCCGCGATCCGAGTCCGAAATATTTATTTTTTTACGATACCAGCCCCCCCCCCCCTGACTGGGCAAACGCCCCATACCCCCACCCACTTCGGGGGTGTCCCCCGCGTAAAAAGGCCCTTTGATGGCCCAGTCGTGAGGTAGATTGACCAGCTCCCAGCCCTCATCGGCAAAACTCGCTTGTAGGAATGGGAAGTCGGCACCGGGGTTTCCGGCGGGCCGAAGGTGTCTTTTGGAGGGGTCTTTGATAAATGCATTGGCCGATGGGAGGATCCAAGGCTTCAAAACGGTTTCGTCGTTGTTCACCAGGGTCGCTTCGGTAGGTTTCGAGTCGGCTACCTTGCTGTCGTTGACCTCCTGAATCGGGGACCGTAGGTCGTAAATAAGCTTATCAGGATTGCCTCTATACCGCATGAATCGCCAGCCTTCGTTGAGTTTTATGCGCTCACGCGAGGAAGAAACACTCCGGGCCGCCTGTTGGGTTTTCGAAACCTGACACGTACTGTTCAAGAACGCAATTCCCATTAAAAACACGGCTGTTAGCAATGGTTGCGGGAGCTTGCTTGCCATAGTCATCGTCATTCAATTCTGCTTTTGGTATCTATCGTCCTGTATTTACTCAAAAAACGGCGTTTTGGGCCAACCCTACTCATTTTCAAAAGCCTTTTAAAAAAGGAAGAAGAGGCTGCACAGGCCTCTTCTTCCTTTTCTTACTGTCCGCTAAAAACCTTATAAGTACTCTGGATTTTGTTCGAAAGTGCCATTCCGGTTCCGTTCGATCTCTCTCTGCGGTATAGCCCAAAGATTGAAGTGGGGCTGCATTTTGGTGCCATAAAATGGATTGAATCGCGTGACCCGGTCGACGAGCTTGCCCATACGCATCAGCGTCAACATGCGCTTTTCCTCCACACCCAGTTCGCGCAGTCGTTCATCCAGGATGTAGTCCAGCGTGACGCTGCCCGGAGCTACGGGTGATGCCTTGCCGCGGGCGCGCACCAGGTTAATGTCGGCTGCCGCCAAGGCCGTATTGCCTGAACCAAGATAGGCCTCCGCCCGCAGTAGGTACGTTTCGGCCAGCCGGAACATATACTGATCGGCGTAGGTACCCCCGGCAGAGGACTATAATTCGTATTTCTTAATGGGATCGGAGGAACCGGGATTCACGTACAAGCCTACCGGGTGATTGAAGGGCGTCGTAGCTTTGGACTGGTAGGGGTAGAAAACCCGCGACGGGTACGTGATGTTCGCCCCCGCCGGTGGGTTTTGGGTGGAAATGACTTTGCCGAAGAACGGACTAGCAGGATTGGTGGCCACCACCTCGCGCACGAAGTTGTGGTTGGCGTTGCGGATGTCGTTGTTGAAGTCGCTCTTCCAGACCGAGTCGGCAAAGTAATGGGAAGGCTGCAAAGAGCCAACGCCCCGCCCGCCCGTATAATCGCCCACGGGCCACTGGAACAGCGCCACGCCGTCGACCCGCATATCGCGGTAAAGCGGCGCGTGTACTCTTTCTGATAGGTAAGACCCAGCCTGGGCGGTCGAGGTGGCCCCGCCCCCCACAACATCGGTTTCAAACTGAATGACCCAGATGGCTTCCCGGTTGTTGGCCGATTTCCGGTTTTGGTTTTTGGTTTGAAATAAATCCCAGTACACATCGCCGGGAGTGACTGTGGAGCGCGACCCAAACCGGTCAAGCATCAGGCCGGTGGCCCCATCGTCAATTACAACGGTGGCCGCATCGGCGGCATTCTTGAATTGTCCGTCCGCCAGATACACTTCCGACAGCAGGTGCTGAGCGGCCAGGTTGGAGATTTCGCCGTCGCCCACCGTGGCGATGCCGGGCTGGTTGGTGGCGGCAAACTTCAAATCGTCGATGACCTGCGTCAAGACCTCCTTCTTGAAAGCTCTCGCGAAATCGGCTTTCTCTTCCAGAATCTCCTCGGTAATCAGGGGCACTCCCCCCACAGGTAAGCCATGGTACGGTAGGCGAAGGCGCGGAAGAACCTCGCTTTTGCCTCAAAACTCACTTTATCACTTTCGGAAAGTGAGGAGGCCGGAATACGGCTGATAATCGTATTGGCATCCGAAACAATCTTAAAAATCTGGTTCCAGTGATTGTTAGACAGTGTACCGCTGGGGCCGAACTCGGCTTCAAGATTGGGATTGCTGCCTACGGATACTTCGATCCCCAGATCCGTTCGGTATAAATACTGCATGGGCTGCCAGTCGCTGCGGGAAAAGAATTCGGCCCGCACTGAACCATACAGGTTGTTGATCGAAGCATTGAAGTCGTCGGCCGTTCGGAAGGCATTGCTCGTACTTAGGAATGAAGTGGGCGTTTCGTCCAAAAAGCTATCGTTACACTAGGTGCTGATCATAACGAGCAGCAGAATCGGGAATATAGTAAATCGTTTCATGTTGTGTAGGGCTAGCTTGATTAATAAGTGATGTTGAAACCAACTGTAACGCCACGCAGGACGGGTCGGCCGCTGTTGTTGAGGCCATTGAGCAGCACGTTATCGTCGTCCCAGTCCGTGGCTTCGGGATCCCATCCCTCCCACCTGGTCCAGGTGTACAGGTTTTTGCCACTCACATACAGAGTGAACGATTTGGTGGTGCCGGGTTTGAGCAGGTTGGCCACTCAAACAAATCAATACCACCGTCGTCCGTTCCGACTTATTTATTCCGAAATCCTCCTGAAAAATCAAGTATAAAGGCAGGTAATTTTGGAAAAGTATGAATTATTTAAGTCTGTTCAGGGGAGGAATAGGGTATGAGATGGCTTTTCGCAGTTTCTGACTCGGCCAGGGAGGGGGGACCAATAAACACTTTTACAAAACAACTTCTACCGAATTCACCCTACATGGAAAAAGAGCCGACTATATACGACATCGCCAAATCCCTAAAACTCTCCGCTGCCACCGTGAGCCGGGCGCTGAACGATCATCCGCCGATCAACAGCTAAACCAAGGAGTTGATCCACAGCAAAGCGCTGGAGGTGGGGTACCGTTCCAACACCTTCGCCAGCAACCTGTGGCGGAAGCATACCAATACAATCGAGGTGATTGTGCCGCGACTGGATAGCTTTTTCATCGCGACGGTACTGGCAGGAATGGAAAAAGTGGCTAACGACTCCAACTATAATCTGATCATCAGCCAGTCGCTCGAAGGGGCTAAAAAGGAAATGGCCAATGCCAAGACCATGTACAATACGCGGGTCGATGGCCTGCTCGTTTCGCTGGCGTCGGATACCGATAACTTGAACCATTTCAATGCCTTTTTTCGTAAAGACATCCCCCTCTTGCTGTTTGACCGAGTGATGGAGCAAAAAACTGTACGAACATAGTCATCGATAACTTCAAAGCCGGGTATGAGGCCACCAACCATTTGATTGAGCAGGGGTGCCGGAGAATCATGCACTTGACGGGCAACATCAAGCGGAACGTATACGCGGATCGTCTCCATGGCTACCGGATGGCTCTCGTCGATCACGGTCTGCCCGTAGAGGAAGAGCTGGTCAGGGTGACAGAATTAACCCGACAGGATGGACTCGATGCCGTGGAGGCTCTGGCCTCCATGTCCGAACGACCCGACGGCCTTTTCGTAGCTAGCGATTTGTGCGCGGCCAGTTGCGTGTGGGGATTGACCACAAAGGGCCTTTCGATTCCGGGCGATGTAGCGGTAGTTGGTTTTATCGACGATCCCGTGGCACAATTGGTGACGCCCAACCTGACCACAATTCACTACCCCGGTCAGAAAATGGGAGAAATTGCGGCCCAGACCCTCATCAACCATTTGAATGGCCTGCTCAGGATCAGCACCACCAGGACGATCATGCTCAACCACGAATTGATTGTCCGGGACTCCTCCCGACGACTAAAAAGCACTTGAAATTCATTTTTTCGACACGTCCCTATTTTACCGCAAACCCCTATCGTATGAATACCACGAAGAAAATACTACTTACCTGTCTGGCCCTGGGAAGCATAGGTCTTGAATCGGGAATCTGCCAGAACATACCTACCCCCGCCAGTCCGAAGCCTCTGGTGACCGATCTCTTCACGGCTGATCCATCCGCGCATGTGTTCAACGGAAAAATCTACATCTACCCCTCCCACGACATCGATGCCAATGTACCCGAAGATGACGAAGGCGGACATTTTAACATGAAAGATTACCACGTGTATTCCATGGACAAGATCGGGGGCAAAGTGACCGATCACGGGGTAGCATTGGATATCAAGGATATCCCCTGGGCCAGCCGACAGATGTGGGCGCCCGATGCTGCCTTTAAAAATGGCACCTCTTATCTGTATTTTCCGGTGAAAGATAAGGAAGATGTGTTTCGGATGGGCGTGGCAACCAGCAAATCGCCCACGGGGCCGTTTAAAGCCCAGCCCGCTCCTATTCCGGGTAGTTTCAGCATCGATCCGGCGGTATTTACGGATACGGACAGTACCACCTATATGTACTTTGGTGGAATCTGGGGCGGGCAACTCCAGCGCTGGCACACGGGCGAATACGACGCCAGCCTAAAAACCGATTTGGGCAAAGACAACGAACCCGCGTTAAGTGCCAAAGTCGTGCGCATGAATAAGGATATGCGCACCTTCGATGAGCCGCTGAAAGATGTGCTGATCGTGGATAAGAACGGCAAGCCGTTGCTGGCGGGCGACCACGACCGACGGTTTTTCGAGGGAGCCTGGATGCACAAGTACCAGGGCAAGTACTATTTCTCCTATTCCACGGGCGATACGCACCTCTTGGCCTATGCCACCAGCGACTCCCCCTACGGCCCGTTCACCTACCAGGGTACCTTCATGCAGCCCGTCACGGGTTGGACCACCCACCATTCCATCGTGGAATTTAAGGGGAAATGGTACATTTTTTACCACGATGTAGAATTGTCAGGGAAAACGCATTTGCGGAATATCAAAGTCCGGGAGCTGAAGCACAATCCCGACGGAAGCCTCGAGGAAATCAAACCTTAGGGTAGGGGTACTTTGCTGATCCCTGTTGGCCTTTTTATTCAGAAGTTAACGGCGCTTCCAGACGGAATCCGAATAGCTGAATTTATAAAATCAAAAATGCGAATGCGTCAGGCTCTTTTTTCTTTTCTGCTGTTCCTCTTCGTGCCGATGGCGGTTAGGGCTCAATCCCTGCTGTCTGACCAATCCTCTTTTCCCATCAGCTCGGCGGTGATCTATGTGGACGACCGGGAGCCCGAGCTGGTGCAAACCTCCGCCAAACTCCTGCAAAAGGACATCGCGCTGGTACTGGGCAAGACCCTGCCCATTGTTTCGACGCTCAGCCAGGTATCCAAAAATGTGATCGCGATCGGCACCATCGGCCAGTCAGACTTAATCAAGCAACTGGTTTCCCAAAAGAAAATCAGCCTCGAAGCCATTCTGGGAAAATGGGAGGGTACCCTGCTGCAAACGATTAATAAACCGGCCCAGGGCATTCCCCACGCCCTGGTTATTGCGGGGAATGACTGGCGGGGAACTGCCTACGGAGTCTTTGAACTCTCGAAACAGCTGGGCGTCTCGCCCTGGTACTGGTGGGCCGATGTTCACGTGGAAAAGCGGAAAGAGATTTATCTTAAAGAGAAATTTTCCGTAAGCGATGCGCCGAAAGTGAAGTACCGGGGGATTTTCATCAACGATGAAGCCCCGGCGCTTTCCGGTTGGAGCAAGGAAAAATTCGGGAGCTTCAACCATCATTTCTACGAACACGTTTTTAAACTCATCCTGCGCCTGAAAGGGAACTACCTCTGGCCCGCCATGTGGAGGAATGCCTTCTACGCCGATGACTCGCTGAATATCAAAATGGCCGACCAGTACGGGATCGTCATAGGTACTTCCCACCACGAGCCGCTGATGCGGGCGCACGACGAGTGGAAGGAAACCAACACCTACGCCGATCAGGTAAAAAAACTGTACGCCAATGATTCGCTGATTACCCGGCAACACCACCAACTCAACAACGGCAAGTGGAATCACCTGATGGATCAGACGCATATTGGCTACACTTACTGGCAACAGCCCAAAAAACAAAAAATGCCGGGGGTAAGGTACCTCCCCGCTGATTCCATTGTCGGGAAAAAAGAAATAGCCAACCGGGAGGTCAAACGGGCTAAGATTCCGGGTACGCCCAAAGGAAATGTTTTCTACCAGGACGAGAAACGGGGTGTTTCCATCGAAGCACATCATTTTACCAAAGCCGTGACCACCAACGGTATCCAGTGGAAAGCACTGCCCGACCACGGTCGCACGGGTCGGAGAGGGGGCTTTTACCATCGACGCCTACTTCTCACCCACGCTGAATTATTACGCTTCCGAAAATGGCCTGCAATACGCCATTTCGGTGGATGATGAAACCCCGCAAGTCATCAGCCTGAACAAAGAGGATAAAACCAGCGACCGGGGCATCTGGAACAAGTTGGCCGCCGAAAACATCAATATCAAATCTACAAAACACGCCATCGACCGTCCGGGCAAGCATACCGCGAAATTCTGGATGGTGAACCCCGGCGTGGTGTTGCAAAAACTGGTGCTGGATTTCGGGAATCAGGAGAAAAACTACCTGGGACCCGAGGAAACGCTTGCCGGAACATCCGCCAAGTTACTGACGTACGGTACCTTAACCTCAAAAATCTAAGCTGTTTCAGGGAAAGCATGAATTATTTTAGCACGAAAAAGACCACTTTATTTCTCCTCCTCTGTCTGCTGAGTGCAGCCGTGCAGGCCCAGCTTCGCCTGCCTAAACTCATCAGCGATGGCATGGTGCTACAGCGCGACACCAAACTGAACGTGTGGGGATGGGCCAATCCAGGCGAGAAAATCACGGTACGTTTTCAAAACAAAAGCTATAAAACCGTCACGGATGCTGGTGGAAAATGGCTGGTACCTCTGCCTCCTTTGCCCACTGGGGGCCCCTACACGATGGAAATTACTGGCAAGACCACGCTTATGGTGAAGGATATTCTACTGGGCGATGTGTGGTTTTGCAGCGGGCAAAGCAACATGGTCCATCAGCTGAATATCCATGACGTAACCTACGCCAAAGTAATTGCCGAGGCTAACGATCCGCAAATACGACAGTTTCTGATCCCAACCCTGACCAGTCTGCAAGGGCCGCAAAACGAGCTGCCGCAGGGACAGTGGAAAGCCGCCGTGGACGAGGATATCCGGCCCTTTTCGGCGGTAGCGTACTTTTTTGCCAAGAAAATTCATGAGAAGTACCAGATACCCGTCGGCATCATCAACGCCAGTGTAGGGGGTACCCCCATCGAAGCCTGGACAAGTGAGGAAGGTCTGAAGGATTTTACCAATCTGAAAAGCAAGGTTGAGAAAAACAAAGACACCACCTACATCAACAGCCTGACCCAACGGCCACCCGCTACCACCACCCGCCCCGCACCGCCCGTCGATTTGGGTATGGAGGGTACAAAATGGTATGAGCCATCTTATACCCCCAAAGGCTGGCGCCCGATCAATATTCCGGGTTACTGGGAAGACCAGGGGATAAAGGATCTGAACGGGGTGGTATGGTACCGACGGCAAATCGACATCCCGGCCTCCATGACGGGAAAGCCCGCCAAAGTATTTCTGGGTAGAATCGTCGATGCCGATGAGCTGTATATCAATGGCAAACTGGTGGGAAGAACGACCTACCAGTACCTGCAGCGTCGGTACAGCGTCCCGGCGGATCTGCTAAAAGCCGGGAAGAATATTTTTGTCGTCCGGGTAACGAATCAGGGCGGTAAAGGGGGCTTTGTGCCCGGCAAACCCTATTCGATTTTCACCGAGGGCGACACCTTGGATCTGAAAGGTACCTGGCGGTATAAGGTAGGTACTGCCTATCGGCCCGTGCGTGGCGGTGGTTTTGGCGGCGGGATCAGCGCCCAGAACCAGCCGACGGCCCTGTACAATGCCATGGTGGCCCCGGAAATTAACTACGCCATCAAAGGTTTTTGCTGGTACCAGGGCGAAAGCAATGCCGGGAATCCGGGAGAGTACGCCGACCTCCAAACTGCTCTGATCAAAGATTGGCGGGCGAAATGGAACCAGGGGCCACTGCCCTACCTGTACGTGCAGTTGCCCGGTTTTATGGAATACAACTACCTGCCCTCCGAAAGCAACTGGGCCGTGCTACGGGAATCGCAATTCCAAGCCCTGTCGGTACCCAACACCGCCATGGCAGTAGCCATCGACCTGGGCGAGTGGAACGACATTCATCCCGACAACAAAAAGGATGCGGGCGAACGGCTGGCCCTGGCCGCTTTCAAAACCGCCTATGGCGAAGACGTGGTATACTCGGGACCGCTGTATCAATCGGCTACCGTGACAGGCGATAAAATCGTGGTCAGCTTTACCAATACGGGCAGCGGGTTGATCGCCAATGATGGCGAGCCATTGGGCGAATTTGCCATCGCGGGCAGCGACAAGAAATTCGTATGGGCTCAGGCCAAAATAGAAAACGGCAAAGTAGTCGTGTGGAGCGACGAGGTACCTGCCCCGCAGTACGTGCGCTACGCCTGGGCCGACAACCCGGTGAATCCCAATCTTTATAATAAAGAGGGGCTGCCCGCCTCCCAATTCAGAACGGATCAATAAACTAATTTCTAAACCATACAATGAAAAATAACCAGCAGAAAATCCTGGGGCTGGCGGTGTGGATGGGCCTCTCCGGCGGAGCCATGGCCCAGCAGGCAGCCATCGACAGCAGCAAGTACCCCCCGCTCACTACCTTCACTACCCAGGAAGATCAGGCGCAGATGATGCAGCAACTGGGCATCAAAAAGCTCAGGCCGGGCCCCAGTGGCAACGAGTCGGCTCCCAACCACGCCAATTACGACGAGTCGCTGGCCAACCCCTGCCCGCATCTACCCCCCATCCTTACACTGAAAAACGGCAAAAAGGTGACCACGACCGAGCAGTGGTGGCAGCAGCGGCGTCCCGAACTTATCGACGGTTTCGAGCAGGAAATGCACGGCAAGGAACCTGCGAACACCCCCAAAGTGAACTGGATCGTGAAGGTGACCGACAATGAATTCGTGGGCCGCATTCCGGTCATTGCCAAAAAGCTGGTGGGACAAGTCGATAACAGCGCTTACCCGCTGATCGACGTGAATATCAACATGGTACTGGTGCTGCCACAAAACGTGAAAGGGCCGGTTCCCGTGATGATGATGCTTGGCTTTCCCAATTTGCCCGCCCCCGCTCAGCCCTCTCCCCCCGATTTGGAAAAAATCAACGAGTCCTTCAAGGCGATGATGATCCGCCAGGACCCGGAAATGAAGGCCATTTTTGAAAAGTATCCGGCCTATGCTCCCATCACCCGGCTGCCCGGCCCCGGCTTTTTCGCGCCCCCGCCCAACGGCGACTCGCCCCCCACGGAGCAGTTGCTGGCAGCGGGCTGGGGCTACTGCACCATCGAGCCCAACAGCATACAGGCCGACAACGGTGCGGGCCTGACGCGCGGTATTATTGGCCTGGTCAATAAGGGACAACCCCGCAAACCCGAGGATTGGGGTGGGCTTCGGGCCTGGGCCTGGGGTGCCTCCCGCGCCCTGGACTATCTGGAAACCGAGCCGCAGGTGAATGCCAAACAGGTGGGCATCGAGGGCGTGTCGCGCTACGGAAAGGCGGCATTGGTGGCGATGGCCTTCGACCAGCGGTTTGCCGTCGGCCTCATCGGCTCGTCGGGCAAAGGAGGAGCTACCCTACAGCGCCGGGTGTTCGGCGAGGCGGTGGAAAGTCTGGCGGGCAGCGGGGAATATCATTGGATGGCCGGAAACTACCTGAAGTACGCCGCCGACGAAGCCTCCTCCGGTAAAATGACAGGCTGCGATCTGTCGGTGGATTCGCACGAATTGATCGCTCTGGCCGCTCCGCGTCCCACCTTCATCAGTTACGGTATTCCCGAAAAAGGCGACGCCAAGTGGCTCGACCAACTCGGCAGCTACAAGGCCACCGTGGCGGCGGGCGAGGTCTTCAAATTGCTGGGAGCGAAAGATTTGGGCGTGACCAACGATTACAACAGCGAACAATTGCCCCCCGTCCTGTCCGGGCTGCTGGAAGGCGAACTGGCCTGGCGGCAGCACGACGGCGGGCATACCGACGCACCCAATTTCCAGCACTTCATCCCCTGGGCCAGCCAGTTGCTGAAGTACGAAAAAACGGCCAAGTAGGTCGTAAATTTTAAACTCATTTTAGACAAGAAACCGTCATGGAAAAATCACTCTTCGTAAAATTAATCGGGCTCACTCTCCTCATCTCGGGCTGTATTGCTTCTGGAATCGAGGAACAAGAACTGCCTACCCTGAAAGCAGCCTACAAGGATTACTTTCCCGTAGGGGTGGCCGTGGCGCCCAGAAATCTGACCGGCCCCGAGGCGGAACTGATCGTGCAGCAGTTCAATAGCGTGACGCCGGAAAATGCTATGAAAATGGAACCGATCCATCCTGAGGAAAATCGGTACTTCTGGAACGATGCCGATGCCATCGTGGATTTTGCCCAGAAGAATGGGCTGAAAGTACGGGGCCATACGCTCTGCTGGCACAGTCAGACTCCATCCTGGTTCTTTAAGAACTCGGCGGGCAAGCAGGTGAGCCGGGAGGTGTTGCTGGGCCGGTTGAAACAGCACATTACCGAGGTAATGGGGCGGTACAAGGGCAAAATTTACGCCTGGGATGTGGTGAACGAAGCCGTGTCGGATGGTGGCGAAAACCCGTACCGTCCTTCCGAATTTTACGAAATCATCGGGGAGGATTACATTGAAAAAGCCTTCGAGTACGCCCACACAGTCGACCCGCAGGCCAGGCTGTTCTACAATGACTACAATACCGAAAACAGCACCAAACGCGATAAGATATTCCAGATCATCAAGAAACTGAAAGACAAAAACGTGCCCATTCATGGGGTGGGATTGCAAGGCCATTGGTCTATCTACGAACCCACGGGCCAGGAGCTGGAAGCCTCGATCAAGAAATTTGCCGACCTGGGACTGGAGGTGCAGGTAACGGAACTGGATATATCAGTGTATCCCAAAGAGCACGAGCGCCGGGAAAAGAAAGCAACCGATACGGGTCAACTGACTCAGGAAATGAGCAAAAAGCAAACAGCTCAGTACAAGATGCTGTTCGATACGTTCAGGAAATATAAGGGTACCCTGACCGGCGTCACGTTCTGGAACGTTTCGGACAGGTCGTCCTGGCTGGATAATTTCCCCATGCGGGGCCGAAAAGACTATCCGCTGCTATTCGACCAAAATCTCAAACCCAAGGAAGCCTTTGAGCGGGTGGTGAATTTCTGAACAGGCACCCGAGTTTCCTGGACGTTTAAAGTGTGACTCGTCTACGGTAGGATTCTGGAAAGCGTATGCTTCGGAGGACATCAAAAAGTGTGACGGTCCGCCGTTGCGGGGTAATTAATTCTTTGATAACTTGGGATTGATTTGAATGCGCGGGAAATTACCCGCAGTCTAGTCAACTACAAAGTCAGGCTCACCGCGCCTCGCCCATTTTTTATATAGAAATCCCTGCCTATGAATTGGAATGGCCAGGAAGACATTTGCTTTCCAAGCCGGTTCCCCCTTGGCCCTTTCCCCGATTCGCCCTTCAACCCTTTTTTAAAACCTCGTTTCCAAATAATATGGTAGCATCCGGTGCCAGACCCACCACTCGTGGGGCATGTCTTCGCCCCAGACGTCTAGTTCGTGAAAGACATTTTTAGAATTCAGGATTTCCGAGATTTGGCGGGAAGAGGCAGGGTCTTCGTAGTCACCCGAACCGGTCACGAAGTGAATATGCCGGCTTTGGCGGTACAGGTCCAGATGCCACTGCGCATTAAGGTTGCGCAGATAATGGACGGGCGAGTTGAAGTAAACATTATCGTCGTAGTAGCCGTTGGTGTAGGCGCTAAGATCGTAACAGCCACTAAGGGCTAAAACGCCCTGTATGATATCAGGATGTTTGAAAAACAAGTTAGCGGCGTGCAGAGCGCCCATCGAGACACCGCAGCAGATAACCTGGGTTTCAGGGCTCGTAGAGGTGTGGATAAAAGGAATTACCTCCCGCGTGATGTAGTCATTGAATGCCTGATAGCGAACGGCCTGCTCGCGGCCCGACATATAAGGGTTAAGCCAACTTTCGCCGTTGATGCTCTCGACACAAAACACTTTCACTTTTCCTGACTCAATTTGAGGGCGAATGGCTTCAATCAGCCCGAAATGCTCATATTCCAGATGGTCCGAAGCCGCTGAAGGAATCATGAGTAGCGCGGTACCGTAATGGCCATACACGGCCATCTTCATATTTTTGTCAAGGGATGGGCTATGCCAATCGATGATTTCTCGCTGCATGATATCCGGTTGTACTGGAGGAAGAGAGTAGGAAAAAACTTCGCTCGATAAGAAGAAATATTACAATCGTTAATTTTAATAGTAATATTTATGCCAGCCAACTAACCTTAGAATTGATTAGTGTTAAAACCTAACCGATTACTAACCTCTCTTTTGGCTTCGTAATTTCGTACAAAGGTTGAGTCTTTAGGTACGCTCTCCAAATAATACAATCTAATTCCTGTCAATTCTTTGTTTTGTTCAAAACAACCGAAAAGCTTTTCAAGATTTTAGAAGCCCTCATACCTTAATTTTAGTTTGGCTAAATTACTTGAATAAAGGTTCACTAGTCATTACAAAAACGACGTTTTGTCAGTCGTTGTAGAATAATTAGGGCAATTCACGCCATTATTTCCGAATTTGCTGGTCGGTATGTACTTTTCTACGATTTAATAAGTATTGCTTTTTATAGGATTAAATCGACGACCATGAATTTCAATCAATATACAATCAAGGCGCAGGAGGTGATCCAACAGGCCGCGCAGATTGCGCAAGCCAATCAGCAGCAGGCCATCGAGACGGGTCATGCGCTACAAGCCATTTTGCAGGAGGACGTGAACACCTCGACCTTCTTAATGAATAAGTTGCAGGTTAACCAAATTGCGCTCACGTCTGCCCTGGAAGTGATCGTGAAGGGGTATCCGAAGGTGAGCGGCGCGCAGACGTACGTCGGCACCGATCTTACCAACGCGCTCAACAAGTCCCAAACCTACCTTAAAGAATTCGGTGACGAATTCGTAAGCATCGAACTGATGTTTCTGGGGTTGCTGAGTGGAAAGGATTCCGTGGCGCACCTGATGAAGGACGCCGGATTCAAGGAGAAAGAATTAAAAGAAGCTATCAAAGAACTTAGAGGAAAAAATAATCCCGTGAAAGACCAAAACGCCGAAGCCAAATACCGCTCCTTGGAGCGTTACAGCAAAAATTTGAACGAAATGGCGCAAGCCGGAAAAATTGACCCGGTGATCGGTCGCGACGAAGAGATCCGCCGCGTCTTGCAAATCCTGAGCCGCCGGACCAAGAACAACCCGATTCTGATCGGGGAGCCGGGCGTCGGCAAGACCGCTATCGTGGAGGGCCTCGCCCAGCGTATCGTGCAGGGCGATATCCCCGAAAACTTAAAATCAAAAATCATCGTCTCGCTCGACATGGGCCTTCTTATCGCGGGTGCCAAGTACAAGGGGGAATTCGAGGAGCGGCTGAAATCGGTCATTAAAGAAGTGACTGACTCCGAAGGGGAGATCATTCTTTTTATCGATGAAATCCATACGCTGATCGGCGCGGGTGGTGGCGGGGAGAGCGCTATGGATGCAGCAAACCTGTTGAAACCCGCTTTGGCGCGGGGCGAGCTTCATGCGATCGGCGCCACGACGCTGGCTGAGTACCAGAAGTACATCGAGAAAGACAAGGCGCTCGAACGTCGCTTCCAGACCGTCGTGGTGGACGAGCCTTCGGTGGCCGACGCCATCAGCATATTGCGTGGCATAAAGGACAAGTACGAGTTGCACCATGGCGTGCGCGTCCAGGACGATGCTGTGATCGCGGCCGTGGAGCTTTCCAACCGCTATATTAGCGACCGCTTCCTGCCCGATAAAGCCATTGATCTCATGGACGAGGCAGCCGCTAAACTGCGACTCGAGATGGACAGCGTACCTGAGGAACTGGACGAGCTGAACCGTCGGATTATGCAGCTCGAAATCGAGCGCGAGGCAATTCGCCGGGAAGACAATAAAGACAAGGAAAGCATTTTGAACAAAGAAATTGCCGATCTGAGCGAAGAGCGTAACGCGTTACGCGCCGAGTGGGAAAACGAAAAGGGCGTGGTGAACGAAATCCGAGCGCTGAAAGAATCATTAGATCATATGAAGCTGGAGGCTGAGCAAGCCGAGCGCGGCGGCGATTTTGGCAAGGTAGCCGAGATTCGCTACGGTCGCATCCCGGAAGCCAAACAAAAGCTGGACGACCTGCAACAATCCGAAGGGGATC
>JBBSSJ010000029.1:0-26304 GCA_038242095.1 Cytophagales bacterium
AGATTGAGAGTGCCTGCGGGCCTTGATCGTCGAATGGTACGAAAACATTTCAATACCAGAAGGTCAGATTGAGAGCCATGAGCACCATGAGCAAAGAAGAATTAGAAGAAATTTCAATACCAGAAGGTCAGATTGAGAGCGGACGATCCCGCCGCACCGACGCCTCGAAGGCATCCATTTCAATACCAGAAGGTCAGATTGAGAGTCGCAGCAACTCAGCGAGGAAGTACTCGACCTCGCCAATTTCAATACCAGAAGGTCAGATTGAGAGTCCATCGTAAGGAAAAAACCGAAGAACACCCCCAAATTTCAATACCAGAAGGTCAGATTGAGAGCCTAGTGCTAACCAAGCGCTGAGCGAGAAGCTTTCGAATTTCAATACCAGAAGGTCAGATTGAGAGGAGTTGTCCACGATTTGGCTGCCATTAAGAAAGATGGATTTCAATACCAGAAGGTCAGATTGAGAGTTTTTCGTACAACCGAACCGCAGCGTCGATGCCCACATTTCAATACCAGAAGGTCAGATTGAGAGCGAAAGAACAGCAGGAATTGGCCATGGTGGCCATTGATTTCAATACCAGAAGGTCAGATTGAGAGTAGTAGAAGCACCCGCCGCCAAGCTGACAGTACGCCAGATTTCAATACCAGAAGGTCAGATTGAGAGCCGAATTTTGGCCGGATTTGTCGCCTACCCGCACTGATTTCAATACCAGAAGGTCAGATTGAGAGCTGGCGTCGAACGCCCGGTCCTTAAACAGCACCTCATTTCAATACCAGAAGGTCAGATTGAGAGTAATCGGCAGGTACGGGTAGGCTTCGTAAATCGTCAGATTTCAATACCAGAAGGTCAGATTGAGAGTGGGTTTTCCGCTCGGACTGATTGGCGTGGCGGCATATTTCAATACCAGAAGGTCAGATTGAGAGGCCGCCGACGAAAAAGCACGCCAAGCCGAAAGCATTGATTTCAATACCAGAAGGTCAGATTGAGAGGGGGCGTGGGCATCAATGGCGATGCTGGAGCGGCACATTTCAATACCAGAAGGTCAGATTGAGAGTTCTTCGGCGTACTTGGCGTTTTCGTTGGCAATGGCGATTTCAATACCAGAAGGTCAGATTGAGAGTCAATTTGTTATCACGCGCCGAGCGCTCCTTGGCTTCATTTCAATACCAGAAGGTCAGATTGAGAGGGAAAAAAGTGCTGGGCGACAATTTCTTTGCCCACGCCGATTTCAATACCAGAAGGTCAGATTGAGAGCAGGTAAGCCGCCCGGTAGCGGACATTGTTTCCCTATTTCAATACCAGAAGGTCAGATTGAGAGGGTGCTGTGGGGCTTTGACAAGGCGCTCACCAATCGATTTCAATACCAGAAGGTCAGATTGAGAGCCGCCGCAAAATTAGCTTTTCTGAGACGTAAATGGCGGTTGTTGGACAAAATACAGCATAAAAAATCGTCAACCTCTAGTAGGGCTAAAAACCCGTTAGGTTGACGACAAGCACTTCTGAGCGTTTGAGTACACTTTTTTATCGGAGTGGAGGACGATTGGATGCTTAGCTTTGACTTTCAAAGGCTAATAATTACCTTGAATCCCAAAGGCTGACGACTTGTAGTTGATCTAACTCACAGAAAGCGAGAGCGTTCAGCCTTTTCTTTTCCAAGAGCGATGCGATCCATGTAGCGCTCGTCGCGTAATTGATAAAATACGACGCCATCACCCTCCTGCATGAGTTGGTCGGCTTCTTGTTGCAGAGCCTTGAACTGCGCGGAAGTCAGCTCCCCCTCGAAGACCGAGTTCTGAATCCAGGTCAGGTAGCGGCGGAATAGTTTGAGCATCTTGCCCACGCGCTTCTGGTTTACATCATATACGGCCACGAAGTAGGGCATAATAGCAAAGTTTTCAGGTTAATTTACACAGTACGTCAAAGAACGGGATCCCCTCCTGCGTGCCCTCCCTTTTCTTACCACCACATGTGCAATCCCTGATACGTTTCGCCTTTGGGGTCGGAGAGGTGGCGGATGAGCTTATAACATTCCAGCCGGATGAGACGTTCGTACGACACTTTGCGGTCGAGGGTGCGGTGCTGCACGGTCTGGCTCAGGCGCTCGTCCCAATGCTGGACGAAAATTTTACGTCCGGCCTCCGAAAGGTAACAGCCGCCGAGGTGCTTCTCGAAGTGCTTGGGCCTGATCTCACCCGTTTTAAGAAGTCGGAAAATGGCGCGATCCACAAGTAACGGCTTGAAAATCTCGGCGATATCGAGTGAGAGCGAAAAGCGGCGGTCGCCCGGCTCGTGCAGATAAGCCACCGTCGGGTCGAGGGCCGTGCGATAAATCTGCCGGACGACAGAATTATAGCAGAGCGAGTTGCCGAACGAAATCAGGGCATTCAACTCATTGGAGGGCGGTCGCCGTTCGCGTTTGTTAAACGGAAAACGGGCCGCCACCTCTGGTCCCAGAAAATGCGGCCACATCTGGTAGTACCGATCTCGGATGCGGCCTTCGACGGCCATCAGCGTGAGAATGTCGGTCGTGCGCGGCAGGGCGTCGCGGTCGCGCACGAGGGCGGCGAGAGTAGCTTGCACGGTTGTCTGCGCGTCGCCCGTCAGTCGCGGCTGGTAGTACTTGATAACGCGCTCGATGTTGAACAAAGCCGCCTCCACAAAGGCCCGCGCCAGCACGAGCCGTTTCTTGGGGCTGAGGTAATGCTGCGCCTGCTGCACCCGCAGTCGCCCCGACAGCTGGCTGTCGCGCGGATAAATGGTGGCGGTAAAGTTGCCGTAGTAGTCGTAAAAAAACGCTGGAATGCCCTGCTGCCCTAAAAACGTGATGAGCTTGGAGTTAATATCGACTTCGCCGAACAAAAACAAACTATCCACGCTCTCGACCGGAAAGGGCGTACGCGGCCCATCCGGCGCGGCGGAAGGCAAACCTTCATCACCGGCTGCATCGTCCGGGATGCGCTCGCCCGAAGTTTTTTCCAAAGCCAAAGTATTGTGCTGCCGCTTCAAGCGACCGCTCGAGAAAAGGTAGTAGGGACGTTTCATTTATTCAGTTGAAGGTGGACAGTTGACAGTGCTTAGTAGTTGAAAGTAGCCTTTGTGAGAAGCTGTTCTATCATTCTCTCACCGCTCGGGCGGCCCCGTCACTCATTCTATCATTGTTAGCCAAAGCAAAGCTCCTCGAAGGCGCATTTTTGGCAGAACTTGCGTTGGGCCAGCACGGGCGGCGGAGTTTCCTGCGTGGTGAGTTGGCAAAGGGCTGCTACGGTTTGTTCGAGTTCGGCGAGGTGTTCGGCTTCCAGCGTGACGGTTTCGGTGCGGCGCAGCAGCGGGTAGTCGAGTTGACCGATGAAGGGCGAGCCGTCGGCACGGGCGACACCGTTACGGTGCAGCAGCCAGAGGTAAAACCGCACTTGCCAGCGGTGGGCGTCCTCGCAGGAGCGGCCTTTCTTGGTTTCGTGCAAAACGCCTTCGCGCAGACTGGCGCGGTCGATTTTGCCGATCAGCGGCGTACCGTCGGGGGCCTCGGCCTCCACTTGCAGGTGCTTGTCGGCTCGGGCGTAGGCCGCCTGATCGAGCAGTCGACCCAGCGCCACGGTGTCGGACTCCTGCTCCATCCAGATGCCCCGCAGCGACCACCACGCCTTGCGCGGACAAAGACGGTGGTAGCCGACGAGCATGCCGCCGATGCGGACGTTGCTTCTAGTCGATGTACTAAATGAAGTTTCCACTTGCTCGATCGCTTTTTTGCCCTTTGCCAATATTGGCTAATCCCGTGTCAGACTTGTAAACTCCTTCAGCGACCAACCATAGGAATTTCTTCTCGTCGTCATCGCCTATCTGGTAAGCAAACTGGATGAACTCACCTAATTTGCTGGCTTTGCCAGTCATGTATTTTGGGCAACTGATTCCCTGTTCGAGTTGGTAACTTCTGAATTGATCCCAATTTTGGAATGGATAGGCAACCTGATTTTCTTCGTCTGGATTCATCTCGGCGAAGGCGGGTAGGTTGACAAAAACGGTATCCTGCGGCGGGATGTCGCGGCTCTTCCACTCGTTGGAAACCGAGGCGTCGTCCTCATCGGTAAACTGGTCCGATACGATCATCCAGTTGGTACGCATCAGTTTTTTTAGTTTGTCCGAGTTCTGTTTGATTCTTTCTTCAAATTCGGAATGAGCAGGGTACAAGTTATTTACCCTGTCAACGAAATCCTGCGGCGTGACCTGTTGTGGCACCTCGTCGAATGCATCTCGTAACTCGTCGATGGTTTGGCTCAATGCTTCTGCCGGGATCCAACCGCCTTCCCGCTCAAATTCACCGTAGGGCGCAGGGTAGGATTTTCCATCGCGCAAAGGTTCGACCACGTACAAAACTCCGCCGTTGGGTGAAAGACCAAAGCGATCGAGTCGCCCTGCCCGCTGGGCCAGCCGATCCCACGGACAAGCGTCCGACAGCATAATCGGCGCGCTGATGTTGACGCTCATTTCACCAATTTGGGTCAGAATGGCAATACCTTCGGCGGTTCGGTTTTCGTCGTGCCAAATTTCTTTCCCCAGCGCAGCGAGCAAAGCGTCTTCAATGCCTTTTTTATGCGGTTCTGTAAAGCGGCTGTGGTAAAGAATAGGCTTGGGACCACCGTGATTTTCGTACTGGTTCTTGAACCACTCGTAGTAAGCGTAGGCTCTATCGACCGTGTTAGCATATACGATGCCCGTACGCTGACGCATCATGCCTTTTAAAATTCCTTCGACGTCTTCAGGAGTTTCGGCGGGGCCGCGCCACACAATCGAACGGTTGGGCGATTTAGCTTCGGCAGGAACGTCCAGTATTTCATCCTCTATTTTGTACAAAGCCTTGGACGAGTCGGGAACCGTGGCACTCATAATCAGCACCGGAACCTGCAGAATTTTGAGCGTTTCCAGCAGCACCAGCATATTAGCTTGCACAAAAGGGTCGTAAAAATCTGCTTCGTCGAATACTACCGCGCTATTAGCCAGAAAAAAGAAGGTCGAATGATGATCTTCCTTCGTTCCCGTGAGGCTCAGCAACAGATGGTCGATCGTGCAGACCGTCACGGGCGTCACCAGCAGTTGAGCCAGTTTGTGCAACTCACGGGCATTGCTCTTTTCAGCGTCCGAAACTTTCCCGTAGCGGTTGTACCAGGCACTCGAATGGTACAATCCCGTAGAACTGATATTTTTCTCCACGCTCATGGCCAACGCATTGGATGTAAAGCGCGTTGGCATTGCCACGACAAGGCGGTCGGCACGGCCTAGTTCAATTTGTTTTTTGGCCCAAAGTAGTGCCGCATCCGTTTTGCCGCTACCCGTCGGCGCGCGCAGAATACTAGCCAGACGTTGGGATGCAATTTCTTCGGCAATTCTTTGCACCGCGTTCCGCTGCGGATGCACAAACCTGTAATCGAAAGGCGTGATTTCGGGAACCCTTTCCCCGCTTTCAGCGCGACTGGCCCGCGTGTCGGCCAATCGCAATAAAGCCCGCACTCCTGCAATTTTGTAGCGTTCGAGTACTTTCTCTTCCCATTCCCGTTTGTTGTAAGGAAAGGTACCGATCAGGTTTTTAGACTGATCCTCCAACAGTTTCCACAAATCAGAAAAAGGGCCCTCACCACTATCTGCTTTTCTACCGTCTTCAAACCAACGTTTTTTATGGCGGTGGCTAAGTTTGCTATGGTGGGCGGCAATGGCAACAGATTCGGCGATGGTAAGAGGATTATCTTTGTCTATTTTTTCGGTTGCCTGTTTCAGAGAATCGAATTCGTGCCGCAATTTCGCTTTCATCAGGCCCGGACTACTGCTTTTTTTCAGCTTACGCATCTCCCATTCATAGCGCTTGAACTCAACTGCGTTTACTTCATCAGGAGCCAATCCATTTTGTTGCCGCCACTTTTGGTAAAGGAGGTAATCGCTACTGCAAGCTGTTTTCCATCTTTCATGCAGTTTGCCCGCATCGTGCCACCAAGCCGCCCGCTTCACTTGTTCTGTCAGATTCTCGCCTGTGACCGCTTTGTACTTTTTTGCCCAAAAGGAATTGTCACCCAATAGGCTCAAAGCTTCGTCATACACGTGCTGACGGTGGTCTCGATAAGTAATCCCGGAAGGTTTGGCAAGCGGCTCCATGCGAAATTCTATTTGGCAGGATTGTACAATTTGTTGGTGTCAAGAGCCTTAAAAGCCTGGCTGTACGCTTCATCCACGCTCATGGCATTAGCATCCGTGTCGTCGCCCAGGAAATATTCGGCGTTCCGGTTCTTCAATTCTGCCAGAATCCTCTCTTTCTCTGTATCCGAATCGCTGGAAAAATAGCGGCTCGCCTTGCGGCTCATTTTGGTGTCCAGCACGATCAGTACCTTTTGCGGCTCGCCCGTGGTGGCGTTGCGGGCCTGATTAGCGTAGTCGGTCATGGAGCGGGTCGCTTCCAGAAACAACTCCACACGCCGCTTACGCTCGCCGGGCTTATCAGCTAGGTGGTCGCGGTAGCTGGTATTCAGATGTACTTCCTGATCGTATTCAAACAATTTAGTGACGCCCACCGCTGACACGTCCAGATGAAAGCTCATTTGCATCAGGTCACTTTGGCTGAATTCGTTGGTTGCCAGGGCTTGCTTCTTGGTCGATTCCTTGTCCTCGTTCATTTTTAGACGAACCAGCAGGTCGCGCCCGACTTCGCTGATTTCGGTCGCTACCGCCGAAGTGGCAGAAATAGGCGCGGTGCGGCGACCCGAGTAGTCGTCCTTATTGGTGGCCAGGTATCCACCCAGGTCACTACGTAGGTCGGTGGCTACTTCGGTCGAGGTGCCGTCGCCGTTCGCGACGTAGGTTCCTTCGCCCCTAGGATCGTCTTCGTTCATGCGCTCAATGGCACTAAACAAAACATGGCGTTGCATTTGACCGGAGATGTAAACGCGCCCGTCGGGTCGTCGCTTGATGGAGGAAGCATTGCCCAGCAGTTTCTCACCCCGGTTAGCGGCGTGGTCGTTCATGGGAGCTACGAGTGATACAGTAATGGATTTGATTTTCATGATTTCTTGGATTAAAAATTTATGTTATAATAAGTTTAATTTGGCTGGGGGTCGTTAGCTTGACTTTCCTCGTCAATAGCATCTGAGTCACTTCCATCTGATTCTTGGCCAGCCTGTTCACTCTTATTTTTCCTGGAATTGAGCCGCATGAACGCCGTGACCAACTCTTTGGCAAGAGGCAATTTTTCGGTAGGCCAGGTTGCTACCGTTTCCATAAAGAGTTCGGCGTCGCTACTAATCTCGTTGCCCGTGAGCCTTCCCGCAATGATGCCCATTTGAGAGAGTAAAGCCGTAGTACTTTTGGCGCTCAAAATCGTGCTTTCAAACTGCACCAGAATCCGGTTTTTTAGTTCTTGCAAAGGCCGGGATTTGTGTCCGCTTTTCTTGTCTTCTTCCTCTTCCCTTCTGGCGGCCCAGTAAGTGGCAGAATTGAGCGAACGCCCGTACGCGCGGGCTGATCGGATTAATTCAGGAGTTAATTCTTCATGTTCAGTTGCCATATATTGTTCGATTAAGGGTGATAAAGCGTTTGGATATTCAGCGCGAGTTGCTAGAAAATCCCGGAAAGTAGCTTGGGAAAACTGTTGCAGAAAGCGGTCGAAAAAGAACTTGTAAAGCTTATACTTGGGGTCGTCGATCTTCTCGACGTTGGTAAGCTTCGCACGGTGGGCCGAACGAACCAGGGCGGGCAGGTCACTATTGATAGAGAGATCTACCAGATGATGCCCAAAACTCTCTTGGCGGAATTCTTCGTAGGATACTACGTAGAGCGGATTTTCCGCCAACATTTCCAAGACTCGTGTGGCGTAGGCTGCGCGGTTGCTACCCTGAAAAGGCTCATTCTCCCTAGCCCAGGCTCCAATCGCCGCCACTAGTGACACCACGCCCAGCGATTTATCACGCGGCGCATTAGGGTAGTTGCCCGAAAAAATGGGTGGGCGGCGGTACTTCCGGTTTTTAAGATCAATGTTACTTTTATAAGGCGAGGTACCTTGTCCAAAATCTGCATCGACCTTGTATTGCAAATCGGCGAACAACCGCACAAAATCAATGAGCGGGTAAGAGTCGGAATACACCAAAGGAAGGTCAGGGATGATCGTGGCGTTCACGAAGTTCTTGCCTTTGACTATCTGGGAGGCGGGCTTGTATTCAGTTAAAGTTGTAATCAAGGTAAAGGCTGTCTCCAGCAAATTGGCCTTAGGTTCGGTCATGGATGCTTTTCCATTGTTAATCTTGGAGGTCAAGGGCGCAAAAGACCTTTTGAGCTTTTGTTGGGGTTTAAGCAAATCTTCTTCCTTTGCTTTCATCAACAATCCACGGATGGCTCGGGCTTCGGCCACGGTCTTTGCGGACGACTTGTCATTGGTAATGACGTGAGGAGCCAAATAGCACCCGTTTCCTGCCCCTTGTCCACTTTTTTGACCAGGATCGACTTTCTGACCATCCAAATACCTGAACTCTAACAGGGTGGCCGCCTCGTTGAGTGGATTATCCTGCGTCCATAGCGTGTATCGATTCAACGCGCGGTCAATCACCTTGGCAGCAAAGTCAGCCGTAGTTTTTGGGTCGATTAAATCTTCTAGCAAAACGCCTTGATCCTGCATCTCGACTAGTGCAGCAGCGACGCCATAGCGCGGGTAAGGGTGTAAGAAATTTAAATCTATCATAGCTCGTCGTAATTAACTTCCACCCAGCCATCGTTTGAACCCAGGTAGAGGGGGGCAGCGGGATTCTCAAAAGCGCTTTTCAGCAAAGCTGAAACCTCGGGCGTGGTATCCAATCCGATTAAATAAGGTCGATTTGGGATCACGTATTCCCGCACTGTGGGGCTGACGTAGTATTGCGCATACTTGGCTCGAATAGCCGTGTACTTGATCTTTGCTCCGTCAGGCAGATTCGCTAATTGCTCTTCTGTATAGTTTTCAAAATCCGCCCGATCTCCAAATGATACATCACCCCGCTTCCCTCGATTCAACAAATCCGAAAGTGAAGCGTCATAGTGTTTGCTACCTCCGAAAAAAGATTGTCCTGTATCGTGTAAATGCTGGGACCAGAGATCATCGAAAAAAGTCAAGTTGGGTTGTACATGCACGCCGCTGAACTTGACGTGGTATTGAAGTAAACTCATAAACCCTACCTCCGAAGTATCCGGCTTTTCGGCGACCCATTCCGATTCATTCCAAACCGAATCTTTCTTGAATTGCTTTTTGAGCTGCTTCTTCAATTTGTCTACGGCTTGTTTGCGAACTTTATCATGTAGATGCCAGCCCAAAGCATTTTCCAGCAGCCCGTAAAGCATGTAGTCGGTCGGCGCGGGTTGGCTGCGGTAATATTTGCCCGGCTGTGCCGCCACCATCGACAGCGGAGCTAACGCGTCAATCGTCAACATGGCGCGGGTAATAAGACTGGGCGGTTTGAGAAAAAACTGTAAATCAATCGTTTCCATACTCTATGAATGAATTTTAGATTAAACCAAGGCACCAAAACCGCTGCCCGTCAATTCCCCGACGCCCACCAACCAGGCGAAATGGATAGCTTCGGGCGTCCCTTCGATAATCACGGGACAGACGCTGGCCTTGTGTCGAATATCCTGCCCGTCGGGCATTCGCTTAGCTACCATTACTTTCTCAGTAGCCTTAGCATAGGTGCGGTCAAACCGAATCCGTACACCTTGGTGCTTTTCGTCCAATCCGGCCTTTTTCATTTTCTGAATCATCTTTTCCGTGAGCAGTACATCAGCACGGATGTCATTCCAAAGCACACATTCCCGCTTGCCCTCGGCGTCTTTATCGCGAATCAGTACCGCCCCGTCCACCGTAAAGCGCGTAGGAGATTCAAATTCAGGATCAGGCATTTCCAGGGCTTTCTTGACGGTCATGCCATAAGCCAAGTGCTTGTCTTTGATTATCCCCTTGGCTAGTTCCCACCCTAGGTCGCCGTCGTAGAATCCAAGGTTCCAGGTTGCCCCTTCCGGGAAGTGCAAATAGCGTCCAATTTTCACGCCGCCTTTTAACCATCCAAAACTGTACAGACTCATTTCGTTATGGAAATTATTAGGTCCTATCCAAGTATGCAGGGCATGGCGCAAGTCCGGTAAGTAAGAAAACGGCACAGGCTCGGTACTAGGACTCAGTTGCAGTTGTATACGCATATAGTTTTCGATTAGAATGAGGCAAAGGAATAGGGGAGGTTCGCCAAAAAGTGGTGTAGTCTCAAATTTTCTTAGACTTTCTTTAAAATACCCGAAGGTTCAATTGATATAGCTCTACACCTAGAATACGACAATAGAACATTTACTTTCAATACCCGCTGAGTAAAATTGAGCCTTATATTCTAAATCACTTTCTTGCAATAATTGATTGATTGGTTATCAATCAATTATTCATTGAGTAGAATAAATGATTCGCATTTACTTGAGTCCGAGATATTAAGGATACTAGTCTACTTTATAACCAGAAGGCTATTTTCGATAAGATCTATAATAGACGATTGGACGAAATCGCCTTCGATTAGTATAACAGTGGGTTTCCAAATTAATTGAAGTTCATTTAGTTGACTAACTAATTTTTTGTTTTTAGTTATGACTACATCGGATCGTTGATCGATAATGTGCCAGGCAACTTCAAATGCCGTTGACCTCTGGAGCAGATGGTCTGTTGCATGAGTGATCTCCCAACGGACTTCATCAGTAAGAGATCTTTTGATTGGGTTCTTCAGCGACTTAGGAAAGTCGCCGGAAATGTAAATTTTCATGATTTTCATAATTTTTGTTTTAAAATTTTTATGCTTCGCCGTAATAACAGTAGAATATTACGGGAACAAAATTATGGAAAATCTTTGAAATATCTGCTTCAAAGGAATGGTGTTGAGTTATTTTTTCTATAAAACACTGAATTTCAGCTATGTAATATAGTTATTTTTATAGCAGGAGTTCGCTCTAGTAGTCTTTTCAGCGATCACTTTCCGCAAAGAAACGGGCGTAAGGACTTCGATCTCTTCACAAAGAGCTAGAATCAATCGAATAAGCTCAGTATTAATTACCACGAACAACTCAAACTCACCTACTTTAGATAGTTCTCGCTGACTCGAATGCAACGGCAGCGAACGCACGTAGCTACTCTGCAACGCATTGAACCGCAACACGACACGCTCCGGCTGGGCTCCGTCGGGGCAGGTGACGCCGATCACATGACGGCGGAGAATTTTATAGGTGGCGGTGCGGTCGGCCGTGATGGGATTTTCGGTCAGGTGAAGGTCAGTCATGCGGTCGAGGCCGAACGTACGGATGCCTTCTTTTTCGGTATCCCAGCCGTCGAGATACCAGCGGTTGCGGTACTCGAAGAGCAGGCCGGGCTCGATGGTACGAGAAGCGGGTGGAGCCTCTGAACCTGTGTAAGCAGCGTAGCCAAACCCAATCGCTCGCCGACTCCGCAACGCTTCCCACAAAATAGGCAGATGATCGGAGCCGACGAATTGGTCGTTGCGCTCGAGTACTAGATACTTGCCGACTTCTTGAACGCTGGTGAATGTACTTTGCAAAAAGCTTAACCGCTCGCAACGTTCCAACAGGGCCACAAACTGCTCGAAATCCTCGAGGTCCTCGTCGGGCGGGATGTCCAGGTAATAGCCGCGCCTACGGGAGTCGTACTTGATTTGGAAGCCGGTGGTGCCGTACAGTTCCTTGATGTCCCGTTCGATAGAGCGGGAGGACTTCTGAGCGATATCGGTTTCGTTGAGTCGGGCAGTGAGTTCCTTTTTGGTGGGGTAGCGGAAGGGAGATTTCGTCCAGCGGATCAAACAAAGGCGGCGGTGCAGAATGGCGGAGGGATTCAATTTGTGGCAGATTGAGGGTATAAAACATTTTATCACCCAATGTAATGATAAAAAGGTTGTCCATATGAGCCGTCAAACCAGCGGTTGCTTATTTTGTGAAGTTCCGGCTAGTATGATTTTATCGTATCTCAAACAAACACTCACTGTCTCAGCGCTTTTTGGTCCTATGCCTGGTCAAGCTAAATTTCTAGGATCACTAGATAACTCCCGGCCAAGAGTCCTTCACCCGGCAATATGGGATACAAGCAGCTTCATCCTGCCAATAGCCGTATCAAAATTGGGTACGACATCTCCTCCTGCGTAAGACATGCCCTTCACAAATTTCTCGTATTCCAGGGGGTATGCAGGGTCCGTTACAAGCATTTCGATTGCCCATGAAATTTTCTCCCGTATGCTCAGGCCCGTTACCTCTGCGGCACGGCTATCGTCCCGCCCCATAGCACTGCCAACCAAATTCGCAAAATGAGGGCTGTCAACCGCTCGGTCGCTCAGCATCGCCAAATCATGTAAGTGCCTCACCAGGTCGGGCTGTTTGTCTTTTGCACCCCTTACCCTGGCGGGTACGCGCCAGGCCAGCGCGCTCACTTTGTCTGCCGCGTACTCCACAGGATCGGCACAGGCAATGGAATCCACTTCACCCGGCTTGCCGACCACCTCATTTATTAGAGATGAAATAGGGAGGTTAACGGGTGGTAGCTGCAGCGTTCCCAGTGTTAGTTCAAGCTTGATATGCGGGCGAAGGACTTCCTCCGGGTTAAACCGGGAAGGATAGCCCAGATCAATGACGATGTTCCGGTTGTAATCCGAAGCCGTTGTATTGATGATTTCAAATGACTGCCCAAGCCATTCAGTCGTGGATTTTTTGAAGCCGGATATGGCTCTTCTGATTTACGAATTATTTTTGCGATCGGGCCCGGGGGGAGTACGCGAAAATCGATGTCCTCCGAAAACCTGTGGATGAGCCTGTGGGCTTTTGAGAGTGCGGTGCCATCCGTGAACACTAGAACGAAGTCCCCCTGTTTCTTTTCGGCCATTACCTTGATGACCTACGTGGCGTACCAGTCCTTTTCAATGAATGCCTCGCTTATCCCCTTTATAAGCGCGACTTCCTCGATCAGGGCCTTGTCAGGAATTGTACTCATAGCTAATGTGTGCGTCCTTAAAGCCGATTTTGCGGCTGATTCTGTCTTTCACGCCGATCATGCGGCCCGTCGGCACCTGCGTGGAGCGTCCTTCTTTGTAATCCAATTCAGCTTTTGAAGGTACGGTACGGACCCGAAGTCGCCTCAGGGCTTCTCTGCCCAGCGTAGGCAAGGAGACGACCGGAACTGTCTCGCCAGTCAAGGCGGATTGTTTGGCTTTGGCATATAACCCGTAGCCTATCCTGATGACTACCCCTTTTTCTGCAATTTTCCTCAACGCCCTGCCCACCTGATCGTACCCTCCCAAATCGGAGAAGTCCTCCCGGAGCAGGATTGGCTTCTTCCTTCGACTGATCCTGGCGAGAATTCTAGTTTCTAATTTCTCTTTCTTTCTCATTGTGTATCAACCTTTAAGAATCGCAAAAATACGACACTTCATAGCTGCAAAAATACGACGCTTTTTATTCATTTCCCAGCTAGTATCCTGAAAAGGGTGGTGTTTTGTGGGGAGTATACGAGGCTTGCTCCCCCATGTGGGCAGTGATGCGTTCTCGATTTTGGAAGCAGCATTTTTCCCAGCAATACGGCTGGGCAGTTATTCTGTTGGATTGTGTTGACGGTTTGCCAAGTTGCCTAGCCCAGCGGCCCACAGCACTGGAATGGTTCAGAAAGCTATACCTTTCTGAATTCCGGCTAAGGCTTGGGTTTCCTATGAAAACTCCCCCGAAAACAGGGGCCAACAAGCAGGGCCAGCACAAAAAGGAAGGGTGTATTTATTGACCTGACTTGATGCCTCTTCCCTTACCGTATTCACGGACCGCCCATGAACCGGACCTTTGGCTATGCCCGTGTCTCGTCCACCGGCCAGAATACCGACACCCAGCTTGACGCTTTGCAGAAATTAGGTTTCGACCGCATCTTCCCGGAAAAGATCAGTGTCCTGCCGGTGCAGTGCCCGACACTGGATAAAATTCTCTCCCTGCTGCGCCCCGGTAATACGGTGGTGTCGGGCGGCCGTTGCCGTCATACTCCGCCTGGGCCGCAGCCGCGACCACATAATCACCCTGATCGGCAGCTTCAACGAGCAGGGTATTGACTTGCAAAGCGTTGGATCTGGGAACCGACTCGGTTAGCCCTCAAAAAGCTGGTCATCGGCATTTCAGAGGACTGGCGGAGTATGACGTCGGCTGACTGCCGGCGAGAAATGATCCTGGATAAGACCCGCGCCGGCCAGCTACTGGCCAAAGGCAAGCACATCGGCCGTCCCGTTGGCCTGGACTCTAAGAAGAACAATAATGTAAAGAAACTCATCGGAAGTGGCTTCGGCAATTCCGAGATCGTAGAGCTTACGGGCGTGAGCCTGGCCAGCGTGAAGCGGTATCGGAACGCGATCAAAGCAGCCTAAACACCCCCGGATAGCCCTGGGTCACCCCATACAATAGAAACACAATCATGAATGTAATTAAAAAAAGGTACAGAAACCGTTACGGCATGGCTGTACCCTTTTTTAATTACACCAAACACTTACTGCTTCAAGTCCGGACAAAAGTATTGACCAACGAATGGGAAGATATTCTTCGAAAGGTGGATCCGGTCTCTAGACCGATCAAATCAGTGAAGTGTTCTGATATTATCCAGGAAGCAGCATGAATCTCCCACATTTTTCGTTGCACTCCAACATTAGGCTCATTTTAAGGATAAATTGACTAATCCTGTCTAATTGGCTCAATCATGGCATCATTACTGTGTCGTGGCAGACGATAAACTGCCCCGCCTTTGGTCGTAAAATAAAGGTTCGACTCTGAAGGCTTCCGACCGTGACCATCGGCCCAGATGCCGTAGAAATCGGGCCGCGCAAAGCGGGGCGCGCGGACGTAGGTGTGGTTCATTGTGCTGTTTTTAGTGAGTTCTTTCTCCAGCTTCCAGGTCACGCCGCCATCTTTGCTGAGCCACATGACCACCTCGCCGCCGGGGTTGTAGGCTTGTGGGCCGTCGGCCGTGGGGCCGATAATGCGAAATACGTTGTCGGGTTCAGCGTAGATAGACCCCATGTCGTAATTACTGTCGGAGGTCGTCACCACATGATCTATCCACTGGCCATTGGTGGGCCTGAAGACCCGCCATTGCCGGGGCGCGTTCTCCGGTCCCGCTTCGTAGCCTTTGCTGGAAATCACCAGAATGGCAGGCTGCTGCTTGTCGTCCAGCGTGATGTCGAGCAGGTAGCAATTCAGCCCTTCACTTACGAAATCCTTGATTCTGGCCGGATTGTCGCGGGCGGTGAGCGGGAGTTGCAACTTCTTGCCCGCAATGGTCTGCCAACTTTGACCGAAGTCGGTGGTTTCGAGGTAGTGCAGATTGGTGCGGTAGTTCAGCCCCTTGTTCTTGGGGTGGAAATCGAAGGCGACGCTCACCTTGCCGTCTTTTTCCGCGCTGATCTGGTAGTGGCCTTCTTCGATGTGAGCCAGCACCTGCCATTCGTTCCAGTGTACACCGTTTTGACTGGTGTTGAAGCCGATGACGCGCTGACCTTTGTTATACTTGGTAAAAAGCGCGATAAAGCCCTTCCCTTTAATTGGATAGACCTGGAAGTACGAGAAATTGTCGAAAGGTTTCTCTACGCCATTCACCAGTTCGGTGGGGCGGACGTTTTCAAATTCGCTGATGTCGTAAGGCCTCTTGCTGCGGTGGATGTACGACGGCCGATTCGTTCCGTGCGACGTGGAGAAAATCCAAATGAAGCCTTTCTCGTCGAGTGAAATGACCGGATTATCGTGCGCGTCGTTGGTATGCTTGTCCAGCAGCGTAATGGGGTTGGCTACTTTTTTGGTCTTGTGGTCGAAGTACGAAACGTTGTGCAGCAGCGTGGAATTGGTGCTGTCGGTGCCCCCGAAGCAGAAAAACGTCTTGTCGACCGCCGGGGCGTACACCGCGAAAGGGCGGTGGTTGGCCGGATACGTTCCCAGGCCGCCGCTGTACTTATAGACGTACTCATCGTCGGAAGGTTGATTCATGTACCAAATGCCCCGAAAACCGTTGGCGTGGGTTTGCATGAGTTCTGCCTCGCCATATTTACCATCGGGATGGACCGCCTTCTGGGCCGACGAAACGTAGGCGATGCTACAAAGCACCAGTACCCTAAACGTAAACTGCAACGATTGTTTTTTCATGCTTTTTTGCAAAAAAGAAAAATGAAATTATAGCGTGCCCAGAAGAAATGGGTCAGTAGCCGGGGTTCTGCTTTATTTTGCTGGGGTTGATGTCGATTTGATTTTGCGGAATCGGCAACAAGAGTTTTTTGGCGTCGATTGAAAAGCCCTTTTTGCTCATCACCTCGACGGCGCGCCCCGTCCGAACCAAGTCGAACCAGCGGTGGTTCTCGAAGGCCAGTTCCACCCGCCTTTCGTCTTCGACCGCCAAGCGAAACGCCTGCTGAGTGTTCAGCTCCTGGCTGGTTTTGGGTGCCAGCCCGGCGCGGAGACGAATTTTGTTCAAAAGCTCCAAGGCTTCCCCATCGGCAATATAGCCAACTTCGTTGAGGGCCTCAGCCCGCATCAGCAGCAAGTCCGCAAAACGAAGGATGGGAAAGTTGTTGTCGGCATCATTGACAGCGAAAGGGGCCGGGTCGAGATACTTGGTTACGTAGCGGATTTTGACCACCTGGTTCTTGTCTCCGATATAGCTGTCAGCAAATGAGGCACCCTTCCGCTTGTCTTTCTCCTCGTAGGCTTCGGCCATATTGGCCGTGGGCTGGTTGTGTCCGTTGCCTGCGCCGACCGTAGTGACGTAAGTGCCCGAAAGTCGCGGCGCAAAACGGTTGTTGAACGGACTTCCCAGCCCGAAGCCGCCCTTCTTGTATTGCACTTCAAACAAAGACTCCTTGGTGTTTTCGTTATTGATTTTAAAAAGATCGGCGTAATTAGGCAGCAATTCGTAGCGGTTCAGATTCATTACCTCCTTCGTTTTAGCCGCCGCTTCGTTCCATTTGCGCTGGGTCAGGTACACCTTGGCCAGCAGACCCATGGCGGCCCCCGACGTGGCGCGCCCGATGTCGTTGCCCGTATAGATACCCGGGAGTATAGTCGCTGCCTCGGTAAGATCCTTCACGATTTGGGTATAGACTGTTTCTACGGGATCACGGGTAAAGGCATAGCCACTTTCTACGTCGGCGGTTTCTTTAAGCACCAGCGGTACCTCCCCAAAAATACGAACCATGTTGAAGTACATCAAGGCGCGCAGGAACTGAGCTTCGCCCGTGAACCGCTTTTTGAGAGCTTCGTTCATGGCGACGCCATCCAACCGGTCGATCACCGTATTGCAGGCCAGGATACCCCGGTAGTGGTCGTTCCAGACTGAGTTGATAATACCGTTGTTACTGATGGTCGTAAAGGCGTCGATCTGGGTGATATCGATCCCGCTCTGGGCGTCAAGAATCTCGGTATTGTCCGAGCGTACCTCGCCGATGGCGTACATGCCCTGGTTATACTGCCCGTTGAATTGCAAAGCCGCGTAGGCGGCATTGACCGCGTTGAGCATATCGTCGGCATTCCGGTAGAAATTGATGCTGTTGGTTTCCGACAAGGGAGCCAGCACCAGGAAATCATCTTTGCAAGAAGCGCTGCCGAACAGAACGAGCAGGAAAAAAGTAAGTTTTTTCATTTTAGCGTATCGTTTCATGATTAAAAACTAAGGTTCAGTCCGCCGGTCAGTACGCGCGCTATGGGGTAGCCGCCGTAGTCCACGCCCGGCGCGAGGGGGTTGGCCCCCGCCACGCTCACCTCCGGGTTGTAGCCGGTGTATTTAGTCCAGGTCACGGGGTTTTGTACGTTGACGTACAGCCGCAAGGTCTGCAACCGCAGTTTAGACGCCCAGGCCTTAGGAGCGGAATAACCGACTGAAATATTTCTGATTCTGACGAAGGATGCTTCCTCCACCTGTCCCGAAGTGATGTTGGCAGAAGTGTTGCTGCTGCTATACCTTGAAAGATCCCGGTTGACGCGCGGCGTTTTGCCGTCGCCCGGTTCTTGCGGCGATTTCCAACTGTTCAATACTTCACGGAGCGAATTGGCCGTTCCGGCATAATTGGCGTAGAATCGGCGACCGAGATTCAGGATTTCGTTACCCTGCACTCCTTGAATAAGGACGCTCATATCGAACCCTTTGTAGGAAATGCTATTGGTGAAACCAAAGATAAAATCCGGCTGGGCGTTGCCCAGGATGGTGCGATCGTCCACGCTGAGTTTTCCGTCGCCGTCGATGTCGGCAAAGCGGTAATGGCCGGGTTTGGAATCCGCAAAACTGGCATTGTCGTTAACCTCCTCGGGCGTCTGGAAAATACCGATTACCTGATAACCATAAAAACTACCCAGGGGCTTGCCAATTTGCGTAACGTGGCTGTTGGAAAGCTGATAACTGCCAAAAATCGGTTCGCCGCTTGGCCCCAGCAAAAGCACCTTATTTCGGTTGAATGAGATGTTGAAATCACTATTCCACTTGAATTCATTGACCAGGTTGCGCGTGTTCAGGCCCAGTTCAAATCCTTTGTTCTCGACCTTGCCGATATTCTGCCGCGCCGAAGTATAGCCCGTCAGCGAGGGCGTCGGGACGTTGAGCAACAGGTCGGAGGTGATCTTACGGTAGTAGTCGGCAATGAGGTAAATCCGGTTTTTCAGCAATCCCAATTCCAGACCCACATCGAGTTGTTGGTTTCTTTCCCAACTTAGGTTGGCATTGCTGATGCGGTCCGGCCCAAGACCATTCACCACGGTACCACCGCCCTGCCCGAAGACATAATTCTGCTTAGTCAGCAGCCCAACGTGATCGTAGTTTCCGATGAAATTATTGCCCGTGACGCCGTAACTCGCCCTGACTTTGAGATCGCTGACTATTTTTATATTTTTCATAAAATCCTCTTCCGAGATTCGCCAGCCCGCCGAGATGGACGGAAAGACGCCCCACTTCTTGTTGTTGCCAAAGCGCGAGGAACCATCGCGCCGAATGGTGGCCGTCAGCAGGTAGCGATCGTTGTAGCTGTAATTGATCCGGGAGAGGTAAGACAGCAGGGACCATTCCGTCGCGCTGGTCGAAGCGCCGATAACAATCCCCGCATTGAGCGTTTGCACCAGATCGTTCGGGAAATTAGTCGAAGATATTCCCGAATTGTCGGACCGTACTTTTTGACTCGTAAATCCCGCAAGCGCGTTGATGTGGTGTTTGTTGAAAGTCTTACCGTAGGTTAGCGTATGTTCGACCAGCCAGTTGTACGACTGTTGGGTGTTGTTGGTCCCCCTGGGTATTACCGGAGGAGGCACGCCATCGATGCCCACAATGGACGGGTTGAAGGTTCTCAGGTTGGAGGATTGCAGATCGGTGCCGAGCAATAATTTGTAATTCAGACCATTGATTATTTGGTAATCGGCGAAGCTGGTGGCGAGCAGACGAATTTCATTGTTCGTGTAGGTACGTTCTTTGGCTAACTTTACCGGATTTTCGATGCTGCTGAACCCATTTCCCAGTCCCAATGCCGTGGTGTAGTTACCATCGGCGTCGTACACCGGAACGTGGGGAGCGATCGAAAGCGCACTCAGCACGATACCGCCACTCGCCCAGTGGCCTTCGGCTTCGGTTGGATTCGCCACCGTGTAGGCTGGCGTTAGATTCACCCCTATTTTAAGCCGCTTGCTGGCCTGGGCATCGAGATTAACTCTGAAGGAATAGCGTTCAAAATCAGAGTTGATGATCACGCCCTCTTGCTTAAGATAGCCACCCGAAACCATGAAGCGGACCCGGTCGTTCCCGCCCGCTACCCGTAGCTGGAGATTGCGCATGGCCGCCGGACGGTAAATCTCCTTCTGCCAGTCGGTGCCTTCGCCTAACGACTCAGGATTCTGTAACTCGGGCAGAATTTTGTAGATCGTGCCGCGCTTGTCGTTCGGCGCGTTGATGTCGCCACCCGTATCGGCGTAGGCGTTGTTTCGTGAATCCTTGATGTACTGGGCAAACTCGCTGGCGTTCATCAAATCAATCGTTTTTACCACGTTTTGTACGCCCACGTAGCTGTCGATGTCAACGGTCATTTTGCCGGATTTGCCCGCTTTGGTCGTGACGATCACCACCCCATTGGAACCCCGTGATCCGTAAATTGCCGTTGCCGACGCGTCTTTCAATACCTCGATGGATTCGATGTCGTTGGGATTGATGGAGTTGAGCGGATTACTGGTCTGGTTGTAGTTGGCCGTAACGGGAAAACCGTCGATCACATAAAGCGGCTCGTTCCCGGCTCCGATGGAACCGGATCCCCGCACCCGGACGGTCAAGCCACCGCCGGGCGTTCCGGTCGTTTGGGCGACGTACACGCCGGGCATCCGTCCGGTCATCGTGGCGTCGAGACTGGGCGATGGAATATCCTTGATGTCCTGCGCATTGACCGAAGCCAGCGAGCCCGTAATGTCGGCTCTCCTTTGAGTACCGTAGCCGACCACCACCACTTCGTCCAGCGACTTGTTGTCGATTTTGAGGCTGACGTCTAGCCTGGTTCGGTTTTCTATCGCCACTTCCTGACTTTGGTATCCTACGTAGCTAAACACCAGCACGGCATTGTTATCAGGTACCACCACGGAATAGGAGCCTTCCACGTTCGTCGTCGTTCCCCGCACTGTTCCTTTTACCAGAATACTTACGCCCGGCAAAGCTCCACCGCCTTCGTCAGTAACAATTCCAGTAACTGCTTGCTCTGTAACGACCTCAACTTCTAGTTCAGAAAGCACCGACGAAGCACCAGTTTCGTACCGGGTCAGCGTAATCTGCCCGCCAATGACCCGGTACGAAATATCCAGCGGCTCCAAAACCATTGCCAGTACTTCCGAAAGCTTGCGTTGGTCGGCCTTCACACTCACCCGGCGGTTGGGCTGGATGACCGTGGAGCTATACACGAATTTGACATCGACTTCACTCTCTATTTTGGACAGGACTTTTCGTAGTTCCGCATTATTGGATTTGATCGAAACGGCCCGGTCCAAGAGGTCCTGGGTGTGGGCATCGTGAGCGTAAACCAGCGTCAGGGTCAGGCAGATCAGGACAGTTTGCAGCAGAGTGATCCGCATGATTCGTTGCAGCAGCTTTTGCGCTCGTAGTTGTTTTTTCATTACTTTTGGCTGTTTTTGTTGGGTTCATAGAAATTTGACAAAACGCCCTCTCCCTCATCCACAAGGATGGAAATCCGACCAGGTTTCAGAAAGGGTACTACTCAGGAGTCGAAAGTGCTCGCAAGACTTCCGGCTCTTTTTTTATTGGCACCCGCTCCCCATAAGCAGAATCTTCGTTCCGCGCACTTCGTAGGTGGCGTTTAGGGCCGCGCATAGCAGATCTAGCTTGGTGAAGAGCGGCTGTTCGGTAATGTCGGCGGTGAAAAGACAGTTGCCCAATTCTTCGTTTTCCAGAATAATCTCGATCCCGTAGGATTTTTCCAGTTTGCTTAATACGGTGGCCATTGTGGCGTCTTCAAAGTTGAAGGCCAGGATCGGTTTTTCGGTGTCGGGAACGTCGCCTTCCGGGACGACGACCATCGGCTGCTCCACCAGACTCGTTTCGAAGGAGTGACTGGCCTGGGTGTATACCACGCGCTGGTTGGGCGTCAGGATTACTCCATTTTTTATTTTTTCCTGCGGGGGTTCATCTGGCGCTGCCCGCTGAAAGACAGAAACCTTTCCCGTCAGCACCGAAACCTGGACCGAACGATTTTGCTCACTTGTTTTCACGCGGAAACTGGTTCCCAGCACCTTGGTGGTCACCTCCCCGGCATTCACGAAAAAGGGCTGCTGCGGGTTACGGGTCACTTCAAAAAGGGCCTCACCGTCCAGAGTTACTTCGCGCCGGGCACTTTCAAATGCTGTGGGATACTCCACGCGGCTGTGGGGCGCGAGCGTCACCCTGGAGCCATCGCTCAGGGCGAGTTTCATGGACTCAGAGGTATCGTTGAGGTGCGTCACGACGCCCGTGGCCGATTGCGTAGCGGGGCCGTCGATTGCCAGTAGTCCCGTATTTGAATTCAGGCGATCATAAGCAAACCAGCCCAAACCCAGCAGCACAACTGCCGCTACCGCTGCCCGCCACCAGCGACGAACGATAAGGGGACGGATCGGCCGTTCGGGCTGGCCGTGACGCTGCTGAATTGCCCGCCACATTTTATCTTCGAGTTCCTGATTTTCCGCCGCCGTGCGGACGGAGGGTTCACCGTCCAGCATAGAAAACCACTGCTCCACCAGACGGCGCTCCTTCGTGGTACAGTTGTCGATACGGTAGCGTTTCAGAAGGATACGGAAGTGTTGCTTGTTCATAGGTATTGTATTGTCCTCTGCCCATACGACGGAGAGAAAGGGAAAGTCCGCAACTAATTATAAGTTTTCGCGGAAAGTTTATATAGGACAGGGTTAAATGGCTAAAATCCCTTTAAAAAGTGCCAATAGGAAATAGCCAGATGAAGAGAGAAAGAAAGCCGCTCAACAGGGATTTTAGCGTTCGGGTTGCTTGGGTGTAGTGGTGTTCGACCGTGCGTTCGGGCATGTCGAGCTGCTCGGCTATTTCACGGGTAGTTTTGTTTTCAGATCGCTTCAAGTTGAAGACCAGCCGGCCCTTTTCGGGCAATTGTGCGATCGCTTCTTCAATAGCCACCTCCAATTCTTCAAGGAAGAGCGGATAGGTCGTAGTGGAGGCCAAATCGGTGATCGAATCCAGCCGGGCGAAGGTTGTCCTACGGTAGTGGTCGATTACGCGATTCTTAACTGAAATGAACAGGTAGCTACGGAGATTACGGATCGTGTGTTCCTGCCTTTTTTCCAAAAGATTTACGAAAAGTTCCTGTACGATTTCTTCCGCCACGTCTCCATCCTGCGTCTTGATGTAAGCAAAATCGTATAATTTTTGCCAATACTTACGGAAAATCCGGTCAAAAGAATTGCTATTCTGCTCGTTGAGGAGCGAAAGCAGTTGAGCGTCTTCCTCGTCGGTATGGGTATTCAGCGTGGCGATTCTTAATGAGATCAGAATTTTGGAGTATAAATATTTGATTAATTTACAAACAATTCTCGTCTTTTTTTCGAAAAAAGGATTGGTTTTAGCAAATAGGGAGCCAGGTTTTCCGCAAAAAAGGTAGCCGAACAAGCCATAGTGTACCGATATCTGGGGTATTAAGCTGGTGATACTATTATCTGAGGAGGCAGAGTTGTTTATATGCTCCAAAGGACGACTAAGTAAGCTTATAGACAAACCATGACAGTTTCAGTACCTTTTTTTAATTACACCCTACTATGGCTTGTTGACCATTTTAAGGATTCAGCGGGATACATTGAACCTAAGCAGCGGCCTCGATGCTAAATTTTATGAGTACACTGGGTACAAGCTCAAATAGTCAGATGTTAATAAAGAAACGATTAGGTAGCCATAGTCGCTTTCTTCATTTAGTTCCACAACTTAAAATCAGTTGTTTAACACTTCCTTAAAGATTGCAACGCCCGGCTCTCTTCCATGAGGGGTCGGGCGTTATTTTTTTTCACTTGGTCTGTATCTGCCCCTGGACTGTTTGAGCCTATCCTCCCTAAAAGCCAGGCGTGCCGAAGGATCAGGCGTAGCTCCGCGCAAGCCGAAAATGTGGGCCGGGCCGCCGCCGCGCCTGGCTTTTTTTCCTCCTGCGAACAGATTGAGATTCTACAAATCAAACGAAGCATTGTGTAATAAAGGTTGACTTTGTATGTTCTATATTTGCATAGCTGACCTGGTTATCGCAGCTCTGTAAGTTCACTTTTAAATTGTCTCGATTATGAATACGAACGAAAAAACCTCCCATTGCGCCCAAACTTGCAACTGTACGCCTGATTGTTGCGCCAGTGGCCAATGCACTTGTGATTGCTGCAAGGATGGCTGCTGCGGTGTAGAGCAGGCTTAATACGTATTTGAATATTTCCAAGGCTGGTCCCTTTGCTGGGTCTGGCCTTTTTTTCGTTTTAGCTCTTGTAATCCCCTTTCCACATTCGAGGCTGATCGTTTCTGAAGCTCCTCTGATGAAGCCCAAGTGGCGATACAGGAATTTCATGAGAATTAAAGCGACGTCCCCATAGGGTCAAACCGCTCGCTGGTTGAGTGAAGCCTGCCGCCCTTACCTTCAGCGGCAGGTTGGTGGGTAGCGTCACGCCCGCTGCCTTCTAGATTTACCAGGCCGTAGAGACTAAGCCCCAATGACTTGTTATCAACCAGGGAAACTACGTCAGGGAAGTCCGAGGCGATAATAAACGTGGCCACAGGAAATGGTGCGTCGGGAGGCCGGATTTGTAGCTTAGTCGAGTAGGCGGAGGACATTGCTGCCCTCCACCCCTCTAAGAACCGTACGTGAGAGTTTCCCCTCATACGGCTCAAGCCTCACTAACGCCCGGCCTTCACCGGACGCGGCTTCTCGACAATAAGACCAAGACTATGCACTTTCCGGTGGCAGTCAGGATGCAGCAGTACCCGATTCTCCGACGTATCGGCTCCCCCCAGCACACGGGGTTGGATATGGTGATTATGCCAACCCGTCTGGTCAGTGATATGCTCCGCACAGACAGGGCATCGCCCGGCCTGTTCTCGCCAGAGGTGGCTTAACTGTTCCCGGCCCCGAAACGTGGCTTTCATCCGTTCGGTCAGTCGATGCTCAAAGTACTCTTCCCAACGCACATCATAGGGGTTAGCCTCCTCTTTGATACGGACATGGCGTCGGATTTTTACATCCGAGGCGTAGAACAGATGCGACTCAATAGGCTGACCGCTCGTTTTGATGGCTTGGCCACTAAACGTCCAGTTACGATTGCCGTGTCGCACGAAATACTTCTGTTTTATCCACCGCTTTCCCTTCTTGGGATGCCGACGCAGGGCCCACCGCCATAAGCAACGGAAAAGTTGGGCATCCAGCCACTGAAAGGTTTTCGAGCTGCATGCATGTCGGTAGAAGTAGGCCCACCCCTTGATCTTAGGGTTGAGGTAGGCAATCAACTCTCCGGCAGAAGCCGCTTTATTAGCCTTAATGAGCTGGCGCATCGACCTCACAAAAGCGAGTAAACTCCTCTTGGCTGGTTTGATGAGCAACTTGCCGTTGAACTTCCGAAAAGTGAAACCCAGGAAGTCAAATCCCTCCGTGATGGCCGTTAGCTTGGTTTTCGATTCGGAAAGTCGCAAACCGCGCATGCTTAGAAAGTCACGGACTACAGGCATCACCTGTTCGTCCAGTTGCTGGCGACTGATACCGGTGATGATAAAGTCATCGGCATAGCGGACCAGCCGAACCTTGGGGTTGAAGCCCCGGTCAGGCCGCTTGCGACTCTTGGCAAAGCAGGTTGCTAGCTCCTTGGCTAAGCCATCTAAGGCCATGTTGGCCAGTACCGGCGAAATGATGCCGCCTTGCGGCGTGCCTTCCGTAGTGGGCCACCAGTTGCCCTTTTCGAGATAACCCGCTTTAATCCACTGACGCAAAATGGTCTTTTCCATCGGAATGTGATGGAGCAACCAATCGTGGTCGATGCGGTCAAAGCAGGCTTCGATGTCAGCTTCCAGTACCCACTGGGGGCTGTCCCGACGACTCAGCAGACCAAAGCAGCGTTCCACCGCGTCAGCCACTTGCCGAGCGGGGCGAAACCCGAATGAACAAGGGTCCGCCGTCGTTTCGGCTACAGGCTGCAAGGCCATCAGGTGTAGGGCCTGCATGGCCCGGTCCTTCATGGTTGGGATACTTAGTGGTCGCTTTTTGCCATTGCGTTTGGGAATGTAAATACGTTTAAGCGGTTGAGGGCGATACCCCCGCCTGCTCAACTCACCGATGGCTGCCAGTTTACGGGGTGGGTTGGCCCAAAGTTGGCCATCCACGCCACTAGTGCGTTTACCTTGGTTTTCTGTCACTCGTCGTACCGCCAAGGCTTTGGCACTGAACGAGCGGGTGAGCAGTCGTTGTAAGGCTTTCACCTTACCCCAACGGCCCGCCTGAGTAGCCTTCACAATACGCGTCTGAAGCCTCTTGACGAGTTGGTTGGCCTGTTGCCATTCGATGGCGAACCAGCTTTCCACCTCGCCGGAAACCGCACCAGTTGCGCCTTGCGGCCCTTCCGTCATCTGCTTTGTCTCCTGCATAGGTTAGTCAGTTTATCTTGTGAAGTGAGACCAGGTGGAAGTGGGCCCGCTTTTGCGTGGGACGATATTGCAGCCCCTATCCAACCCATTACAGGCTGGCCTTCGCTTTTTCCACCCTCCTTTACCCGCAGCCCCTTGGGTTGGC
>JBBSSJ010000030.1:0-26008 GCA_038242095.1 Cytophagales bacterium
CGGTTTGGGCCCGGACGGTAGTGGCTAAAAACAGGAACACAGGAATCAACAACGCTGCTATCTTCCTCAATCCTGTCGCGTTATTTATCATGAATGGTGTGTACTTTATTGAATTATACATCAAACGGAGGGCGGCTGATAATCGTGCCGCCGAATGGTATGGGATTTGAAACGGGGCCAGTCAGGTGGGCACCCTGAGCTAACCTGAGAAAAACTGTTTGGTTATCCTGAACCCCAATTTGCAGCCAAAATCAAACCAAAAAGCGCCCCCATATATACTTTATAACTATTTTCCCATCGAGCTCACACTTGGCGTATCAAGGGTGGAACCCAGGAACAACGCGTTGAAAAACAGCTTCGACGTTCCCAGCCACGTACCACGAAAATTTGGGTTATCGGCAAATAAAATAACATTTCCCCGGCCTACCTTCCTCGTAAGCAGCCCGGCCGAATTGGCTATTTTTTTCAGCGTAGCCCGATGGACATAGCCGTTAAGCAACGGGTTGGCGTCGTATTTGATGACGGTACTGTAGGGATTTTCGGAGACTTCAAGTAATAGGTTGCTGTTGCGATATAGGGCAATTTTACGGTCATTGTAGCCAAAGGCCAGCGGGTTGCTGATATCAAGATCGGCGGAAAAAATGGCACCGCCCGTCAGGGTTGCTCCTTCCACGTTGGATGCGTCCTGGTAGTCGATGCACCGGGGCTTGATATTGGCGGTGTCTTGTAGTGGGCGTAATTGCTCAGCGACGAGTTTGTTTTTAATCGCCCATTCAGAGGCTGACTTAAAAGTGATCAGCGTACCGCCCGCCGTGACCCAATCTTTCATTTTCTCCACAAAATCATTGCCGGATGGGTATTGTCCGCTGACCATCACGATCGCGTCGTAGTCGAACAGGTTGACGCGGCCCATCTGCGCCATATCGACTTTTGTGATCGGCATCCCCACGTAATTATCCAGCATGTACCACACCTCACCCGCTTCGGTTTGGCTGGTGCCGCTGCCGATCGGCATCAGTACTTTGGGTAGCTTAACCGTCGAAAAGTTGTTGCTGCCAAGGTCCACGCCCATGCTGCTATATCCTGTCTTGACCGATAAAAACTTAACGCCGGTATTGGCCGCAATCTGTTGCAGCTTGGCGTACAAAGAGTCGCTGGCCTGAGGTTGCCGCTGTACCGGAATCACCATCGTACCGTAGCTCAGTGCCTGCGTGCCCTGGTCTGTAGTAATTGAGAAAGGTTTGGCCCCAACTTTTACCAAATAACCAGCCTTCAATAATTGATATAGCGCCTTATGGGTATTGAAATCCGTGGCGGGTAGCAGGTACGCGTAGTCGCTTTGCGCAAAAGCGACGGGCGAAAAAGCCAAAGACTCAAACGTTAGCCTGGCTCCGGTGGGTACCCCGCCGCCCTTGTATTCCGCGTGAGGTAAGCCATAAGCAAGCGGCAGGTTCCAGGCCGAGGCATCGTAAAACACACTATCGGCAAAGGTGACGGGCTTCTCAAAAACCGATTGCACCATGCGATATTGCGGCTGGGCTGTGGGTACATAAAAGGCCTGGCCGGGTCGGAAGGTTTTGCCATCCTGCTTCACCTCCGAAGTCAGCGGGTAGGTTTCGATGCGATGAAAAAGCAGCATATTCAGGAAAGCGCGGTTGCGGGTATCGTCATCATCGGAGCCGACAAGGTAGCCTTTGACTGCGCTTTTCTTGGCGGTAGAAACAGCCGAGTCGAAGAACTCGCGCTGAAACCGTAGCAAATCTTCGCGCTGCGCCACGGCCCCCCGGATGGTGGCCATGGCATTGACCAGTTGGTTGCGGACAGCGAATGAAAAGGTCAGCAGCCCATTGTCACTATCCTGCACGTGACCGCGCGAACTGCCCTGCTCGAACAGGAAACCGATGCCACCCTGGATGTCGGGGTAACTGGAACCGTAGCCGGGATACAGATTGTCGAACGACTCCTTGCTGTAATAAAAGGAGCCGATCTCGTTCATGGCGGACTCAAAGTACTTGGCGAACGTATCGTTCAGATTGCGGTATACGTAAGCCGGTACCAGCGGGTTCTCAGCGCTTTGTTTGGAGGGCTCGAAAAAATGGGTCGAATTGGTACCCATTTCGTGGTGGTCGGTCACGACGTTGGGGTACCATTGATGATAAAAATTGAGGCGGTTTCGGCTCTCGCGGTGGACGGCGAGAAACCAGTCGCGGTTGAGGTCGAACCAGTAATGGTTGACGCGCCCGCTGGGCCACACTTCGTTGTGTTCGCGGTCGTTGGGGTCGGCTACGGGCGGCATACCCTTGTGCATATTCACCCAATTTACGAAGCGGTCGCGGCCGTCAGGATTGATGACGGGCTCGATGAACGTCACCGCGTTTCGGAGCGTATTGAGTACCTCGGGGTCTTCTCCCGCCGCCAGATAATAGGCCGTCAGGATGGACGCCTCACCGCCCGATGCCTCGTTACCGTGGACGTTGTAGCCCAATTGCAAAACCACGGGCATCGCCTTGGTGTCGGGCATCTTCTGAGCCGGGTTCACCAATGAAAGGTGATTTTGCCGGATGTTTTCCAAATTAGCCAGATTCTCCGGACTACTAAAAGCCACCATCAATTGGTCGCGGTACTCATAGGTGCGACCCGTAGTTTGGAATTTCACCCGGTCGGAAGCTTCGCTCAGGTACTTAAAATAGGACACCAGCCGGTCGTAGCGCGTATGCTGGGTGCCGACGGAATAGCCCAGAAAGGCATCCGGCGTCAGGATGTTCGGATTGAATTTCTTGCCGGGAAAATAATAATTGTTCTGCGCCTGCAGGCCAGGGGCCAGGAAAATAACAAACAGGAAGGCGGGATAGAAGTAATTTTTTTTCATGAATATATTTTAAAGAAGAAAATCTTGGAAAGCAATTGCCCGGTCTTTTAAGGTCGGGTTAAGGTCAACCTTTCAACTCCCGGATGGTGGCCAACGGGTCGGATGATTTAAACACAAAACTTCCCGCAACCAACACATCGGCTCCGGCTTCGACAAGCATCGGAGCGTTTTTGTCATTGACGCCGCCATCGATTTCGATCTTGAAATCGAGTCCGGCTTCAGCCCGCATCTGCGCCAGTTGCCGCACTTTGCTGTAGGTGTTTTCGATAAAACTTTGTCCGCCAAAGCCCGGGTTGACCGACATGATGAGCACCTGGGCCACTTCCCCCAAGATATCGGCGAGCAGTGCCACGGGAGTGTGTGGGTTGATGGCTACCGAAGGCAACGCGCCTACTTCCCGGATGTGCTGCAACGTACGATGCAGATGCGGACACGCTTCGTAGTGGACCGTCAGGATATCAGCCCCGGCTTTGCGGAAATCTACCAGGTAGCGGTCGGGCTCCACGATCATCAGGTGAACGTCGAGCAGTTTGGTGGCGTGGCGTTTGATGGCGGCGCAGACCGGCATGCCAAAGGAGATATTAGGTACGAACATCCCGTCCATAATGTCGACGTGGATGTAGTCGGCGGCGCTGCGGTTGAGCATTTCAACGTCGCGTTGCAAATTGGCGAAGTCGGCGGACAGGACCGAGGGGGCGATTAAAGGCATAGGGGCAAACGGCTGTGGGCGGTCGGCATTCGGCTGGGCTTCTCAATTCGATTTGGAAGGCCTTCCATCAGACTAGCAAAGAAAGCCGATTACCGATGGTCGAAAGACGATAGCTTTATTTAATTTTGAACGAAAATAGGCATTTTTGCTGCGAAAGCCGCATTTTTGCCTCATTTCAATTTCTAAATCATTGATTTCCAATTTTCTACTTAAATGAATCCTGCTGCCCGCGTTGCCGAACTTAGTGAGAAGCTAAATTATTACAGCAGCCGATATTACCAGGATAGCGTGTCCGAAATCTTGGATGCGCAATTCGATGTTTTATTGAAAGAACTGGCCGCCCTGGAAAGCGAATTTCCTGATCTCAAACGACCCGACTCGCCCACCCAGCGCGTCGGCGGCACGATCACCAAAGATTTTCCGACGGTCTACCATCGTTACCCGATGCAGTCGCTGGACAATACCTATAATGAACAGGAACTGCGGGAATTCGACGAGCGGGTCAAAAAGCTGCTGCCAGAGGAGGATTACGAGTACATCTGCGAGCTAAAATTTGACGGTATTTCGCTGAGTTTCACCTACGAAAACGGTACTCTCAAACAGGGCGTCACGCGGGGCGACGGGACGCGGGGCGACGAAATTTCCGAGAACGTAAAGACCATTCGCTCCTTGCCGCTCGGCATAAAATTGGCTTCGGTACCGTCCGTTTTTGAAGTGCGGGGCGAGGGATTCATGCCGTTTCGATCGTTTGAAAGGCTCAATACTGAGCTGGAAATCAATGGAGAAGCCCCTTACGCCAATCCGCGCAATGCCGCTTCGGGTGCCTTCAAATTACAAGACTCGGCCGAAACCGCCCGGCGGGGTTTGGATTGTTACGTGTACGCTTTTCTGAGCGACGAGGCAGTTTTTGAATCCCACGAAGAGAGCCTGTTGGCGCTCAAAACCTGGGGTTTTAACGTGTCGCCCGGCTGGCAAAAATGCCAGACGATCGACCAGGCGCTGGCGTTCATTCACGACTGGGAGGAGAAGCGTTTCGAACTCCCGCTGGCGACCGACGGCATCGTGATCAAAGTAAATTCCTACGCCCAACAACGCGAACTGGGTAGCACGTCCAAAAGTCCGCGCTGGGCGATTGCCTTCAAATACAAGGCCGAAAACAAACCCGCTTTGCTGCGCTTCGTGTCATACCAGGTCGGGCGGACGGGGGCGGTTACGCCCGTGGCCAACCTTTCAGCGCTCAGCGAGCGCGACAAAAATTACGATAAGGTGAAGGGCGTACACTTGTCGGGTACCCAGGTAAAACGCGCCACGCTGCATAATGCCGACGAGCTCGAACGGCTGGATTTACGTATTGGTGACACGGTTTTTGTTGAAAAAAGCGGCGAGATCATTCCCAAAATCACCGGCGTAGACCACACCCAACGCGGTTTGTTCGATACCGAACCCATCCATTTTCCGACGCACTGCCCCGAATGCGGTACCGCGCTGGTGCGCAACGAGGGCGAAGTGGCCTACTACTGTCCCAACGAGCGGGGCTGTCCGCCGCAACTACGCGGAAAAATCGAGCATTTTATTCAGCGGCGGGCGATGAACATCGACAGTCTGGGCGAGGGTAAAATCGAATTGTTATTTGACAAAGGATTGATCCATACCGTGGCCGATCTTTATGATTTGACCTACGATGACCTCTTGGGCCTGGAAAAAGATATTGTCAACGAAGAAACCGGTAAGACCAAAAAGATCAGTTTTCGGGAAAAGACGGTAGAAAATATCTTGCGCGGGATTAAAAGTTCGAAGCAGGCTCCGTTTAAAAATCTGCTGTTCGGGCTGGGTATTCGCTATGTGGGGGCGACGGTGGGGGAGAAGTTAGCCAATTACTTCCGCACGATGACCGCTCTGATGAGCGCCAGCCTCGAAGAACTCGTGAACGTGCCGGAGATTGGCGGTCGGATCGCCCAAAGCGTGGTCGAGTATTTCGCCGAATCCGAAAACCAAATCCTAATCGCCCGTCTTCGGGCAGCGAATCTAACCTTCGAGACCGACGATACCCCCGTGGAAATGGAAGGTGATGCATTGGTAGGTAAGACTTTTGTCGTGTCGGGCGTATTTCAAAATTTTGAGCGCGACGGCCTCAAAACCAAGATCGAATCAAACGGCGGCAGAATCCTCAGCGGTGTATCGGGAAAGCTAAACTACCTGCTGGCGGGCGAAAATATGGGTCCCGCCAAACTGGAAAAAGCCAAACGGCTGGGGGTAACAATCATCTCAGAGGCAGAGTTTGTAAAGATGTTAGCAGGGGATTTCGAAAGTGAAGATGATAGATTGCCAGAATAAAAAGCTTTCTTTTGCACAACTTTATTCTCAAATTCAATCATTCCCTCTTACAAAATTGACCCATGGACGAGCGTTTTAAAGGCGTGGGCGTGGCCCTCGTGACTCCCTTCGACGAACAACACGAGATCGACTTTACCGGACTTAAAAAACTGATCGACTTCGTATCGGAAGGCGGCGTGGATTATCTGGTGGTGCAGGGTACGACCGGCGAAACTTCCACCACCACCACCGAGGAGAAAAAGGCACTGCTGAAATTTGTAAAGGAAAACAACCCCAGGCAACTGCCGATCGTGTATGGCCTGGGCGGCAACGATACCCGCGCGGTATTGGCCGGGATTGCGGCCACTGATTTCTCCGGCGTCGATGCCTTGCTGTCGGTATGTCCTTATTATAACAAACCCTCACAAGCGGGAATCATCGCCCACTTCACCGCCATTGCCGATGCTTCCCCGGTTCCGATGATTATGTACAACGTACCAGGCCGGACGGTAGTCAACATGCAGGCCGCGACGGTTTTTGAACTGGCGAAGCACCCTAATATCATCGGTTTGAAAGATGCATGCTCCACAATGGAGCAGTACCTGGAAATCGCCTGGAAGGCACCAAAGGATTTTTTGCTGCTTTCGGGCGACGACAATCTCGTCGTGCCCATGATCAGCATTGGCTGGCATGGCGTGATTTCGGTTATCGCCAACGCTTTTCCTGCCGAATTCAGGGATCTCACCTGGCACGCGCTGGAAGGGCGCTTCGCCGAAGCGGCGGCTTTGCAGTATGCATTTATCGACTTCGACACGCTGCTCTACGCCGAAGCCAATCCGACGGGAATTAAAGAATGCCTGGCGATTAAAGGCATCTGCTCTTCTGAGGTGCGATTGCCTTTGCTGAAAGCCTCATCTGAGCTTTCCCATCAATTGCGTGAGGCAATGGAGCGGGAGCGATTTATCTAAACGGGGAAGCGGTCCGTTGTAACGGCACAAAGCAATAACGGGGAGGGCGCAAATGACTTCTTTGCGCCCTCCCCGTTATTGGTGGTTAATTGAGGGCTACCGAAAAACCGCGTTTCCAAACAACAGTTTTCCATTGTACCAAAATCCCCGGAACAAGGGATCATCGGCCATGAACACAATTTGGCCGCGCCCCATTTCCTGCACGCCGAACACCAGCGTATTTTTTAGTTTTTTTCGGGCATTGACGCCCGCGAAGCCCGCTAAATAGCTGTCGGCTTCCAGGTAGCCCACATTCCAGCCATCGGACAGGTAATCGAGGTCGTAGGTACCGCGCATCAAACCGTAGTAATCGTCTTTGTAGCCAAAGGCCAGCGGGTGCGTGTTGTCAAGCTTTACCTTATAAATACTGCCCGGCGTGTCGTCGCTGGCCGACTCCCGCTCGCGGTCTCCGTAGATTTTCAGGGGCGAATCCTTGTCTTTCTTATCGTCAGATTTTTTGATTTTCAGATCAAAGCCCGGCTTGTCCAAAAAGGCGGTGACTGCCCGCTCCATTGCGATGAGTTTACCGCCATTTCTGATCCATTCTTTCAATTGAGTCAAAGCGTTTTCGTTCAGGATTTTGCCGTAGCTGCCGTTTGGCATGATGAGCACATCAATCTTGTCCCAGGGCAGACGCGAGAAGTCTTCGCCTTCCACCACCGAAATCGGGTACATAATCTGCTGCTCGAAATAATGCCACACCTCACCGAACGCCAAAGAAGAAACACCTTCTCCGGCCAGCACAGCCACCTTTGGTGCCTTCATCGGTGCGACGTCGTTCGAGCCAAAGTCGGCACCCGTCGTAACGAATCCCGTCTGCACGGGCGTCAGCGTGGTGCCTGATTCGTTGGCAAGCTGCACGATCAACCTGTCAAAATCGGCCCCCATCGCTTCGTTACCCTTACGGGTGACGACCAGCGTGCCGGGGCCAAAATCCTGGCCATCGATCTCAAAGGGTACGTTGGAGCTACGCAACCGAATCTTTTTACTAAGTAACGCAGTCATAAACTTCAAATCGTCGAACGAATCCCAGCGGACCAGGTAAGCGTAGGGAGACTGGCCCGGCACCACGTTATTGGTTTTGGGCGCGGCATAAGCGGCTGGTGTCACTTTGTCCTTCACACCATAGGCATCCAGACCATAAGCGTAAGCGAGTCCCCAGCTTGTGATATCGTAGGTAACGGAGTCTTCCAGTTCGGGCCGGGCTTCAAACAGAATTTTTAGCAGCGAGGATTTAGGTTGATAGGCACTGATGACCAAGTCATTCCCTGTAAACTTGGTGCTTTCTTCTCCTAATGTAGCCAGATTGGTAGCTTTGGCCGAAAAATCTTTGCCGGCACTACCATAGGTGATGCCGTGCTTGTCGAGCAACTCGATAAGCGCCTGAATGCGACCCTCATCGCCTTTCGACTTCACCACATAAGCCTTAAAAACCCCGATGGGATTATTGCGGGCTTTGTCGTGATATTTCACAAACTCCTGCACCGTTTGCTCGGCGCGCGACGAGATTGCTTCCAGGGTCGACATGCTCGTGGCGACATGGTGGGCGATGCGCGAAGAGAGCGTAAGCGTATCGCCCTCGTCCTCACGGGCAATGGCCACGCCCGCGCGCCCGCCGCCGCCCTGTTCGTAGGTCATGCCGATAGCGCCATTATAGGTTGGCCAGGTATCGCCATAGCTGGGGTAAAATAGGTCGTAATTGTTGCGGGTGAAGTACAACCAGCTGTTTTTATCGAAGTACTTGCGGCTGTACGTTCCCAGCACGTTGTTGAACTCGCGCTGCCAGGGCGTAATGTCCTTATGGAAAGGTTTGGAAGCGGGTGGAAAATAGTAAGAGCTTGACGAACCCATTTCGTGAAAATCGGCGTGCAAATGCGGCATCCATTGGTTGTAGAGTGCGATGCGCTCCTGCGATTCTTTCTGCACTTGCCAGGCCCAGTCACGGTTGAGGTCGAAAAGGTAGTGGTTAGGTCGGCCACCGGGCCAGGGTTCGTTGTGTTCCCACGACCAGGGCGTCGGGTTGTTGGGCAAACCCATCACGCGGTTGTACCAGTTGGTATAGCGGTCGCGGCCGTCGGGATTGATGCAGGGATCGAGCAGCACGACTGTATTTTTCAGGATTCCCTGCATGGTAGTGTTGTCGGCGTTCAGAAGTTCGTACATCACCTTCATCACGGCCTCGGACGACACCGCTTCGTTGCCGTGCACGTTGTAGCTCAGCCATGCAATGGCCGGAACGGGACCCGAGGGCGCGCCGGGCATTAGGCCAATACTTTTGAGATTGTCGGTACGGATGGTTTCAATCCGGGCCAGATTCTCGGGTGAGGCCACCACCGCCACCATCAGCGGGCGACCTTCGTAGGTTGCACCGTAGGGAATCATCTTGACTTGCGCGGGATTTTTCTGCGCCAGCGCTTTCACATAATCGATAATACGGGAATGGTAGGTGAAGCGACTGCCGAGCGGATAGCCAAGAAAAGTGTCGGGAGTAGGGTTTTGGGCCAGAGCGGGCCAGGCGAGGACAAAAAGCAATAGAGAGGAAAAGATTTTTTTCATTACTGTGGTTTTCATTTAGGAGAAAGCAGATTCCAAAAATACCAAAAAATGGCATGATCAGGTCTTTCTGATCAAATTGAAAACAACCGTGAAAAATTTTAAAACATGAAACATCTGGGAATCAATCCATTTGAAAATAGTTGTCCTTTTTTTGTGAGAAGGCTTTGGATATTCAAAAGCAAGCCCCCATCTTTGCACCACGTTTTCAGAAAAGGGAAACGCAAATCGAAAGGAAAGTGTTTTCCTGCACGAAAATAAGGGACCAGTCGGCCCATTCGTCTAGCGGTTAGGACACGACCCTTTCACGGTTGAAACAGGGGTTCGATTCCCCTATGGGTCACGCAAGTGGCTTATTGCCGACACGAGAAAGCCCGCCTTTATGGCGGGCTTTTCTGTTTTTGAGTGCTTTGTAAAATCTGGGTTGTTCTGATTAGTTCGCTTTTTGGCTACAACTCCCCCCGGTAAAGACCCGGCCAATTTCCATAGAGCTCGATTACCTCTTCTTTCCCGTTGGGTAATTTTACCGTTAACCTGCGTAACGCATTAGGTTTCTGAAAAGAGTCGATAGCCAGCACGGCAATCTTGTTACCCTTCACAACTGAGAGGACAAAGGGCTCTTTTTGCGCAGCTGATACCACTGCCTGATCGGTATCCGCTTTGCGCCAGGCGTTGCCGATGCGGTAGTCGAGATCCATTTTTTGTCCACCCGTCAGAATATCCTCCACCTGTTTTGCCATCCAGGTACCCAACTCAAAGTAGTCGGAGGCGTAAAAAGAATAGCGTGGTGGTTCAGGTTTTGGTGCGTTCTGGCGAAACCGTTCGATACCTGCTTTCCCATCAGCAGGAAACCACTGGTAACTGCCTTCTCGAGCCGGATCAGGCGCGTAATTATTTACGTCACGCCCTCTTGGTGAGTTATCATGCCACAATAAGTAGCCATCGGATTCCACGAGCGAAAACAAGGACATACCCAGCGCTTGGCTGGCGGGCATGGTAGCCAACTCGGGAAAGTCAAGTTCACCACGCGGTGCCGTAGTTTTTACATTCCAAATCGGGACTGGGTCGTCGTTCTGGGGTTGGTAGCGCGTCCAGGCAAACCAAATAACCTTATCTTTTTTTTGATAAGGGAAAAGCCGGTTGATTCGAGCCGTGTGCACCGCCGAAAGTAGCAGGTAGTTGTTGTGTGTAAGCCCATCCGGTGAATTGCTGATGAAAGATCTGGGGTATACGTTGACCGGATCGAGGCTGAAATAATCGCTCAACCGTTTACCCTGGGCGTCAGGTTTAAAGTTATCAAATGTGGGCGTAGGATTCTGATATTCTTTTTTGAATGCAGCCGGATCGATTTTTCCATCTCTCAAAAAATAGGCGTTGCTCACCGCTGAACCTCCCCAATAATCGAATAGTTGCATCTCGGGATGTTTCTTTTTTAAACGTTCGGCAAACCAAATCAGCCGCTGCCGTACGGCGGGCGTATAGTTATTATTCCAGTACTCAAAATCAAAACCATAGATTTGGGAAGGGAAAGCACCGTCAGCGTGGGCTTCGACTTCGGCGCGGGTCAGTGAGGCAAACCACTCCTGCTTGCGGTCTTTGAAAAAATTCATGGCCTCGGTCCAGTGGAGTTGATTTCTGGGGACCTGTGGTTCCTCCCAGCGGGGCAAGTGGGTAATACCACGCTTGAAGTAATTACTGGCCGGCACGGCCTCATTGAGGCGGTAGGTCATGGTGTACTTACCTTCAATAGGAGCAAACTCCGGGAAAGTAGTATCGAATTGCGCGTTAAAATTGCGTGAGATGCTGAACCAATTGGGGATTGGAATTTGGGTAAGCGTACCGCTCGTGGCAGGAGCCGCACTTTCACCGCGTACCCAAACGTTCTGTTGCCGGATGCTGCGGTTGCGCAGTTTGTTCCACCATTCGGCGTAGGGCGCATCGATCCAACACGTAATAACGGAGTATAAGTAGCCGGGTTTTACTTCCAGCCCCTTGTCTAAACCCTCCACCACGATATTGTCAATAAGATACACGCGGTTACGCCCATCCTGGTAATTGGCAAAGTCTTTGAGGTAAAGCTTACCGTTAATCTGGATTGGGCGGACGTCGAGCATAATGTCGTCGCTGCCGTGCCGAATCCAGCGCGCAATGGGGAGCAACTCATTAGCTTTTTTTATATCGAAGTCAAACACGCCCGAAGTTTCGCATTCCGATTCATTTTCACTTGAAATACGAATGGTAGCCGGGCCATTGGTAAGCGGAAGGTTGGTAACAGAAAACCACGTACCGGCGCGGTGCGGTACGTGGCTGTATTTGAGAACCTTGCCTTTTTGGGTTATCTCGACGGTGTAAGGGGCAAGCCCGGAGGCGTTGGCGTACAGCAAAAATTGCATCTCGCGACCTACCTGCTTGTATTCTTTGATGCTAAGCGCACAAGCATTCGGACTTGCCTTTGACTCTTTGACCAGCGGAAAATCCCGCGTTTGCATGGAATAGGTTTCGTCGGAACTATGCCCAAATCTTTCCCAGGCCCAGGTGGCGGAACCCACCAAAATCGCGAGCGCGGAAGACAGTAATACAATCGAAATTTTTGACAAGCGTTTGGCGGGCATTCCCTTAATTTACGGTGCTGAAATTAGTTGCCTACCACCAACGGTAGAACAGACCCACGGTGGCGTTCACCTGCCCAATGCCCTTATCGACATAGCCGAAGTCAAGCGCGGTCTGATTGTACTTTACCCGGATATCAGCGCCAATGGAGCCATCTCGTTTGAACAGAAATTTCGCGCCGGCAGCGCCGCCGTAGCTGAATTTCACGGACTGCTGTTGATCGGCCAAATTACCGTAGTATAAGGTATAATTCAACAAGTCGGCCCCGGCAGATACCTGAAGGTATGGCCGAATCATGGCGCTCGGTGGGGCAAAATAATAGCTCAGAACGCCCTGAATAGGCATCAATGCCACCGTTCTGGTTTGTACGGCTGAAATTTCGTTTTTACCATCCTGGTAAACAGCACGGGGTATACGCTGGGAAAAGAAGGTTTTACCTACCTCGGCACCGACCGAAATGGGGCCCTGCAGAACCCAGTCCAACCCAATCGAGTAGCTTTGGATGGTAGATTTACTGATGTATCCACTGGAAAAAGGCCCGACGGGAAAGGCCCCGCCCCCACGCACCGTAAGTGCGTAGTGTGAATAACGTTCCCAGGGCGTGGCAGCGTTGTAGGGTTGGGGATTTTGCTGGGCATAAACCGGCGCACTCATGGTGAGGACCACAAGCAAAGTTTTCAATAGTTTCATTTTTAGTATTTTAGAATGATGAGAAGAGGTAATAAACTAATGTACTCTTCATTTGAGTTTAAGATAGCTGGATTGGTCAAAAACCGACTGCACAATATTCTGCGTATCAATGCCATCGAATAGGCCGTTGCCTTTAATGGATGCATTCCAAACTACGTTCAGCTTTTTATTTTGGGTATCGGGATTCTTCAGGTCCAGCATTTCCAGAATCCAATAGCTTTCCTGGGTTTGGTAGTAGGAATACGAAGAAGGATACCCGTACCCGTAGCCACCGTATCCACCCCAATAGCCACCATAGCCCGGAGAGATAGGTCTTGATACAACATTGAGATAAGTGTTACGCACCTGCGCCACGTTCAGTCCTAAGTCTGGATTGTCTTTTGGGCTTACGTATTGGTACCCGAGGTCCTGCATTCTCTGCACTACGTTGTTCAAAAACAACACATCGTTTGGGGTGAGTGAAGTCGTGTTACCCTGATTGCTGTACACCTGCACCGAGTCGACGATGCTAAAGGTTTGGAATTGCTGAAAATCGACCGATTCGTTGTGGTTGGTGATAAAAACCTGGGAATCTTCCACCGTCAAATCTTTTAACGGATCATTCTGACAAGCGGCAAAGATACCCGCCAAGCAGGTGAAAGCAGCAATTTTACTATATTTTAGAATATTCATGTGGGTTATATTTGAGGTTTATAACTAATAACGAAATTGTGGAAAGAATAATTTTTATTGAGCAAATTTGGGCTGACTTACATTTTGTCTCCTATAAATTAGGCAACCAATCAGGGCCAAAAGCCAACTTTAACGTGATAACGCACGGTAACAATACGACCGGAGAGATGTTTTAATTGTATCATACCGCGTCCGAAACCTCCAAGTGCCTAATACTCATCGAACTGACTTAAATGCTCAAGATTGCCCACGGAGAAATTTACGCGTTGCCTTTGCCCAAAGGCCACCGATTCCCTATGATTAAATATGAGCTTATTCCAGCGCAGCTCATGCACGAAGGTACCTGTACTGCCGAAAACTTTTTTCTGCCCGGCCCGCTGGAAGAGTCGTACATCCTGGCCGTGCATGATCCTGAGTACTGGGAGGAGGTGAAAAATCGGACCATATCACCCCGCATGGTGCGGCGCATCGGCTTCCCGCTGAGCGACGAACTTATTCAGCGCGAATCGATTATCGCGCGGGGTACGATCGACTGCTGTCACTTTGCTAAACAAAATGGGATTGCGATGAATGTCGCGGGCGGTACGCACCACGCTTTTCCCGACAAAGGGGAGGGCTTTTGCATCCTCAACGACGTGGGCATCGCGGCTCGCTACCTGCTGGACGCCGGATTGGCCCACCGGATTCTGGTAGTCGATCTTGATGTACACCAAGGCAACGGTACCGCTGTAATGTTCCAAAACGATCCCCGCGTTTTCACGTTTTCGATGCACGGGCGCGACAATTATCCGTTGCGTAAAGAACAGTCTGATTTGGATATTCCGCTGGCCACGGGCACCGGCGATGCGCAATACCTGACCATGCTGCGCGAAACTCTGCCGGGGTTGCTCGAAAGCCAGCAACCTGATTTTGTATTTTTCGTAGCCGGGGTCGATGTGCTTGCTACTGATAAACTCGGGCATTTGGCCCTGACACGAGAGGGGTGCCGACAACGGGACGAGTTTGTTTTTCGGGAATGCCAGCGCCGGGGCATTCCGGTTGTAGTGTCTATGGCTGGCGGCTATTCGGTCCGGATTGCCGACATCGTCGAAGCGCATTGCAATACCTATCGCACCGCCCAAAAACTCTATTTCTAACCCAGAAATGTTAGGAAATCTGGTAGGAAAAGCGAAATTTTGCCTGGTACACCCGCCTCCTCACTATGCAGCTTTCCCTGATCGAGCTACTACCGGAACTCAAGAAAAGCCTGTTCCTTGATGTTTTTGCCAAGATGTCTATTGACGCGCGGACCAAACGTCCTACCCTGCGAACTATGGATGGGCAGCGCGTACCTCCTCAACTCAAAATTCGCTGTCTTGGCAGGAGCATCTGCGACTTTCCCGAAGGAACGGTGTACAAGCTCGATGTGCGGCTTGTGGAAGGCGAAAACAGGAAGCCCTATTTTTCCGCCGTCAAAAATAAAGGCATTGGCCGGGCGGTCGAGTTTTTTGATTATAATCTCGACTTACAAAAAGGTAACTTTGTCAATACTACAATTCCTTCAACCACCCAAATTCTGATTTCTAAGCTACTTTGAATCGCGTGAATTCACTCATTTTTTAGGGCTGATTCCCTACTTAATTTTCCCAAAACGAAAATAAAAAATCCCGGTCGATATGTCGACCGGGATTTTTTAACATAAAGTCGCAAGGCTTTCAGGCAATTCTCAAAGCGGGAATCCGATTTTTCAATAGTTCAAACGAACCGAAGAGCATCCCGGAGAAGAACAGGTCACCCATGACGGTGTTAAAGAAAAGATTGCCGAAGAAATCTTGCTGGTAAAATTGCAAACCCGCCAGATAGCAGGCACCCAGGCCAGCCAAAGTAGGCGGATAAAACTCTGTGGAGCCGTACCAGACCGCAAAATTGGTAATTAGAAAGAAAAGCACCGATGAGGCCAGCGCACTACCGATCACCCGACCGGCCGTGACTTTCTGCAAAGCGCCCATACCGATTCCCACGATCAGAACGAATGAAAGATACACGGCCCACATGGAACTGTGGAAGCCCAGTAAAGCGTCGCTGACCAGCATAGCGGCCAAAGGAAGCAGAAAGGCCAGGTACTTCTTGGAAAAATACGCACCGCCAAAGAGCGCGATCGCGCCGATAGGCGTGAAGTTAGATGGGTGAGGCAGCAGGCGTGTCAGAGCGGCGATCAGTACGATGGATGCCAGTGTCGCGACGCGGATAGTATTGATTTTCATTTTTAAAAGGCTGTTTTCTAAGAATGCAAAGATAGCAGAACCTACCAAGGCCGCAAAATAATGGGTGACGCAAAAAAACGGGCGCTACCGGAAGTAGCGCCCGTTGGACTAAATATTACCAGCAATTTTGCCGACAACCGACTTCTTAGTTCACCAGAATCGCTTTCATTTCCGATTGCCGGGCGGCATTGTTGAACACCGGCACGTCGCATTCCAGGATTTGGTTGAGCTTGTCGAGCTGTGCGTCGATCCGCTTGGAAATGTCCTCGAAGGCCGTGTACGATGAGGCCGTAGGCTTAGCATCACCCGACATCACTACCGTTTTTACGCCCGACAGCTTGTCGTTGAGCTGAATCGGGAAGTTGAGCGCGTCCTGCCCGGCCTTCGACTTGGGTTGCATCAGCGTGTTTTCGATTTTTTCCAATTCTTCCAGCATGGGTTTGGAAAGCTCTTTCAGCTGCTTCGACACCGATGAGTCTTTTACCGACTGCATGTACTCGTTCATTTGCTTGCGCACGCTCCTCAGTTTATTGATGCCCTTGTGCGTTTCGGAAAGTTTGTCGTTGATTTTGTTAGCCAGATCAAACTGGGCCTTAAAGTCAGCGGCGGTGGACGGAATCCGGGGATCCTTCATGATTTCGAAATCCTCTTTGCCGATCATTTTATCACCATCGTAAAGGTGAACCAGATACTTGCCGGGCACCGCCTGGGGGCCAATTACCGAGCCCGACCACATAATGTTGGTACCGTCGACCTGCGTGGCGTCGGCATAACGCATGTCCCACACAAACCGGTTGGTGCCGGCCTGGGCGGGTAGTGAACCGGGACGGGTGATAGTTTCGTCGGTGTAGAATTCTTTGGACACCTTAATGGGATCGCCCTTCTTTGTCTTCTTGCTCGAATAATTGATGACCGAGTCGCCCGAGGCCGTCAGGAAATATATCTTCAATTCGTCTTTGGGCGCCTCCTTAAAATAATAGCGAACCACCACGCCGTTGGGCGGATTTTCACCTTCGGTAGGAATGGCTTGTTGGCGGCTTCCGCCGCTCATTCGGTAGGCATGGCTGGGTTTGAACAGGTGAGCGTCCGAAGCGGCAATTTGTTCGCTCAACTCATAGAGTGGTGAAATATCGTCCAAAATCCAGAAAGAACGGCCGTGGGTAGCCACTACGATGTCGTTCTCCCGCTTTTGGATGACCAGATCGTGAATGGGCGTAATGGGCAGATTGAGCTGCAAAGATTGCCAGCTTTCACCCCCGTTGAATGAAGCCCAAATTCCCTGCTCGGTACCGGCGTAAAGAAAATCCTTGCGGTTGGGATCTTCGCGAATGACGCGCGTAAACTGGTCAGCCGGAATACCTTTAGTTATCATTTTCCATGACTGGCCGTAGTCAGTCGATTTCAGCAAATAGGGTAACATGTCGCCCAGTTTGTAGCGCGTAGCCGCCAGGTACACCGTGGCAGGATCGTGGGGCGATACCTCCACAATGCTCATCATCGCGAATTCGGGCAGCAGTGATTTTTTGGGCGTGATATCGGACCAGTTCTTGCCTCCGTCTTTGCTGATGTGCACCAGGCCGTCGTCCGAAGCAGCGTAGAAAACGCCTTTCTCAAGGGGAGACTCTTCAAAGGCAAAAATCGTGGCGTAAGTTTCTACGCCCGTATTGTCCTTGCTGATCGGACCACCACTGGCGCCCATCGTGGCCGGATCGTGGCGGGTCAAATCCGGACTGATTTTCTCCCAGGTTTGGCCACGGTCGGTCGATTTGTGAACGTACTGCGAAGTCACGTACATGGTGTTGTCGTCGTGGGGCGAAAACAGGATCGGAAAGGTCCACTGAAAGCGGTATTCCCGATTGTCGGAGCCGTGGCCCATGTAGAACTCAGGATAGACATTGATGAGCCGACGCTCGCCGGTCTTGTGGTTGTCGACGCTAAGGAATCCGTCATAACTACCGCCGTAAGTGATGTCGGGGTTAAGCGGATCTTCGACCACATAGCCCGACTCGCCACCGGCTACCGGCCACCAGTCCTCGGCGCCGATGCTGTAGCCGTTGGATCGGCTCGCGATGCGCACCGTGCTGTTGTCTTGCTGGGCACCGTACACATTGTAGGGGAATTGATCATCGGTATGGACGTGGTAGAATTGAGCCGTCGGGATATCCACTTCCGTAAAATTGCCACCGCCGTTGAAAGTTACCTCGCCGCCGCCGTCGTCGCCGATAATGAAGTTTTCAGGGTTGTCTGGATTAATCCAGACATCATGCGTATCGCCGTGGTGAACGTCGATTTCGCTGAAAGTGTTGCCGCCATCGTACGACTTCCAGGCGCTGACGTTCAGCACAATCAGGCCGTTTTCGTTTTTGGGGTCAGCCGCCACGTTCATGTAGTACCAGGGCCGTTGTTTCAGGAAAGCCTCGCCGTTGATGAGTTTCCAGGTGGCACCCGCATCGTCGGAACGGTACAAGCCGCCATTGTCCTTGTTCTCGACCATCGCGTAAACTCGATTGGAGTTGACGGGCGACACCGAGATACCAATCTTGCCCAGCAAACCCTTGGGAAGGCCGGGATTTTTTGAAATGTCCTTCCAGGTTTCACCGCCGTCGACCGATTTGTACATGCCGCTACCGGGACCGCCGCTGCTCATCGTGAAGTGGTTGCGGTACGCCTGCCACATGGCCGCGTACAGAATGTTGCTGTTGTTGGGGTCGATCTGCACCTCTACGGCCCCGGTACTATCGTCCTTAGCCAGTACCTGCTTCCAGGTCGTACCCCCATCCTTGGATTTATAGACTCCACGCTCGGGATTAGCCCCAAAAATATTACCCATCGCCGCCACGAACACAACATCGGGGTCTTTGGGGTGGACCCGGATGGCCGCGATCGCGTTGCCTTTTTCCAGCCCGATTTTACGCCAGGACTGTCCGGCGTCGGTCGATTTGTACATACCGTCTCCAACCGATATGTTACCCCGGATGTCCGTCTCGCCCGTGCCGGCGTAAACGACGTTGGCGTTGGATGGGGCCACCGCAATGGCTCCGATCGAGGAGGCCTTGAAGGTGGAATCCGAAACGGGCATCCAGTCGTTACCCCCGTTGACGCTTTTCCATACCCCGCCGCCGCTGGCGCCGAAGTAGTACGTATAGGGCTGACCGATCACCCCCGAGACCGCCACCGACCTCCCCCCCCGGAAGGGGCCAATGTTGCGCCATTTCAGCCCGCCTTTCAGCAGGGCCTGATCGTAGGTTGCGGTGGTTTTGGCCGAGCTGGCGGACTGGCTTTTAGACCTTTTCTGAGAAATAGCCGGAAGCGCGGCCAAAATGAAAAGGGCTAACAGCCCGGCCGCCGGAGCCTTTTTTAGGACCGATAAGTACTTGTTTTGCATACGTATTTTTGTTGTGTTGAGAGAAAAAGAATCTAAAAATATGGCTTAGAAATCAGAGAATCAAATTAAAATCTCAATTTAGCTTCCCTAAAATGGTGAAAATTGAGTTTTGGGCGCAATTTTATAAAAAATCGTATTTCGGTAAAAATTAAACCGGTTGCGAATGATATTTTCCTCAACCGCGTTAGCGCCGGACAGAATATAAAGGTTAAAACTGAATCATCGAATTTACATTGCACCATGAGTATGGAGACAAAAGAAGAGTTGTTGAGAATAATCGACTTGTTAAACGATACCTACGAAAGCGAAGAGGCCTGGCACGGGCCGTCGGTAGTGGAGACGCTGCGCGACGTGACACCGCGGCTGGCCGACCGTCGTCTGGCGCCTGATACCCACACGATTGCCGAACTGGTGTATCATATGACCACCTGGAGAATTTTTGCGGTTAGGAAATTGCAGGGCGACGCTCAATTCGATATCAAGACAAAGGAGAAAAACTGGAAGGTATTCGCCACTATCGACGCATTGGAATGGGAAACGCTGCAAATGGAATTAAGCCTTTCTCAGGAGGAGCTTGTCAGCGAATTGGAAAAACGGGACAGTGATGCCTTCCTGGAATCCATTGTGCCGGGCCGCAACTACTCTTTTTACACATTGCTGCACGGGATTGTAAATCACGACTTATACCACGCCGGACAAATTGCCCTGATTAAAAAAGGACTGGGAAAGGCGATTTTTGAAGAAGAAAATTTGGAGGGCATGGAAGATAGTAGTATTTTTGGAAACGAATTCGACGATTACAGCTAATTTTTTTTGGTTAAATTATTGGGTCTTACAATTTTCCTTTATGTAAGAATGACCCAAAGAAAAGAGCGTTCTCCAAATGGAATACGCTTTTAATGGTGTGGATATATGTCAGAAAGCCACTCGTGTTTACGGGTGGCTTTTTTGTTTGGCGGTTAGTTGCTTATTTTGTTTACAGTACCGATACAACCCAGCTGGCGATCCATGAAAATATTGGTAATAGAGGACGAGACAAAATTGGCCGGATTTATCAAGAAGGGTTTGGAAGAGCAGTCTTGGGAAGTCGAGGTGGCTTTTGATGGACGGATGGGCAAGAGCCTGGCCCTTGGAAATAGTTACGATGTCATCCTGATGGACGTCAACCTGCCCATTATCAACGGCTTCGACTTGGCGCGTCAGCTCCACCAGGAAGGGAGCCGTGCGCCGGTGTTGATGCTGACCGCGCTGGGTACGGTAGATGACAAGCTGCAGGGTTTTGAGTCCGGTGCCGACGACTACCTTGTCAAACCCTTCGAATTCAGGGAGCTTATCGCCCGCATTAAAGTGCTGGCGCGCCGCAAATACGGCGAGGAAAGTAGCCCGCACACCTTGGTGGTCGCCGACCTTGAGCTTGATTTTGACGAAAAGATCGCTCGTCGGGCCGGACAGCGGATAGACCTCACCGCTAAGGAATTTGCGCTGCTGGAATATTTGATGCGCAACCGTGGCCGCGTGGTGTCGCGGGTCGACATCGCCGAGCGAGTATGGGATATCCGCTTCGACACGGGAACCAATGTAATCGACGTGTACATCAATTTTTTACGTAAGAAAGTGGATAGGGATTATCCGGTCAAGCTTATCCACACGGTAGTGGGGATGGGCTATATTGTCAAGGAGACATGACGATCAAAGCCCGCCTGACGTTGCTGTTCACCCTGCTGGTTGCCTCCATTCTGCTTCTTTTCTGCGTGTCCATTTATTTTTTTTACGATCAGTACCGCGAACAGCAATTCTTTACCTACTTGGGGGAGCGGGCGCTCACGATTACCCGGCTGCTGGAGGATGTGAACGGCATCACCAACGAAGACATCAAGCGGATCGAAGAGGCCAACAACTCCATTCTTTTTGAAGAGCAAATCACGGTTTACAATGGTAAGGACGAAGTGGTGTACCAGAGCGGAGAGAAATCCCTTGCCGTATCGAAAGGCCAACTGGAATCAATACGGACCGGCCAACGGATCAACACCCGGGAGGGCGACCGCGAAATCGTCATGTTCCGGCAGTGGCAAACCGGCGGGGAGGTCTGGGTCGTCGTAGCCGATGCCGTCGACGCCTTGGGTTTGAGCAAACTGAATCGCCTGCGCGACATTCTGGCTACCGGATGGCTAGCCACGCTGGTGCTGGTGGCAGCGGCGGGCTGGATTTTCGCCAGGGACGCCATCAAGCCGGTCGCCGATATCAACCGGCAGGTCAACAACATATCGGCGGGCAATCTGCACGACCGCCTTTCGGTTGGCCGGGAAAAGGACGAGTTGGCAAAACTCGCCCAAACCTTCAACCTCATGCTCGACCGACTGGAACTGGCTTTTGTAGCGCAGAAGAATTTCGTGTCGCACGCATCCCACGAATTGCGCACCCCGCTAGCCGTCATGATGGCTGATGTGGAGGTGACGCTGATGAAGGAGCGCAGCGGAACTGAATACCGGGCGGGGCTGCAAAGCGTTCTGGGCGAAGTCCGGGATATGAACGTGATGGTGAATCAATTGCTCGAATTGGCCCAAACGGAGGAGAATGTCCTGATTAAATCATATCAGCAAGTCCGGCTCGATGAAGTGTTGTGGCAGGCCCAGGCCACAGTGATGCAAAACAATCCGGGCTATCAGGTAACAATCGATTACGGCAAGGTGCCGGAAAGCGAAAGTGAGCTGACTATTTTGGGCGATGAGCGGCTGCTACGAACCGCCTTCGGTAATTTGATGGAAAATGCCTGCAAATATTCCGAACCAAACCAAATGCGGGTCCAACTCGCCACAATCAATGACTTGATCCTGATCCACTTCGTGGACGAGGGGCTGGGGATTAGCCTGGAGGATATTCCTTATCTTTTTGATCCTTTCTACCGAAGTGTCGGCATCGCCGACAGGCACGGCTACGGGATCGGCCTGGCCCTTACCAAACGTATTGTGGATATTCACAAAGGTTCTATCTTGGTCAACTCCACATTGGGCCAGGGCAGCGATTTCGTGCTTCGCTTTCCCCGGCGTAACCTGGGGTAATTTTAATCTCATTTTAATTTCACCTTAATCTGACCTTAATGCCTATTGGGCTATTTTGTAACGTCGCGACAGGAACAGCTTTAATGCATGTCTGTCCAAACAAAATTTATCATTTCATGCCCATTACCGAGCATTATGATTTAGTTGAGTTGTGTTAATAATACCTAAAAAGGCCCTGCGTTTGCAGGGCCTTTTTTTCTGGCGTGGATATAAGTCGGAAAAATCTTCTCCAAGATAAAGGGGTCGACTTACATACCGAAAGCTGACCGTAACTGTTGAGCGGCCAACCGTTGAGCCTCTTCGGCTTCAGGAACGATGGCGTACATACCAAAAAACTCGTGTGTCACGCCCCGGAAAAGCTGGTAAGTCACCTTGACGCCTTCCGCCTGCAACTTGTCCCGGAGTTGCATACCTTCGGTCTGCAAAGGGTCAATTTCAGCCCCGATGATTGTCACGGGAGGAAGATTTTTCAAGTTGGCCACATCGACCAGCGAAATGAGCGGGCTGTCCCCGTCGGCGGGTGAGTTGAAGTACTTGTCGACCAGATATACGACTAGTGCCTTACTCAGAGGCTTGGCGTTGGCATACTTGATATACGATTCGGTGTTCAGGTCATTATTTGCGACCGGGAAAACCGACAGGATGTGAACGGGTAGTCCCAGATTACGATCCCGAGCCATCATGGCTACCGTCACTGCCATATTGCCTCCGGCACTTTCTCCGGCTACGGCCACTTTGTCGGGATTTCCGCCGAGGGAATTGGCGTTTTCCTTCACCCATTTGTAGCCCGCATAGGCATCCTCATGGGCAATAGGAAACTTAAATTCGGGGGAGAGGCGGTAGTCGATGGAGACTACGATTGCCCCGGTGTTGCGCGCCAAAGCCAGAACGGAATACTCATAAACATCGGTACTCGCGAGCACCCAGCCGCCACCGTGGTAGTACACGATCACCGGTGCTGAGGGTAATGCTCCATCCGGTGTGTAAACATACGCCGGGATTTGTACGCCCCCGAAACCAGGGATGGAAATCTGCCGCTTGCTTACATTCGCCGTCGGCCGCGCCACGCCGTTCTTATCCAGCAGCGAATTGACGGCGTCCTTAAACGTAGGTTGCTCGCGGGCTTTCTGCGGTGAAAGCGAAGTGAGCGGCACGGGATTGAGTCGGCCGAGTTCCTCAATTACTGCCAACATCTGTGGCGTAATCGTCGGACCCCAATCGGGCTTGGGGCTGTTAGAAGTGATTTGCTGACCCGGCAACGGCAGGTCATGGTCTTTGCAAGCAGTGATCGCCAGCGTCAGGGAAAGAGCCAGGCCTAGAAGCCTTCCTAGGCGTTTGGGTGTTTTAGAGAAGAAAAATTCCTTTTTCATTGGGTAATAAGTTTTTAAAATGATATGAAAAATGATTTTTTAATTATTTAGAGAGGCCTTTCAAAATAGATCATGTAGCTGATATTACGATTTTGTAATAATTACTTGATAAATGATCCTTTGGAATCAGGTTTTCTTTGGTGTAAAAAACATTCCATCTATTTTCTGCTAAAAAAACGCTCTTGACAAATATTAAAATCAGCAATCTTTATACCCTGAAAAAGATAAAAATTAATGTTTTGGTTCGAGAAAAAATAATGCAACCTATTAAAATACAGAATGTTTACACTAATTGACCGAAAATTTCTGGCAAAGGAATGACTGAAATCACGCACCCGAAGGCGGGAAAATCCGGGAGGGGAAGATTTTCCCGGATTTGCGGCCAAAACGCTAACTCAGAGACGTAGTGGGCGGCTCGCCCAAATCAACACGGCCTTCGATCGGCAACCTGGGCAGCGACTGGGGATGGTTGCTACGAATGAATTCCACCATTTTCTCGCGCACCAGGCACCGCAAATCAAAGGCATCGTTGGCGTTGCGTGCCGACATGACGGCGCGCAATACGATATATTGATCTTTGGTATCGGTCATTTGCAAAGCCGCCGTTTTGTTATCCCACAGCGGGGTGTTTTGCAAAATTTCCAATAATTCCTGCCGCAATTCTTCTACAGGGGTATGGTAGTCGAGGTAAAATAAAGCGTTGCCAATTAGGCTTGAATCGCTGCGGGTCCAGTTTTGGAATGGTTTTTCGACAAAGTAGGTGATGGGCAGAACGATCCGTCGAAGGTCCCATATCTTGACGACCACGTAAGTAAGGTTGATCTCTTCTATCGTGCCCCATTCCCCCTCCACAATCACGACGTCCTCAATTTTGAGTGGCTGCGTGAAAGCTATCTGAATTCCGGCTAACAAGTTGGCAATCGTTTTCTGGGCGGCAAAACCAACAATGACCGATACGATTCCGGCCGAAGTCAACATACCCACTCCAAACTGCCGGCCGCGCTGGAAACTGAGTAGGAAAAGCGAGAATGCCAGAATCAGGACCGCAATCACGATGAAGCGTTTGATGAACTTGACTTTGGTAAAAAGCTTGCGCTCCTGTATGTTGTTAGCTTTATTAAGGTCGAGCTGATTGAGGATCAGTCGCTCTAATATAAATACCAGCCTGATGGCCAGCCAGGTGCCGACCACGATCAGAACTATTTTGCTGCCGCTGTAAACAAAGTAGCTTTCTTCGGCGGTCGCGTAGCGGTTATTAGCAAGCAGGCAGACAAAAAGCGTCGGAAAGAAGAAATAAAGTACGCTGGTAATGCTCTGCTGGACCGTATTCCAGGTATCGCTATTTTGCTTTCGGGCAACGTAATAGACAATTTTGATCACGAGCCAACCCGTAAGTAGCCCCGCTACGACCGCCAGGGCCAGTATCTGCCAATATTTTATTTGCATAATATTAATGGGAGAAAGGGTGGGGGGAGAAATGGAGAACGGTAGATAGGTAGCCGTTAGCTAGTCCCTTACCTCTTTTACCGTTCACCCGTTTCTCCTTTATTTCAACCTTAAAACAATGATTCCGCTATGCCTCTTGATGCTGTTCAGGTAATCCGAAAGGGGCGTGGGACTGACGATTACGCGATGCGCGGTCGTGGAGGCGTGGACTAGATAGGCCCGGTCGCCTTTTTTCTTAACAACTCCCTGATGATTACAATCCAGGCCCGGTATTGTGGAGGTAATGCCGATAATGTCGCCGTCTTGCAGCTTCGCTTCGATTTTTTTTACTTGGGCTTTGGGGATGAAGTCGTACTTGGCATTATTCAGCCGCTTCTCGTTGGTTTTTATGCTGTTCAGGGCTGTCTCTGAAGAAATCCCTTTGTACAAATCAGCATGCGCCGACATAAAGTCGATCGATTTATCGTACGGTATGCCACCCAGTTGCTCAGTCACATCAGTAAGCAGCCCATTCGAGATTCCCTGATTTCGCCAAGATAGAAAATAATGGAGCCGCGAAGGGTAGCCGTCGATCCGGCCATCCTGGTATCTTAGCCGGGTCATTTGGTCAAGAAATTGGGGATAGTCCAGATTTTTCTTCTTTGCCAACGCCAGCGCGACCGACACATCGACAAGCGTGGTGCAATCCAACGCATCGAAGCGACACACCAGCTGCTCGGTTTCGTTGGCTTCCAGGGTGTGCGCCACGTAGGGTACATCCAAAAAGCTCTCTGCCATACGAAGCGTCAGCTCGGGTAGGGTACCGGTGCTGACGGACTTTATTGTCTGGGTAAATACCGCTTGCGGATCTTCGGGCTGGCGGATGGAAAAGGCCACCAGCACCAGAGACACAAGGCACAAAAGAAAAATTAATCTTTTCATTAGCTAAAGGAATCACGCGGGATGCGCTTCATACAAAAACACAGATCCAGCTTTAAGCCTTAAACGTATTGAGCAGTTCCATCACGGCGTATTGATTTTTGATGTGTTTCTTGGCAATCGAAAGCGCATCGCCTACCTTGACGGTATAGGCGCTGTCGGGC
>JBBSSJ010000031.1:0-24852 GCA_038242095.1 Cytophagales bacterium
AGAGTTTCGCGAAGTGATCGAGGGAAATATGTGAAGACTGCCTAATCAAAATCGTATCAATAGTATTGAAACCGCACCTCCACCGGGTTCCATCCGGCCAATCCCGCGCTTTGACCGCCCGGCACGATGCCATTCGCAGCACCAGTTCGATTTGGCACTACCACCCGCAGTTGGAGCTTCATTGTGTGGTCAGAGGCGAAGGCGTACGGTTTATCGGGGATAACATTGACAATTTCTCCGCCGGGGAGATCATCCTGCTCGGTAAAAACCTGCCCCATAATTGGCAGTGCAGCGACTCCTATTTCCAGCAGAATCCGGAAACGCACTTTGAAGCCGTAGTCATCCACTTCCTGCCCACTTGGCTGGGCAAGGATTTCCTGAGTTTATCGGAAGCGGTACCTTTGGCCAAACTATACGAAAAAGCACGACACGGCCTATTTATTCGCGGCGAATTGGCGGCGCGGATTCAGCCCCTGATGCTGGAACTCGTCGCAGCGGCCCCGTTGTCGCGCCTAATGCTCCTGCTCGATATTCTCAACCAACTTTCCCAGGCCGACTCAATCGAGTCGCTGGCCCCTGGCTTCACTTTTTACCCGGCCAATGAACAGGAAACCATCCGGCTCAACCGCGTGTATGACCACACCCTTGCCAATTTCACCCGCGAGATAACGCTGGAGGAAATCGCCGCCGTGGCCAGTCTGAGCGTGACTTCTTTTTGTCGTTATTTCAAGACCATGACGCAAAAGACCTATCGTCAGTTCGTCAACGAGATTCGGATCAGCTACGCTTGCCGGGCTTTGCTCGAGGACCGCCAATCTATTCAGGTGATTTGCTTCGAAAGTGGCTTCAATAATCTTTCTAATTTCTACCGGCAATTCAAGAAAGTGCAAGGCGTGTCGCCGCTGGAATATCAGAAAAGTCAAAGACCCAAATTAGCTTCTCCACATTTGCGCTAGAATCCACTTAGCCTCACACCACCCATGACGCCACTTACTCTCGCTCTTTTTCGCTGAGCATTTTTGTCCCTTTTGCTGATATTATGTTATTTTTCTTGAATGACTTGATAATCCAGTACAATAGCTGCATCTCATAATTCTATTCCTTTGTAATATAGTATAAAAAAGCAGGCTATGGTGGTCATCTGCGCCACAGACTGCTATACTATCCTATTTGCTGGGACACCGGCTTAGAGTAGGCATTTCAACGCATCAATTCTTAAAACATGGCCGGAAATTCCGTTTTCGTCGTGGGAAGTTTCATCATGGGACTCACCATCCGCGTACCCCGCGCCCCGGCGGCGGGGGAAAGTTTGCTGGGCAGCGGATTCAACTTGGGACCGGGCGGAAAAGGATTAAATCTGGCCATCGCAATCCGTCGGGCCGGAGGAGAAGTTGGGTTCGTGCTTTGCATCGGCAAGGACATGTTTGGTCAATACGCGCTGGACACGCTGGCCGCAGAAGGTCTTCCGATTGCCCACGTCCATCAGGTCGAAGATGCACCGACTGGATGTGGCTTCGTCACACTATTGCCGTCAGGCGAAAACTCGATCGTCATCGACGCGGGGGCCAATCTGGCACTTCGGCCCGAGCATTTAAACGAAATAGAAAATACTATATCAGCCAGCAAAGTCGTGGTGGCGCAACTCGAAGTCACACTGGAGGTAGCCGAAACGGCGATGGTCTTAGGTAAAAAACACGGTTGCCTGACCATCCTGAACCCCGCTCCCACCCGTCCGGTTTCAGCCCGCACGCTGGCCCACGTCGATATTCTGACGCCCAATGAAACCGAAGCGCGGGTGTTGCTGGGACTGCCGCCGGACGCCGAAGTACCCACCGAAATTCTGGCGAAACGGCTATTAGAATTAGGACCAAAAACGATCGTCCTGACGCAGGGGATGCGGGGCGCGCTCATCGCGACCAGGGACGGCATCCGCACGATTGCCAGTCCCAAAATTAGCCTGGTCGATTCGACCGGGGCGGGTGATGCTTTCAACGGCCATTTGGCCTACCACCTGGCGCAGGGAAAATCCGTGCCGGAAGCCGTCGGATTGGCGGTTTACGCCGGAGCTTATTGCGCCGGGAAATTGGGCGTGATCAACGGCCTACCAACCACGCAGGAATTGGACGATTTTATCAAAAAACAAAACCTATGAATATCTGGATTGCTGGTTCGCCCGAAGAAGTAACGGCAGCCGCCAAAACCGGCCTTGTGAGCGCAGTCGTGACGAATCCGACGGTGATCGCCGACTGGACGGAAGGCGATCAATCGCTTGAATCTGTAGCGGCCTCGGTAATTGAGGCGACAGGTTTGCCGCTGTACATTCAACTCCACGGCCCCGGCCGTGGCCAGTTCTTGCGGGAAGCGGATTATTTGAAAAGTGTATCAAAGCTGATCATTCCCAAAATTCCCGCGACGCTGGAAGGCCTGGCTGCCGCCAAAGTTTTGGAAAGCAAAGGCATCGAAACGCTGATCACGACCGTCTGCTCGCTGAACCAGGCTTACGTGGCCGCCGTAGCGGGCGTTACCGCCATTTGTCCGTATTACAGCCGTCTGCGCGACCACGGCGAGGATGCGGCCCAATTCATCCGCGACGTGGCTGATATGTACCTTCGGGAAGGCATCAGTACGCGCATCCGGCCCGCCAGCGTGCGCTCCGCTGAGGACGTGTCACAATGCCTGCTGAACGGTGCGGATGGGGTCATCGTCTTTTACGAAGTTTTTCAGCAACTAACCGGGCATCCGGTGTCGGACAAGTCATTGGCTAATTTCGAAAACGACTGGCAGCGGATTAAGCTGGGAGATGATTATCCGGCCTGACAAGGCCTACTCTTCTTTTCATAAGTACTTGACAACCTACTATTATACACCCTTTTCTAAACTTATGACTCAAACCTCATCTTCCTCTGCTCCGCTGCCTCGCGGCTTGGTACCCGTCATGATTACGCCTTTCCTGGAATCCGGTGAGGTCGATTTTCCAACCTTATCGCAACTGACGGAATTTTATCTGGAAGCCGGTGCCTCAGGACTGTTCGCCAACTGCCTGTCCAGCGAAATGTACGAGCTACGTACTGAGGAGCGGCTGGCCGTCACCCGCTACGTGGTTGAGACCGTCGCGGGCCGGGTGCCGGTAGTGGCCACGGGCACTTTTGGCGGGCCACTGCAAGAACAGGCCGAGTTCATCAAACAGATTTACGACACGGGTGTACAAGCAGTGATCGTCATAACTAGCCTTATCGTGCAGCCCGACGAAAGTGGCGAAATCTTTATGGAGCGAATGTACCGGCTCCTGGATTTGACGCCTGATATTCCGCTAGGAATGTACGAATGTCCCGTTCCATATAAGCGGCTCATCGACAGCAAAATGCTGGCCGAACTGGCGTCCACGGGCCGCATTGTGTACCATAAAGACACCAGCCTGGACGACGAGGAAGTTGCTCGCCGCTTGAAAGCAGGGGAAGGATACGAGTTTGGTCTCTACGACGCATACATGACGAACGCGGTTTCGTCGCTGAAAGCCGGGGCGGCGGGTCTATCCTGCATTCAGGGCAATCTTTTTCCGGAACTCGTTGTGTGGCTTTGCGCATATTATGACCAACCCGAACGGGCCGAAGACGTCGCCAGAGTGCAGCAATTCTTTGAAAATTGCATGGATCTGGCCCACACCGCTTATCCAATCATCGCCAAGTATACTTTGCGAAAGCGCGGCCTGCCCATCTCGCTCAATACCCGCCGAACAGTGGACCCGCTTACGCCATCGGTTATCGCGGACATGGATGCGCTTATCGCTTCCGCTGATAAACTCATCGAAACATTGGACATCACGCTGGTGTCTGCTTACGCGCAATCCCAAGTTTTATAAAAAACCACAACCCCTTGACCCATGAAAAAACACAACCGACTTTTTTATCAAAAATTCACAAGAATTCTAGTTTTGCTGGTTTGCCTGATCTCACTTGGTCTATTCCCGGCCTCCGCCCAGGATTTCAGTAAAGTGCCCGGCGTGGTAATCGACCATTTACCCATGTCGGGCAAGGATTACGTGGGTTCGCCCAGCATCGTCATCCTGCCCGATGGCAAGTACATCGCCTCGCACGATGTGTTTGGCGGTGGTCCGTTGCCCGAGCACACGCACGTCTTTGAGTCGGGTGATCGCGGAAAAAGCTGGAAAAAGGTTGCCGAGCTGGACAGTTTATTCTGGCCAACGCTTTTCGTGAACAAAGGGGCACTTTTCCTCTTCGGCACCACGCGGGAGTACGGACGCATGTCGGTCCGGAAGTCCAGCGACGGCGGCCATACCTGGACACCCACCGAGCAGGGGATTTTGGGGGAAGAAGACGGTTTCCACTGCGCTTCGGTACCCGTGCAGGAGTTCAAAGGCCGGCTCTGGAAGGGTATGGAGCGCAATGTTCCAACGACGAGTTGGGGTAATTTTCAAAGCTTTGTAGCCTCTGCTTCCGTCGACGCCGACTTGCTCGACCCAAAAAACTGGTCGTTCACACCACGCCTGACCTACGACCGGCAGCATTGGAAACCGGGCGACGCCTGGCTGGAAGGCAACGTGGTCATGGATCCCGAGGGTCAGCTTTGGGATATCCTGCGGGTAAATAATCCCGAAGACGATCAGGCTGCCATGTACAAGGTGGGCGACGATGGCAAGACCGCTGACTCGACTTCGGTTAAGTTCATCAAGCTACCGGGTGCCACCAAGAAATTTAATATCCGCCACGACCCCAAGTCGAATCTGTACTACACCCTGGCCAACTACACCCTGCCCGAGCAGCGTGGCTACAAGCAATTGGGCAGCGTCCGCAACGCGCAGGTACTGGCTTCGTCACCCAACCTGACCGACTGGACCATCCGCGGCCTGGTCCTTTATCACCTGGATGTGAATCACCACGGGTTTCAGTACCTCGACTGGCAGTTTGATGGAAAAGACCTCGTCATTGCCTCGCGTACGGCCTACGAAGACGGTCTGGGGGGAGCCAAAAGGCAACATGACGCGAACTTCCTGACCTTTCATCGTTTGAAGAATTTCCGCAAATACCGTACGCCCAAAGCCTGGCGTCCCTTGCTGGAGGGTGCCACGGGCTTTACCGTCTTAAAATGAGTTCACTGATCTGCCTCTTTCAAGTACTTACCTAGCAACATAACGACCAACCGAACCTAACGCCTATTTTCTTTTCTAACCTTTTAACCAACACCAATTATGAAACGAATGCTATTTTGTGGATTATTGATTCTGCTGAGTCTGAGGGTCATGGCGCAGGAACGTACCGTCACGGGTACGGTTCGCGACGCGAGCGGTGGCCCGCTGGTGGGAGCCAGTATTCTGGTAAAAAATACGACGCGTGGCACAACGGCCGACGCCAACGGCAATTTTTCGCTGACCGCACCGACCAATGCTCCGGTTACGCTAGTGGCTTCCATCATCGGTTTTGTCTCGCAGGAATTTCCGCTGAGTGCTTCCCAAACCAACGTAGAGATTACGCTGAACGAAGACAACAAAAATCTCGACGAGCTGGTCGTGGTGGGCTACGGTACTCAGAAAAAAATTAATCTGACGGGAGCCGTGGGGAGCATCGACGCTACCCAAATCGAGAACCGTCCGGTCACCAATGCCGCCCAGGCGCTACAGGGCCGCATTCCCGGCTTGCTGGTCACGCAAACCGGCGGTCAACCCGGTTCGGAGAACATCGGTCTGCGCATTCGGGGCATCAGCACTTTGAACGGTAATGATGTGCTGGTGATCGTGGATGGTATCGCCATGTCGATGCAGAATTTGAACCCCAACGACATTGAGAGTATTTCGGTGCTGAAAGATGCGGCTTCGGCGGCTATCTACGGCGCCAGGGCGTCGGGTGGCGTTATACTCGTAACAACCAAGAAAGGAAAGGCCGGTAAAACCCGCGTGACTTACGATGGCTATGTGGGCATGCAAACCCCGACCCGGATGCCGACGATGGTCAATGCCTACCAGCACGCCTTGCTGTTCAAGGAGGCCGAGCTGAACGACAACCCCAACACGACCGCACTGACTTACACCGACGCCGACATCGAAAAGTACCGGACGGGTGCACTGCCCAGTTCCGACCGACTCGGCTACCTGTTCAATCCTGCCCCGCAGACCCAGCACAACGTGGGTATTTCAGGCGGCAACGAAACCAGTAACTACTTCATTTCGCTGGGATACCTCAAGCAGGGTGGTGTCATGGTCAACACGGGTTACGAGCGCTTCAACATCCGTACCAACAACAACTTCAAGGTTGGCAAGCGGCTGGACATCGGCATCATGACGCAATTTGCGCCCTCGCTGCAAAAGGGCCCGTCGGAGGCTAGCTATCCCAACGGCCCAACCCGGCGCGTGGGCGACCACATTTTTGAGGCCTTTCGGCGCGGGGCAGTTTATCCTATCTTCACTTCCGACGGTCAGTGGGCTTCCGTGACGGGCTGGGCCAACCGCTTGGGGCTCGAATCGGCGGACGGTGGCTTTGCCCGTGAGCGGCTCAACCGCCTGACGGGGGCCATCAACATTAATTACCGCATCCTGGACGGCCTTTCGGTGCGGGGGATTTACAGCGGCAAATTCGATCAAACGCGTCGCCTGGATTACAGCAAGCGCATGAAATTCATTAATCCGGTGGATTTGAAGACGGTGGATTTCGACTACAATACCAATTCCATGCTGACGGCCAACCAGACCAACTACCAGCATAACCTGCAATTACTGCTGAACTACGAAAAAACGCTGGGCGCCCACAACTTCAAGCTGCTGGGTGGGTTCTCGCGGGAGTGGAACCAGGATTTTCAGGAAACGGTGGGTCGCCGCGATTTCCTGACCGACGATATCTACGTAGTCAACGCCGGCTCGGCCAACACCCAAACCTGGACGACGGACGGTTCGGCTTCCGAATGGGCTATCGAGTCCTTCTTCGGTCGCGCCAACTACGATTACAAGGGCAAGTACCTGGCTGAGGCCATTGTCCGTTACGACGGATCATCGCGTTTTGCCTCCCCGGTACGCTGGGGCGTGTTCCCGTCCTTTTCGGCGGGCTGGCGAATCAGCGACGAGAATTTCCTGAAAGATAGCCGCATCGTCAACGAATTGAAGCTGCGGGCCTCGTGGGGACAGGTAGGCAACCAAAACGTCGCCCTCTACCAGTTTGCGTCATCGGTAAGCACGGGAGCCTACTATTTCAACGGCTTGCCCAATACGGCTGCCTTTTACAGCGGCAACCCCAATCCTGACCTGAGTTGGGAAACGAAACGGACGGTCAACATTGGCGTCGACGCGGGTCTTTGGAACAACAAGTTGCAACTGATCGCCGACGTATTTCAAGATCGCACCAAGGGAATTTTGCTCCAGCCGCCTGTGCCGGATACCTACGGCCGGGGCCGGGTGTTTCAGAACGTTGGTGTGGTAGACAACAAGGGTTGGGAAATCGAGCTGCGCCACCTGAACCAAATCGGCGATTTTCGGTATAATGTGGGTGCACAGCTTTCCAATGCCCGCGAAACCGTGGTGGACGTGGGCGGACAAGGCACCCGCATCAGCAACAACACCATTACGGAGGAGGGCTACGGCGTGAACGAATGGTACGGCTGGGAGGGCGACGGGTTGTTCCAAACGGAGGAGCAGGTGAAGGCCAGTTCCTTCCAGAACGTCAAGACCGGGCCGGGCGATATCAAGTACGTCGAACATGGCGGCAACCCGAAAACCATTACCGCCGACGACCGGGTTCACCTGGGTCGGCAGACGCCGCAGTTTCTGTACGGCATGAATGTGAATCTTTCCTGGACAGGTTTCGACCTGGCGGCTTTCGGGCAAGGCATCGGCTCGCGCCTGACGGATATGTCGTCGCTGGCGGGCTTTGCCTTTGACAATCAGCTGGCCTCGGCGCTGACCGTTCACCTGGATCGCTGGACGCCCGAAACGCCCAACGCTACCTATCCCAAAACGCGGATTGGCGGCGTAAATAAGGCGTTCTCCTCCTATAATATGCAGAACTCCGCTTACTTCCGGTTAAAGAATGTACAGCTTGGGTATTCGCTGCCCACCGCGCTAATCGAGCGGCTGAATATTACCCGGCTGCGGGTGTACGTTAGCGGCGAAAATCTGCTGACGTTCACTAAGCTGGCGGCCTTCGACCCCGAAGCGCCCAATGGCAGCGGCAATTTCTATCCGCTGAGCCGGGTCACTACGGTCGGCCTGAACCTATCCTTTTAATCCCATCATTTTTAAATTGACTTTATCATGAAGATTTTTCGATATTTTCTCGCGTTGGGGTTGCTGTGTTCAGTCACGGCCTGCCAGGATGATTTCCTGGAAACCCTACCCCTAAATGCGCCCTCGGATAAGCTTTTCTGGAAAACTGAGCAGGACGCCATATTCTGGATCAACCAGGCTTACCGTGACCTGCCGGGCGCGGGCGACTATATTTTCAACGCCATGAGCGACGATGCTTTCACGCCCACGACGACCAACGGCGTCATCGCCAACGGCACTTACGAAACTACCTCGTCGGTGATTGGTTTCAAGTGGGATTACAGTACCATCCGTCATTGTCTGACGCTACTAGACCGGATCGACGACATCCCCAACATGAATCCCGAGCTCAACAAGCGGCTCAAAGGCGAGGCACAGTTCATCATCGCGCTGAAATACATGGAAATGACAACGCTTTATCACGATGTACCGCTGGTAGACAAGGTACTACCGCTGGCCGAATCCGATATTCCGAAAAGCGACCGGAAGGTGGTCGTCAAGTACGCGCTCGATTTACTCGATACGGCCATTCCCAACCTGCCCGTGCGCTACCCCAGCGCCGCCGACAACGGCCGCATTACGAAAGGCGCGGCGCTGTCGCTGAAAGCCCGGCTCCTGTTGTACAATGATCGTTGGGAGGAAGCCGCCGCCGCTGCCAAGGCCGTGATGGACCTGAACGAGTACCAGCTGCACCCAAATTTCAGCGAGCTGTTCCTGACTTCGTTCAATAACAAAACGAAGGAGGTGATCCTGGCTTACCAGTACGCCAAGGATTTGTCGGTGCACACGCTGCAATTTTCGTATAGCTTCTATTCAGTAGGCGGCACGGGAGCATCGCTGCCGCTGCCCGATTTGGTCGATTCGTTTGAAAGTAAGGACGGGTTGCCTATTTCCGAATCGCCGCTGTACGATCCGCTTAAACCGTTCGAGAACCGCGATCCGCGCTTCGCCCAAACCTTTATCACGCCCTTTGAGGTTTTTGCGGGCATTAAGTACGATCCGGTCAATAACAAGGATGACAAGACGCAGGCCAAGACGTATATTTATTACCGGAAGTACATCGCCGACATGGCCAACCAGCAGCGGTCAAGCTGGGTCAATTGGATCATCTTCCGCTACGCCGATGTGCTGCTGATGTACGCTGAGGCCAAAAATGAAGCCAGCGGTCCTGACGAGACTATTTACGACGCCCTTGATCAGATCCGTACCCGCGCCGGGATGCCCAAGGTGGATCGCACTAAATATGGTACTCAGGCGACATTGCGTGAGTTTGTCCGCAACGAGCGTCGAGTAGAATTAGCCGGGGAAGGACTTCGCTATTACGACATCCTGCGCTGGAAAATCGCCGATCAGGTCCTGAACAAAACCGTCGTCAGCTTTACCATTCCGGGCGTGTTGCCTTTGCAAAATATCGAGAAGCGCGTCTTTAATCCGGCCAAAAACTACGTGTGGCCGCTGCCGCAGACCGCCATCGACAACGCCAAAAACCTGGAACAAAACCCCGCCTGGAAGTGAGGCTTGCCATCGTTTCTTTTTTAATAATTTTTCTCTCCGGGGGACTGCTGCTCACCAGGCAGCAGTCCCCCGGCTTGCTTACGGCCATGCCCACCGAAACCCAACTCACCCACGACGCCTGGGGCCACACCCTGAACAACACCCAGGTCTTCTCGCCCGACGACCAGTGGGTGGTGTACGATACCCGTAACCTCGATACGGAACTAGGGAAAACCTGCTGCATCAGGATGCTGAATGTGCAGACCGGGGAAGACCGCCTGCTTTATCAAATCCAAACCCAGACCGAACACGGCCCCGGCGTGGGCGCGGCCACTTTCTCGCCTACCCGGCAGCGCGTACTTTTCCTGCACGGATTGCGCAACGCGGACTCCCAAACGCCTTACGCCATAACGCGCCGCACGGGCGTCGCCATCGACATTGCCGAACTAAAAAAGCCACATTTCCTCGACGGGCGGGATGTAACGCCGCCCTTTACGCCGGGTGCTTTGCGGGGCGGTACCCATGCCCACCAGTGGAGCGGCGATGGCGCGCGCATTAGTTTTACCTACAATGACGCCGTGCTGGAAAAACTGGCTATGGTCGATAAAAACGTAGCTGACCTGCGCACGGTAGGCGTTATGATTCCTGGCAAAAGTGTGAAGGTAGCGAATAGTGACAATCAGGACGAATTCAGCGGCGAGGGCTTCGCCGTAGTTGCGACGCGCGTGACCGAAACACCCCGGCCCGGCAGTGACGAGATCGACCGGGCTTTCGACGAAACCTGGATTGGCCGAGACGGCTACCGCAAACCGGACGGCAATAGGCAGCGGTACGCGTTGGCTGTGCAGGGCAACGTCCGCAACGCAACCAATCAAACGGTGACGGAAGTATTTGTGGTAGACCTACCCGATGATTTGACCAAGGCGCTACCTGACCAGCCCCTGGCGGGCAGCCCGACTACACGGCCCAATCCTCCGGCTGGCTTATCGCAACGCCGGGTCACCTTTACGGAAAACGGCATCGAAGGACCACGGCACTGGTTACGCACTACGCCCGATGGTAGTTTGATTGGCTTTTTGGCCAAAGATTCCTCTGACCATACCCTGATATTCGGCGTTTCGCCCAACGGTGGGGCCATTCGGCAGTTGACGAATCAGTCCTTTTCTATCCAAACTCCCTTCAATTTTAGCCCGGACGGAAACTTCGTGGCCTACGCGGCGGACAATTCTGTTTTCATTACCAACTTGCGAACGGGAAAGCCAAAGCGTCTCACGCCGCGCTCGACTGACGACGACCGGCCAATTAATGGCGTAATTTGGTCAAATGAAAGCGATCGGCTGGTGTACAATCGCTATGTCGACACTTCGCAAGGCAGATACATTCAGATTTTTCAATTGCTGATGAAGTGAAACCGATCCTCCTACCTGAACTATTTCTCCTTAAAAAAGACGCTACCCTTTCATGAATGCAATAGACCTCGTTGTTTTCTTTGTTTACCTGGTTGGGATAGCCCTGTTTGGCGGATCTTTCTTCAAGAAAAACCAAACCTCTTCTTCCTACACGCTAGGTAATAACGACATTCCCGGCTGGGTGGTTACTATGTCCATATTTGCCACGTTCGTGAGCAGCATCAGTTATCTCGCCCTACCGGGCAATGCGTTTCAATCGAACTGGAACGCTTTCGTATTCAGCTTGTCGCTGCCGGTAGCCTCCGTGATCGCCGCTGTTTATTTTGTTCCGTTGTATCGGCAAGTAAACAGTCCTTCGGCTTACACCTTCATGGAGCAGCGATTCGGCCCCTGGGCCAGAATCTATGTTTCGCTGTGCTATCTTCTGACCCAGCTGATGAGGATCGGTACGATTCTGTATTTGTTAGCTTTGACGCTGAATGCTATCACGGGTTGGGATATCGTTGTAATTATCGTTTTCACGGGATTGATCGTGGCCGTCTACTCCATGCTGGGAGGTATATCGGCGGTACTTTGGACCGATGCCATACAGGGCATCATCCTGATTGCGGGCGCAGTCGTCTGCCTGGGATACATCCTTTTGAAAATGCCCGAAGGCCCCGGCCAGGTTTTTGAAATTGCCGCTCAAAACGACAAATTCGGCCTGGGAAGTTTCGATATGGATTTATCAAAGCCCACATTTTGGGTGGTGCTGGTCTACGGGATATTCATCAACCTGCAAAATTACGGTATTGACCAAAACTACGTGCAGCGCTACATGGCATCGAAAACCGAGAAGGAAGCCAAGCGATCGGCGCTGTGGGGAGGCCTGCTCTACGTACCCGTATCAGCCCTTTTCCTTTTCATCGGTACCGCGCTTTTTGCCTATTACCATTCGGCGGCCACGCTCCCGGCCGAGCTTCAGGACATTGGCAAGAGCGACCGGGTCTTTCCCTATTTCATCGTTAATGTACTTCCACCCGGCCTGACAGGTCTTTTGGTCGCATCAATTTTTGCCGCTGGTATGAGCACCATCTCCACCAGCTTTAACAGTTCGGCGACCGTTCTGCTTACGGACTATTACGAGAAATACTTTAAGAAAACCGCCTCTGATAAGGAAGGCATGAAAGTGCTCTATATTTCCTCGGCCATTATCAGCATCATCGGAATCGGGGTAGCCATCGCGATGATCAATGTCAAAAGTGCCCTGGATGCCTGGTGGAAACTGGCTTCTATTTTCAGTGGTGGGATGCTAGGGCTTTTTCTCCTGGCTATTTTTTCAAAGAGCAGGAACGTCATCGGGGCAATATGCGGGGTTATTGTGGGACTGGCCGTCATTCTTTGGTTGAGCCTATCGAATATCTTCCTGGGGCCCAATGCCATTGGCAATCAGTTCCACACCTACTTCACCATCGTCTTTGGCACGCTCGCTATTTTCCTCACCGGATTTTTGGTATCCTTATATAGGCCCTCAGAATAAATCCAAAATCTAATTTTTACAAAAAAGGTAATCATCTTATTTTCTCTAAAAGCTGTGTGAGTTTCTTCACTTGGCATCACGTTTATACAAAAAGCCCTTCGATGAAGAATTATCGAAGGGCTTTTTAAATTTGTTGTCATTTAGTACCAAATCATTCCTGCGCCAACAAAGCCACAAAATCATCGAAAAGATACCGTGAATCGTGCGGGCCGGGTGCGGCTTCGGGGTGGTACTGTACCGAGAAGGCGGGGCGGTCGGTGCGCCGGATACCCGCGATGGTCTGATCGTTAAGATTGATGTGCGTCACCTCCACATCGGGATGGTTAGAGGTCTCCTCAGCGTTGACCGAGAAGCCGTGGTTCTGAGACGTGATTTCGCACAGACCCGTGATGAGATTCTTGACGGGGTGATTCAGTCCCCGGTGTCCGTGGTGCATTTTGTAGGTCGAGATGCCACTTGCCTGCGCAAGCAATTGATGACCAAGGCAAATACCGAACAATGGCTTATTCGATTCGATCATCGCCTTCACCGTTTCGACGGCGTATGGCATTGCCCCCGGGTCACCAGGACCGTTGGAAATAAAGAATCCATCGGGTTCCCATTCCATTACTTCGGCAAAAGGCGTGTGCGCCGGAAACACTTTACAGTAGCAACCGCGTTCGGTCAGGTTCTTGAGTATGCTCTTCTTTGTCCCAAAATCCATGACGGCGACGCGCCAGCGACTTTCAGAAGCGTCTCCCATAAAGTATGGTTCAGTAGTGCTAACTTCTGTCGAAAGCTCCAGGCCAGCCATAGAGGGAATTTTCTTCAATTCTTCCATGAGCGCTTTTTCATCCAAAATTTCGGAGGAAATGATGGCATTCATTACGCCCTTCTCCCGGACGTGTCTCACCAATTGCCGGGTATCCACATTACTTATACCCAGAACATTGGCCCGCTCAAAGTATTCTTGGAGAGAAATGTCTGCCTGATGGCGCGAATAGAGGTTGGAAAAGGTATTACAAACCATTCCTTTGATCATTATCCCTTCCGATTCCTCTTCGTCTCCCAACTGCACGCCATAATTGCCGATGTGCGGGGCCGTGTTGATGACGATTTGTCCGTAATACGAAGGGTCAGTATAAACCTCCTGATAACCGGTCATGCCCGTATTGAAGCAGATTTCGCCGCCCGTGGTTCCACGCTTCCCGAGTGCCAGGCCGCGGTAGGCCGTGCCATCTTCCAGCAGTAGTAAAGCTTCTTGTGTTTGTGTCATGGATATGGTCTATTCAATGTTTACAGCGGGTGCAAAAGTAATAGTTTATGCATAAAAAAGGGTCAAACGCTGACGTTCGACCCTTTTTTCAATGAATTAAAATCATTTCTGATATATTAGTTTTCCCGGCCGCCGTTAAGTTCGTCCTGCCAAGCTTTCAATTCGTCCCATTTACCTTCGGCCGCCATTCCGGCTTGTTGTGGCCAGGTAGCAGGGTCGTGCGAACCAAATTGTGAACCCGCGTTGTCCAGGATTTCACGAATGGCCTCAGGCGTCGAGTCAGCCAATTTTGCAAAAGTATCCATACCGGCTTCGGTCAGTACTTCGGCAATTTTAGGTCCGATGCCTTCCACTTTTTCAAGATCGTCGGCTTCGGCAGCGTTAGCATCAGATGCCTGGGCTTCCGCAGGAGCAGGCGTCGGCGTTACCATGGCGGGCTCCTCGGTTGATTTCTCTTCCACAGCTTCTGCCACCACGTCTACCTGGTCGGCTACGCCCGCTTTGGCGGCAGCCACTTTGTTATCAGGTGTTACATCCGCTGCATCGTCCGCTTTCTTGCCACCACCCCGACGACTCCGGCGGGTTTTGGCTGGCTTGTCGGCCTCGCTCAACAGGAAGGTCTCGTTGAAGTCCACCAATTCCATCATGCACATCTCGGCGGCATCACCCAAACGCATTCCCAACTTAACTATGCGGGTGTACCCACCAGGACGGTCGGCAACCTTATCGACTACCACGTTGAAAAGTTCTTTTACCGGCTCTTTGTCGCGCAGATAAGAGAAAACGATACGGCGGCTGTGCGTAGAATCATTCTTAGCTTTCGTGATCAATGGCTCGACGTACATGCGAAGCTCCTTAGCTTTGGCCAGTGTCGTTTCGATCCGCTTGTTCAGGATCAGGGAAGCGGCCATATTGGATAGCATCGAGTGCCGGTGGGCCGTCTTTCTTCCGAGGTGATTGTGTTTCTTTCCGTGTCTCATTATTCTAACTGTTTAGTTGCTTCGAGCGGCGGTTTCAACGCGCTACAGAATACATACTTATTTAATTATTGATCAATCCTCCTCCAGACGGTACTTCGCCACGTCCATACCGAACGTGAGTTGCTTCTCCGCTACCATTTGCTCCAACTCAGTCAGCGACTTCTTACCGAAGTTGCGGAACTTCATCATGTCTGAAATTTCAAGGCGTACCAAATCACCCAGCGTTTTCAGATCGGCTGATTTTAGGCAGTTGAAAGCCCGGACCGACAGATCGAGTTCCGACAGGTTAGTCTTCAGCAACTTGCGCATCCGCAGCATTTCTTCGTCTACCTGATTGTCTTCTTCGGCTTTCTGCTTCTCAAACGTCATCGTTTGGTCAGAGAACAGCATAAAGTGTTGAATCAAAATATTGGCAGCTCCTTTCAAAGCCTCTTCGGGGTGAATGGAACCATCCGTTTGGATATCCAGCAATAAACGCTCGTAATCGGTTTTCTGCTCGACCCGGGTATTCTCTACGCTGAATTTCACATTCTTGACGGGAGTGTAGATCGAATCCATCGCCACGTGACCAAACGGTAATTCGTTGGCGCGGGGCTCGTCGGCGGGGACATAGCCCCGGCCTTTGTCGATCATAATCTCCATCTCGAAATCCTTCTTGTCATCGAGGTGGCAGATGACCTGCTCAGGGTTCAGAATCTGAAAGGAGCTTGTGAATTTGCTCAAATCTCCCGCTGTCACAACCGACACATTCTTGAGGTTGACTTCGATACGATTCTCGACCAAATCTACAACCTTCTTCAAACGGATTGTTTTCAGATTCAGGATGATTTCAGTCACATCTTCAACAACGCCTTCAATAGTCGAAAATTCGTGCAACACACCCGGAAACTTTACGCTCGTAATGGCGTATCCTTCCAGCGAAGAAAGCAAAATCCGACGCAACGCGTTTCCAATCGTTACGCCGTAGCCTTTCTCCAAAGGCTTAAACTCAAATTGCCCGTGAAAGTCGTCAGACTTTTCCATCACGACTTTATCGGGCATTTGGAATGCTAATATTGACATATTTTTGTCTCCTTTTTGTGTAGTAAATAGCGGTTGATCAGGCCGCCGTTACATTTGCGATCGCAAACGTTCCCTCGTGCGTCGAACACAAGGATGCCCCGGACGAGCCGGGGCTATATATGCAGACGAGAAGGCCTGATTACTTCGAGTAAAGCTCAACAATGAGCTGCTCATTGATGTTCTCGGGGATTTGGTCGCGCTCAGGGTAGGAAATAAACCTGCCCGTCATCTGCGAGCCGTCCCATTCCAGCCAGTTGAAACGCTTTGCCGAATGGCCCGACAGGCTGTCGGTAATGGCTTCCAACGACTTCGATTTCTCACGAACGGATACCGTTTGTCCCGGACGCAGCGAGTAGGAAGCAATGTCAACTACTTCACCGTCTACCATGATATGCTGGTGACCGACCAATTGACGAGCCGAACGACGAGTTGGCGCGATGCCCATGCGATACACGGTATTGTCGAGACGTGCTTCGCAAAGCTGAAGCAAGTTAACGCCCGTCATACCATCTCTAACCGCAGCGGTTTGGAAAGTATTTCTGAACTGACGCTCCAGTATCCCATACGTGTATTTCGCTTTTTGCTTCTCCGTCAACTGAAGCGAGTATTCCGATTTTTTGGAGCGACGACCGCGGCCATGCTGGCCAGGAGGATAGTTTTTCTTGGTGAGTGCCTTGCTTGGACCCATGATGGGTTCGCCAAAACGCCTCGATATTTTTGCCTTAGGACCTGTATAACGTGCCATGAAGTGGATTTAAAGTATTGCTGCTGCCGATTGGATAACCCCAGTTCCTAAATTATTAATGGGCCAGCAGCTAAGAATTGAAATTGATTAAACTCTGCGGCGCTTGGGAGGACGGCAACCATTATGTGGCAACGGGGTGATGTCACGAATCGTGTTCACTTCGATGCCAGTATTCTGAATCGTACGAATTGCCGACTCACGGCCGGAACCCGGTCCTTTTACAAAAACCTCGGCCTTGCGCATTCCTAGGTCATAAGCAACCTGAGCGCAGTTTTGTGCTGCCGTTTGGGCGGCGTAAGGCGTATTCTTTTTAGAACCCCGGAAGCCCATCTTCCCGGCCGATGCCCAGGAAATAACCTGTCCATTGTTGTTCGTTATTGAGATAATAATGTTATTGAACGAAGCTTTTATATGTACCTGACCCGTCGCTTCAACAACGACAACCCGCTTTTTAGCTTTGTCTTTTCTTTTGTTTTGTGCCATAATGGTATTAGTTAGCAGCGTATAACCGCCTGTTGGTTATTTCGTAACTTTCTTCTTGTTAGCAACTGTCTTCCGCTTACCTTTCCGCGTCCGCGAGTTATTCTTGGTACGTTGACCGCGCAGGGGAAGTCCCTTACGATGACGCAACCCACGGTAGCAGGCAATGTCCATCAAACGTTTGATACTCAATTGAACCTCGGACTTGAGGGCACCCTCCACTTTAAATTCGTTCGCGATGATCGTACGAATCGCACCTGACTCATCGTCTGACCAGTCCTGAGTTCTCTTTTCAAAAGGAACCCCGGCCTTTTCCAGAATCGTCTGAGCGGCACTACGGCCGATACCGAAAATGTAAGTAAGGGAAATGTCGCCTCTTTTGCGATCGGGTATGTCTACTCCTGCAATACGTGCCATAATAATTAACCTTGTCTTTGTTTGTACCGAGGATTCTTTTTATTGATTACGTAGATCTTGCCTTTGCGGCGGATCACCTTGCAGTCCTCGCTGCGTTTTTTAACGGATGCTTTTACTTTCATTTTTTTTAGAGATATTCGATCGCCGATGCGGCGATGGTTGCAGATACTTACTTGTAACGATATACAATCCGCGCTTTTGACAGGTCGTAAGGAGACATCTCCAACTTGACCCGATCGCCGGGCAGAATCTTGATATAGTGCATTCTCATTTTACCGGAGATATGCGCTACGACTTCATGTTTATTTTCCAATTGAACTTTGAACATCGCGTTTGATAGTGCTTCCAATATCACGCCATCCTGTTCAATCGATGCTTGTTTTGCCATTCTGTATTTTAATAATTCTTTGTTCTATGAGGCTACTACCATTAAACTGGTGTCGGCCGTTACTGCTTCGATATAATCGAACGTAGTCAATATTTCAACTTTACCCTTCCGAACCGCCACGGTATGTTCAAAATGGGCCGAAGGCTTGCGGTCGGTCGTTCGGATAGTCCAGCCATCCTTCTCCTGCACCACGGCTTTCTTACCCAGGTTGATCATCGGCTCAATAGCGAGCACCATGCCTTCCTTAAGTTTTATTCCTTTGCCTCGTTTGCCGTAGTTAGGCACTTCCGGACTTTCATGCAAACTCTTACCCACTCCGTGGCCTACCAGCTCCCGTACAACCGAGTAACCAAATTGTTCCACGTAATTTTGGATAGCGAAGCCTACATCACCCATTCTCATGCCATCCCGGGCCTTCTCAACCCCAAGATAAAGCGATTTCTTGGTTCGCTTCAGGAGCATAAGTACTTCTTTAGAAACATCACCCACAGGGTAAGTATAAGCACTATCGCTATGGTATCCGTTCAATTTCACGCCACAATCGATCGAAATGATATCGCCGCTGCGTAATTCATAGCCACTGGGAAACCCATGAACGACCACCTCATTAACCGAGATACAGAGCGCCGCTGGGAAACCGTTGAATCCCTTAAAAGAAGGTATTCCGTGGTAATCGCTGATATATTCTTCTGCCACCGCGTTCAGTTGCCTTGTCGTGATACCCGGCTTAACCCACTTGGCTACTTCGGCGTGACACTTTCCTAGCACCTGGGCGCTGACTTTTATCAGTTCGATCTCCTGGTCGGTTTTCAGGTAGATCATTGATTATACAGCTAAACTTTCCGCCCGACCTTTTATCCGGCCTGACTTCATCAAACCTTCGTAACGGCGCATGAGCAAATAACTTTCAATTTGTTGCAAAGTGTCGAGTACAACTCCCACCATTATAAGCAGGGAAGTACCTCCAAAAAACTGAGCGAAAGAACTAGCCATACCCAGCATGCTGGCAAAGGCAGGCAGAATGGCCACTAACGCCAGCATAATAGAACCAGGGAACGTAATCCGATCCAAGATCGTGCTGATATACTCGGAAGTCTGCTGGCCCGGCTTTACGCCCGGAACAAACCCTCCTCCCCGTTTCATATCGTCCGCGATCTGTTGCGGGTTCACCGAAATAGCGGTATAAAAGAATGTGAAAACGATAATCAACAGCGCAAACAGCAAATTGTACTGCCAAGTTGTGTAGGTACTGAACGCCGTTGCCATATTACTGGCAAAATCACTGTTTTCAGCAAACAAACCAGCTACTGCAGCGGGAAGGAACATCAACGCCTGAGCGAAAATGATCGGCATTACACCGGCCGCGTTTACCTTCAAGGGCAAATATTGACGCTGTCCTACTCCCACTGCGGACCGGTTACCTACTACTTGCTTTGCGTATTGGATAGGTACACGACGAACAGCCTGCGTTAACATAACCGCAGCCATAATAACAAAATAGAGCGCAACGAGTTCCAAAACGAAAATCAGGATCTGGGCGCTGCCGCGTGAGGAAAACTCCTGGTAAATAGCACCGGGAAAGCGCGACACGATACCGATCATAATCAGCATCGAGATCCCGTTGCCAACCCCTTTATCTGTAATGCGCTCACCGAGCCACATACAGAACATGGTACCGGAGATCAGGATAAAAATTGAGGAGATCGTAAAAATGCCCCGATCCACCAGCAACGCTTCATCAGGAACCGTAGTGGTCAGATATGTCAGCCCCTGAAACAAGGTCACTACAATCGTAAGAACCCGGGTAATCTGATTGAGTTTTTTGCGGCCCGACTCTCCTTCCTTTTGCATCTTTTGGAAGTAGGGCATCGCCATTGTCAATAGCTGAATGGCAATGGAGGCAGAAATATAGGGCATGATACCCAGCGCAAAGATTGATGCTTTACTGAAAGCACCGCCCAAAAATGTATCAAGCAAACCCAGCAGACCGCCCGTAGATACGTTCATCAAATCCGGTTCAACGCCGGGCAGCACTACAAAAGAACCCAAGCGGAATACCGTGATAAACAAAAGAGTGTTGAGAATTCGGGTTCTCAACTCCTCAATCGCAAAAATATTTTTAATCGTCTCGATAAAGCGCTTCATAGAAAAATATTATCTAAAGGAGGGTTCGTTCAAACTTCAAAGCATTTGATGCTTTACAGTACGATGGCTTTACCACCAGCCTTTTCGATTGCTTCAACCGCGCTTTTAGAGAAGCCGTGCGCGTGGATTTCGACTGCTGAAGTAAACTCTCCGTCGCTAAGCACCTTAATGCGCTCTCTGCTCTTAATCAAACGGCCGTTAATCATAGCTTCGATATCGATAACGCTGGCACCAGAAGTTTCGATCAGCGCTTGAATGGCACCCAAACTTAGCGCTTTGTACTCTACACGGTTGAAGTTCGTAAAGCCGAACTTAGGTAACCGGCGCTGCAAGGGCATTTGTCCGCCCTCAAAACCACGCTTGCGGCTATAACCCGAGCGTGATTGCGCGCCTTTATGTCCCCGAGTAGAGGTACCACCACGACCGGAACCTGTTCCGCGACCCACACGCTTGATGTTGCGAACCGAACCTTCGGCTGGTTTTAGTGAACTAAGATCCATATCAGTATATATTTTAAATTTCTTCGACTTTAACCAAGTGACTCACGCTGCGAATCATGCCCGCAATGGAATCAGAATTTTCTTTTTCAACCGACCGGTTGATTTTGTTGAGACCCAAAGCAATGATCGTGCGTTTCTGACGCTCAGGACGACCAATAATGCTACGAATCTGGGTTATTTTAATTTTTGACATGATTTTGTTCGGTATTGATAACTGCGTCCGAATTTGACACCTATCCGTTAAAAACTTTTTCGAGCTTTATACCCCGCTGCATAGCAACCTGATGCGGTGCGCGCATTTTCATCAAAGCATCGATGGTAGCCTTTACCACGTTATGTGGGTTGGAAGAACCTTTGGACTTTGCCAAAACGTCGTGGATACCCGCTGCCTCAAGTACGGCCCGCATAGCGCCTCCTGCAAGTACACCAGTACCAGGCGCAGCAGGTTTGATAAGCACGAAACCACCGCTGTATTTACCTTCCATAGCGTGAGGTACCGTGCTCTTCAGCATAGGAACCTGAAAAAGATTCTTTTTAGCCTCATCGATGCCTTTGGTAATGGCATCAGTCACCTCGTTGGCTTTACCCAATCCGTATCCAACCACGCCTTTACCATCGCCGACAACCACAATGGCTGAGAAGCTAAACCGGCGACCGCCTTTTACTACCTTCGCTACCCGATTGATCGCAACTACGCGCTCTTTGAGTTCTGCTTCGTTGACCTTTGTGGGTCGAGTGATATTCTGCATAATGTATTTTCTTAAAATTTAAGACCACCCTCGCGGGCACCGTCGGCCAATGCTTTAATTTTACCGTGGTACAAATAGCCACTCCGATCGAAAACCACTGTTTCAATTCCAGCTGCTTTTGCTTTCTCCGCAATCTTCTTTCCTACCTCAGTAGCATCCGCCAAATTGCTGTTCCACTTTTTCTCGCCAGCTTGAACAGTGGATGCACTGACCAGCGTAACGCCTTTCTCGTCGTCAACAACCTGAGCGTACAGATTGGTGTTGGAACGGTATACCGTGAGACGCGGACGAGCCGGTGTACCGTTTACTTTTTTTCGAATGCTGTATTTGAGGCGTTGTCTTCTTGCCGTCTTTAGGTTGCCCATGATATAATACTGTATTAACTTTTTTGATATGGTTATCCAAAAATCCGGATTACTTCTTAGCGGCAGCTTTACCCGCTTTGCGGCGGACTTGCTCACCCACGAAACGGATGCCTTTTCCTTTGTAAGGCTCCACTTTACGCAGCGATTTGATCTTGGCGGCAACTTCACCGATAAGTTCTTTGTCGATGCCTTCCAAAATAACCCGTGGATTCTGACCTTTCTCGGTCAACGTGCTCAAGCTGATTTCGGTAGGAACTTGCACAAAAATATTATGCGAATAGCCCAGGCTCAAATCAAGCACATTGTTGCTGGAAGTGGCTTTATAACCTACCCCAACGATTTCAAGCTCGCGACGGTAACCCGTACTCACGCCAATGACCATGTTGTTAATCAATGAACGGTAGAGTCCGTGCAACGCTTTATGGCGCTTCTGCTCGGTGGGACGCACTACTTTTAATTCTCCTCCTTCGATTTCGATGTCGAAATCCTTGTCTACAGCCTGAGTCAAGGTACCTTTTGGTCCTTTAACCGAAACAATATTGTCGTCGTCTACCGAAATCGTGATTCCGGCAGGCACTTCAATAATTTTTTTTCCTATTCGTGACATGGGTGTTGATCTTTACAATTAATACACGTAACACAAAATTTCACCACCCACATTCATCGTCCGTGCTTCCTTATCGGTCATCACGCCTTTGGAGGTGGATATAATTGTTACGCCCAATCCGCTAAGGACGCGGGGAATTTCCATCGCCCCGGCGTACTTTCGCAAGCCAGGCTTACTGGCACGCTGAATCTTGACGATCGCTGGCTGCTTGGTTACCGGGTTATATTTCAAAGCGATTTTGATTGAGCCTTGTGGGCCGGTTTCATCAAATTTATAGCTTTGGATGTACCCTTTTTCGAAAAGCACTTTCGTGATTTCCTTCTTTATATTGGAAGCAGGTATCTCAACAACCCGGTGCTTCGCCTTGATGGCGTTTCTGATTTGAGTCAGATAGTCTGCTATGGGATCCGTTAACATTTTGTTGCCTTGTTTAAGCGCTCCCCAAAAGGGCGCGCAAAGTTAAGTAATTGAAATCAGAATTGAAAGGTGCTTACCAGCTCGATTTGGTCACACCGGGAATCTTTCCCTGTGAAGCCATATCGCGGAAAACGACGCGCGAAATTCCAAACTTGCGCATATAACCCCGTGGGCGTCCGGTAAGTTTGCAACGATTGTGCAGACGAACGGGTGATGAATTGCGGGGAAGCTTGTCCAGCCCCACCCAGTCACCGGCCTCTTTCAACTTGGCGCGCTTTTCTGCGTATCGTTCTACCAAGCGCTGACGCTTCCTTTCTCGTGCTTTTACTGATTCTTTTGCCATTATATAATGTCTTAAATCTGGTGTTATTAACTAACTTTTGCGGCGGCAGCACTTGCGAAGGGCATACCTAATGCCTTCAACAACTCATAGCCTTCCTCGTCTGAATTACTGGACGTCACAAACGTGATATCCATACCGGTAATTTTATTTACCTTTTCTATACTGATCTCAGGAAAGATGATCTGCTCCTTTACACCAAAGGTATAGTTTCCACGTCCGTCAAAACCTTTATCACTGATTCCTTTGAAATCACGTACCCGCGGCATGGCGATAGCAGTCAAACGATCCAAAAACTCGTACATCTTGTTACCGCGCAAAGTCACCTTCGCTCCGATCGGCATGCCGACCCGTAACTTAAAGTTAGAGATGTCCTTCTTTGAAAGTGTAGGAACCGCTTTTTGACCGGTAATCAGGCCCAATTCCTCTACCCCAACGTCGACCAGTTTCTTATCCGAAACTGCGGCTCCGATGCCTTTGTTCACCACGATCTTGAGCAGCTTAGGTACCTGCATTACCGACTTAAACTGGAATTTCTCCCGTAGTTGATCTATAACCTCGTTGTCGTATTTTTCTTTTAATCTTGGCGTCGCCATAATGTTCTTAACAGTAGTGATGGATTTCCGGCCCACCGTAATATTGATATATCTTATTGCTTGACAGCTAAAACTAGATCAGCTTGCCAGTCTTAATCGAAAAGCGCTGTAGCTTATTCTTATCGTTCATCTTGCGACCAGTCCGCGTCGCCTCACCCGTAGCGGGATCGACCAGCATCAGGTTGCTGATGTGAATGCTGCCTTCGCGCTTCTCAATGCTACCCTGTGGGTTATTGGCATTGGGCTTCAGGTGCTTGGTAAGCATATTAGCCTCTTCGACGATAGCACGTTGCTTATCGACCAGCATCTCGAGTACTTTACCCGTTTTGCCTTTGGCGTTTCCCGAAATCACTTTCACGGTATCGCCTTTGCGAATGTGAAACTTAGCGGGCTTTTTCTTTTTATTATCCATGATTTGGTATGCTATATCGGTTCAAAGAAAGGCGGCAAGCCATTCGATCATTAAAGTACTTCCGGGGCCAAAGAAACGATCTTCATGAATTGCTTCTCCCGCAACTCGCGCGCTACGGGACCAAAGATACGGGTACCTCTAGGCTCGTTGTTAGCGTTGAGCAAAACGGCCGCGTTGTCTTCAAAACGAATATAGGTACCGTCCTTCCGACGTATTTCTTTCTTAGTGCGTACGACCACGGCTTTCGAGATCGTACCCTTTTTCATGCTACTGGACGACAAAGCCTGCTTTACCGTAACGACAATCTTGTCGCCTACTGAAGCGTAGCGCTTGCCAGTTCCACCCAAAACCCGGATGACGAGTACTTCCTTGGCCCCACTATTGTCGGCTACGGAGAGTCTTGATTCTTGCTGTACCATTACTTACTTCGCTTTTTCGATGATTTCTACTAACCGCCAACGCTTATTCTTGCTTAGAGGCCGGGTTTCCATCACCCGAACCGTATCGCCGATTCCGCATTGGTTATTTTCGTCGTGGACCATGAGCTTGGTTGACCGCTTCAGGATCTTACCGTACATCGGGTGCTTTACTTTGCGCTCCACCGTGATCACGCAAGACTTTTCCATCTTATCGCTTACTACGCGGCCCACGCGCTCTTTTCTTAAATTCCTTGTTAGATCTTCCATGATTTCTTAGTCGCGCTGATTAT
>JBBSSJ010000032.1:0-24723 GCA_038242095.1 Cytophagales bacterium
CCGTCGCCGGGAATTAGTGTTATTGTGTGTTTCATAAATTTTATTCTTCGATTTTGTCAATTCGTTGATGTACCGATAAAACCGCGTCGGTCAAATCAGAAACTTTGTTTTCCGTTCTCATTTGAGCTTTAATTAACATATTTATATTTTCATTCGTTTCCGGCGTCTGGCTTTCAGTTATGGCGCGGTGGCTTCGCTGTTTCACGACGTGATTGTGTTGCTGGCTATCTTCTCGCTTTTCAACGGTTGGCTGCCCTTCTCACTGGACATCGACCAGGCGTTTATCGGTTCCATCCTGACGATGATGGGTTATTCCATGAATGATACGGTGGTAATCTTTGACCGCATTCGGGAGTACCTCAACGATAAGGATGCCCGTAAGGAAAGCGTGCCGACGATCATCAACAACGCCTTGAACAGTACGCTGAGCCGCACCGCTGTAACGGGTATCTCAACGATTCTGGTTTTGTTGGTTCTGCTAATATTCGGCGGAGAGGTGATTCGTGGCTTTACCTTCTCGATGCTCATCGGGGTAATCGTGGGAACGTATTCGTCACTGTTCGTGGCGACACCCATTGTGGTAGATACTTTGCAGCGCGAGCTGCTTCGCAATCCCATCGTGGATGAGCCCGAGCTTACTCCCAAGAAGGGAAAAGTAGCGAGGGCTTAATAAATAACAACGAAAAGGGGGAGAGTCAGCGACTTTCCCCCTTTTTCTTTGGTAGATATGCGATTTCATCCAAATTTAAATTAGTTTCGCAGCCCGGCGATAGACAAAAAATTAATCATTCATCACTTATCATTCATCACTTCCTGAACATGAATCAACTCTGGATTACCAAGCCGCTGGACAAACTGATGGCGGAATCGACCGGTGAAGGCAACCAGCTTAAGCGCACCCTGACGGCCACGAGCCTGGTAGCGCTGGGCATCGGGGCCATCATCGGCGCGGGACTTTTCTCGCTGACGGGTATCGCTGCCGCTGAGCACGCGGGTCCGGCCGTGACGATTTCGTTCGTGCTGGCCGCCTTTGGCTGCGCCTTTGCGGGTCTTTGTTACGCCGAATTTGCCTCTATGATTCCCATCGCGGGTAGCGCCTATACCTATTCCTACGCCACGATGGGGGAGTTTGCCGCCTGGATCATCGGTTGGGATCTCGTGCTTGAGTACGCCCTGGGCGCGGCCACCGTGGCCGTGAGCTGGTCGCGGTACTTGCTCGAATTCCTCGGCGGCTTCGGGATTCACCTTCCGGTTCAGTTCGTCTGTTCGCCTTTCGAGGTAGTGACGCTGAGTGACGGTACGATCGTGGACGGTGGCCTTATCAACCTACCCGCAATTATGGTCATTTGCCTGCTGTCGCTGCTGCTGATTCGCGGTACCGAGGGCTCGGCTACGCTGAACAATATCCTGGTGACGCTAAAACTGCTGGTCGTTGTGATGTTTATTACGCTGGGCTGGAGCCACATCGACCCCGCCAACTACACACCTTATATTCCCGCCAATACCGGCGAGTACGACCACTTCGGCTGGACGGGTATCGCCACGGGAGCAGCGGTAGTGTTTTTTGCCTTTATCGGGTTCGATGCCGTATCCACGGCGGCGCAGGAGGCTAAAAATCCGCAACGCGACATGCCCATCGGCATCCTTGGTTCGCTGGTGATTTGCACGATTCTGTACGTGTTATTCGCCCACGTCATGACGGGCCTAGTCAACTATAAGGAATTTGCGAACGATGCCAAACCCGCCGCGACCGCCTTTGCTGTGACGGGCTATGATTTCCTGCAAAATGCCTTAATACTGGCAATTCTGGCGGGATATACCTCGGTAATGCTCGTGATGCTGTTGGGACAAAGCCGGGTGTTTTACACTATGAGCAAAGACGGCCTCCTGCCCCCGTTTTTCAGTGATGTTCACAAAAAATTCTCTACGCCCTGGAAGACCAATCTCTTCTTCATGGGCTTCGTAAGCCTGTTTGCGGGCTTCGTTCCCGTGAGCGACCTGGGACATATGGTCAGTATCGGGACGCTGTTTGCCTTCTGCCTGGTGTGCGCGGGCGTGTGGCTGATGCGGGTTAAAATGCCCAATGTTCCCCGGTCCTTCAAAACGCCGCTGGTACCTTTCGTGCCGATTATGGGCATCGTGGTTTGCTTATATCTGATGTACTCGTTGCCGATCGAGAGCTGGTACCGGCTGGCCATTTGGTTGGCCATTGGTCTGGCTATCTATTTCTTTTATGGTAAAAAACACAGCCACATGAAACACGAAAGCAAAAACTACGAGGAGTAATAAGCGTTGTCGGTTTAAGGCCAAAGCCCATTGCCAAGGGCTTTGGCCCGTTGCCAAAAACAAAACGAGCCAGTGAGTATATTTGCTTACTGGCTCGTTTTGTTTCTTTCTGAAAGTTTATAGTAGCTTAACGTTTTGCTGCCAAATGAAATTTTAACAAAAAAGTAGCCCCACTTTCAACACTAATTTTTTATGAAGAAAATTTCTGCTCTGTTCATTTTTATCGCCGCTACGCTGGTTGGCAATCCGCTTCTCGCCCAGGTCGACGAACAAGGGCTCGACGAGAAGATCAATGCCTGGATGCAGCCAGCTACCGATGTGATCAGTGGTATTGTACTCTACCCTATCCGAATGGGCGACGACGTCAACACGGGCATGCCGTTGGTCATTATATTCCTGCTCCTTTCTGCGCTGTTTTTTACTATAACCTTCAAATTTATCAATGTACGTGGCTTCGGCACGGCCATCCGGACAGTCCAGGGGCGCTACAGCGACCCCAACGATGCCGGTGAAGTGTCGCACTTCCAAGCGCTTACCGCTGCCGTATCGGGAACCGTAGGGTTGGGCAACATCGCCGGGGTTGCCATCGCCATTTCATTGGGAGGACCAGGCGCTACGGTTTGGATGATTTTAGCTGGGTTGTTGGGAATGTCGTCCAAGTTTGTAGAGTGCACCTTAGGGGTTCGTTACCGCGAGATTGGTCCTGATGGTAAAGTATATGGCGGACCAATGTACTACCTTACCAAAGGATTGAAGGAAAAAGGCTTCACGGGGCTAGGCAAAGTACTGGCCGTGTTCTTCGCCATCATGTGCGTAGGTGGGTCCTTCGGCGGAGGAAATATGTTTCAGGCTAATCAGGCCGCAAAACAGTTCCTGGATATGGTGGGATCGACCTCCTCCTCCGCAGGGACCATCTTCGGTATTTTCATGGCCAGCATGGTAGCACTCGTTATTATCGGTGGTATCAAGCGTATTGGGGCGGTAACGGAGCGCGTCGTGCCCTTCATGTGTGGGATTTACATTTTAGCTTCCCTGGTGGTATTGATCGTTCACGCCCAGAGCTTGCCTGCCACATTCGCCAAGATATTCAACGAAGCCTTCAACCCGATTGCGGTTGCGGGCGGCTTTGTGGGGGTACTGGTGCAGGGTTTTCGCCGGGCTGCCTTTTCCAACGAAGCGGGCGTCGGTTCGGCGGCCATCGCTCACTCGGCCGTGAAAACGGATTTCCCCGCCAGTGAAGGCATCGTGGCGTTACTCGAACCTTTTATCGATACTGTCGTCATCTGTACCATGACCGCCTTGGTTGTCATCGTGACCGGCGACTACGACAATGCTGGTAGCATGGGCGGCGTTGAAGTCACCTCCCGGTCTTTCGCTTCGGTGATGCCCTGGTTCCCCTACGTACTCACCGTCACGGTGGTGCTTTTCGCATTCTCAACCATGATCTCTTGGTCTTACTACGGCTTACAGGCGTGGCTGTTTTTGTTTGGTAAAACCAAACTCAACGACATTATTTACAAAGTACTCTTCTGCATTTTCGTCGTGATCGGCGCCGCCGCCAGCCTGGGCGCGGTGACGGACTTCTCCGACGCCATGATTTTTGCTATGGCAATACCTAACCTCATTGGCCTGTTCTTCCTGCTACCGGTCGTCAAGAAGGAGGTTGCCAGGTACTACGCCTACATCGCCAGCGGTGAGTGGAAACAGTACCATCCCGAAGCTAAAAATTAAGCCAATTGGCTCCCGAAATTTATGCTGAAGAAAACCCCGGTACTTCCCTTTGTGCTCATTACCAGCTTGTTCCTGATGTGGGGGCTGGCCAATAACATGACCGACACGCTCCTGTCCGCCTTTAAGCGGATTATGAGCATGTCCGACTTCCAGACGACTTTCGTGCAGTATGCTTTTTACGGAGCGTACTTCTGCCTGGCGATACCGGCGGCCATTCTGATCAAGAAATACTCTTATAAAACGGGGATTCTGATCGGACTGGCGCTGTTTATTGCGGGCTCGCTGCTTTTTTATCCGGCCAGCAAGACGATGGTCTACGGTCATTTTCTGGCCGCGCTCTTTATTCTGGCGGGCGGGCTATCCCTGCTCGAGACTTCGGCTAACCCCTACATTATCGCGATGGGGCCGGCCGAAACGGGCACCCAACGACTCAATCTGGCGCAGTCGTTCAACCCTATTGGTTCCATCATTGGCGTGGGGTTGAGTAAACTGTTTATTTTGTCGCAGCTCAACGTAGCGGGTGAGGCCGAACGCGCCTCCATGACTTCGGATCAGTTGCAGGCTATCCAGTCGGCAGAGTTGACGGGTGTCATGGGACCCTACGTGGGCGTGGCGGCTTTTTTGGCGGTGCTTTGGCTGCTGATTGCTTTCACCAAGATGCCTACCTCTTCCGAAGAAGACAGTTCGCTCAATTTTGGCGCGGCCTGGGGCCGTTTGCTGGGGCAGCGGCATTACGTCTGGGCGGTGGTAGCTCTGTTTTTCTACATGGGGGCACAAATCGGCATTTGGTCGTTCACGATTCGGTACGTCATGAAAGAGCTCAACCTTAACGAAGCCGATTCGTCAAGCTATTATCTGGCCGCGCTCGTGCTGTTCCTGCTGTCGCGCTTCGTATGCACCTACCTCATGCGGTTCATTAGCCCCAGCCGACTGCTGGCAAGTCTGGCCGTGCTGGCGATGATCCTGACGGCTACTGCAATGGCGACGGGAGGCTACGTTGGCGTGTACGCTCTGGTGGGTATTTCGGGCTGCATGTCGCTGATGTTCCCGACGATCTACGGACTGGGCCTGGAAGGGCTGGGGGCCGATACCAAGATTGGCGGCTCGGGCCTCATCATGGCGATTCTGGGTGGTGCCGTACTGACCGGAGTACAGGGTATAATCTCCGACGCCTACGGTATCAACACCGCTTTTGCGCTACCGCTATTTTGCTTCGGGGTCGTGGTTTACTTCGCGCTTCGGGAGACAAAGGTAGGATTACCAAAAGCAGGGTAGACTTTTGCCTTACCAATAATACCGTCTCAAAAAAAGCCGCTACTCTCGACGAGCAGCGGCTTTTTGCAGTAAAACGGTCCCTGCGTTTATAACGTGTTAATCCACTTCGCTAATTTTTCCACCTCACCCTTCGGAACCTGCGGCATAGCCATCATGGGCGGGTAGCCGGGCCAGTGCTCGGGCTTGGGTTCATACACCAACGCCACGATTTGGGCGGTCGAATACTTCTTCTTGGCTACTTCCGAGTAGGCCGGACCTACCAGGCGCTCGTAAGGGTTATGACAGGCGGAACAGGTGTTCTTGTTGAGCAGCGCCGCGATGTCAGCCGGAACGGGCTTTTTCTTGGGAGCCTCCTCAACTTTAGGCGCTTCTTTCTTTTCAGATACCTCGGCGATGGTCTTGCCCGCCGTTTCAGGCTTGCCTTCCGTCAGCGCAGTGCTGGTTCCCTGCTCCGAGTCGGCATTTTCGGTAACTGATAGTGAGTTGATCGAATCGGGATTTACTTTTAGGTCGGCATTCGCTCCCTGAGCACCATTTCGATCAGCAAACGTCTCGTCGTTATCAGAGCGTGCCGTGAAACTGCCATTGCCCGCAGCTCCCTCGCGATCGGCGCGGCCTTTACCGTAGAATTTGTCGTACTGCTCTTTATCTTCTTGCGAAGAGCAGTTCATCCCGGCACCAGCCACAAAAGCCAGGGCAGCAATTAAGGTTATCTTTTTAAGTACCATAGGTTTTGAATTTTTGACTGAAAAAGTAAAGTTGAAAACAAATTTTTAAATAATCGTGCCCGACTGGTCTTAGCGTACCTCGGGTGTCCTCGTCCGGGCATTGGGGGATGCAATTAATTACAAAGCAGGCATTTTCCCAAACTCGGCGACCGGAATCATAGTAAATCATATTTTTTCAAAAATGTTTTTGCTTCTTCGAATAGATGCGTTACTTTTGCAATCCTATTTGTAAAAAAGAGTAAAGCAATGGCTAAGAAAGGCAACAGAGTACAGGTGATCTTGGAATGCACCGAACAGAAAGGATCGGGCGTACCCGGAATGTCGCGTTACGTGACGACCAAAAATCGCAAGAATACCCCCACGCGCATCGAGTTGAAGAAGTTTAACCCCAATCTGCGTAAATATACTTTGCACAAAGAAATTAAGTAGCAACCTATAACCTACCCGAGATATGGCTAAGAAAGTAGTAGCAACCCTGAAAAAGGAAGGCGGCCGGACCTTCGCTAAGGTAATCCGCGCGGTGAAGTCACCCAAGACCGGGGCTTACACCTTTAAGGAAGAAATGGTACCTTCAGATACCGTTCAGGACCTCCTGAAAAAATAACTAAGGCTGGTCGCTGACCCGTCAATTTACGATTCGATGCATGAAAAGTCCCTTCCGGGACTTTTTTTGTTTTATTTTTGGGCTAAGCGGCGGGTCATATTGCCACGCCGGCCACTCCTCTCAACTTAATGCGGTCATGGGTATATTCGGTTTTTTTTCAAAAGAGAAAAAAGAAACATTAGATAAGGGACTCGAAAAGTCCAAGGAAAGCATCTTTGGACGACTATCGCGCGCCGTAGTGGGTAAGGATACCGTCGATGAGGAAGTACTGGACGAACTGGAAGAAATCCTGATTTCGTCGGATGTGGGCGTAGGTACCACCGTTAAGATTATCCGGCGTATCGAGGCCCGCGTGGCCGCCGATAAGTACACCTCACCCGCCGAATTGGACCGCATTCTGCACGAGGAAGTCGCCGCCCTGCTTTCAGAGAATCCCGGTGTGGGCGTGACCGATAGCTTCGAGACCGAGCACTTGCCCAAGCCCTACGTGATTATGGTCGTAGGCGTCAATGGCGTGGGTAAAACCACCACTATTGGCAAGCTGGCGCACCAGTTTCAGCAACGGGGCCGCAAGGTGGTGCTGGGCGCGGCCGATACCTTTCGGGCCGCCGCTGTGGAGCAGCTCAAGCTGTGGGGTAAGCGCGTGGGCGTGCCCGTGATCGACCACGGCATGAACACCGATCCCTCGGCCGTGGCCTTCGACGCGCTGAAAAAAGGCGTGGAAATCGGGGCCGATGTCATCATCATCGATACCGCCGGACGGTTGCACACCAAAGTGAATCTGATGAACGAGTTGGGGAAAATCAAACGCGTCATGCAGAAGGTGATTCCCGACGCACCGCACGAGGTGATGCTGGTGCTGGACGGCAGTATGGGTCAAAACGCCGTGATTCAGGCCCGCGAATTTACCAAGGTGACCGAGATTACTTCCCTGGCCGTTACCAAGCTCGATGGCACCGCCAAAGGGGGCGTAGTGGTCGGTATTTCCGATGAATTCCAGATCCCAGTCAAGTACATCGGGGTAGGGGAGCAAATGGACGACCTGCAGGTCTTCGACCGTGAGGAGTTTGTGGATTCTTTGTTTAAGCGGTAAAAGCGCTTCCGATGACAACGGGCGAAACGATAATTTCTGTAATCCTAATTCTCCTATCGGTTATAGGGCCGTTTACAGTTTTTATATGGTATGCGCTGAAATACAGTAAGGAAACCTTCGATCCACTTCTTCATCCGCGCACCTACTATACCTCGGCTAAGTACTTTTTCTGGTCGATTGATTTCGTAAAGTCGATTTATCTAATAGCCTTCGGTGTGGTCATGCTGACGCTTCTGTTGACCAAAGAGAATTTGAAGTCTGTATATCCCATATGGACTGTTTATGCCTTGTACGGATCGCTGGTTGTACTGAGTTTCGGCGCGGCCGCGCTTTGGCTCACGCTTCAACTCAACTATTGGAAATTCAGCAAAGGCCGCGTCCTGAGTTTTGACCCCGAAGCGCGCACGCTCACTGTGCAGGTTGAGGGTAGCGAATACATAATTAGAGAAGATAACGTAGAGCGGGTCGATATTTTCTCCAATGAAGGTTACCGTAACCTGTACGAATATTACCAGTTTACGCTACGCGGCGGCCGGTGCCTGATCATCACCGATAGGACCAAAGGCGCAGCCGCTATATTCGATTTTTTCAGAGAATTGCCTTTATACCGACATAAAAGGCGTGTCCCGCTTATTTCCGCATCCCATTAGCCATTGTACGAGTAATTTCGCTAATCACGCAAATTTTCCCGACCTTTGCCCCCAAATTTCGCTTCATACCAAGCGATTTAACATTAAGCCCACGGCTTGTCAGGCTGAGCGTACCGGACCGCCGGTGCGGACAAAGCCCGAAGATCCAATTATGAAAACCAAAGGAATACGTACCAATAAGGTTAACATCGTCACGCTGGGTTGCTCCAAGAACCTGGTGGACTCAGAAGTGCTTTTCACCCAACTGAAAGGCAACGGCTACAGTGTAGCGCACGAGTCCAAAAAAGACGACGCACAGATTGTAGTCATCAATACCTGCGGCTTCATCGACGGGGCCAAAGAAGAATCCATCGACACCATCCTGCGCTACGCCGACGCCAAGGCGGCGGGCGTGGTGGACAAAGTGTACGTAACGGGCTGCCTGTCGCACCGCTATAAGGACGAATTGGCCTTGGAAATCCCCACGGTCGACGCCTGGTTTGGCACCAATGAATTGCCGCGCCTGCTCAAAACCCTGAAAGCCGACTACAAGCACGAGCTCGTCGGCGAGCGGCTGCTGACCACGCCAACGCACTACGCTTATCTCAAAATCGCGGAGGGTTGCGACCGTCCGTGCAGTTTTTGCGCCATTCCGCTCATGCGCGGCGGACACGTGTCGCGGTCCATCGAGGAGCTGGTGACCGAAGCCAAATCGCTGGCCCGGCGCGGTACCAAAGAACTGATCCTTATCGCCCAGGATCTGACCTACTACGGCCTGGATATCTACAAAAAACGAAATCTGGCTGACCTGATGGCGCGGCTTTCCGACGTGGAGGGTATCGAGTGGATTCGGCTGCAATACGCCTACCCGGCGGGCTTTCCAACCGATGTGCTGGATGAAATGCAGGAGCGGAGCAACATCTGCAAGTACCTTGATATGCCGCTGCAATCGGGCTCGTCGCAGATTCTAAAAAGTATGCGGCGTGGCATTACCCGCGAAAAGACGGAAGCACTAATTGAAACCATTCGCGCCAAAGTACCGGGCATCGCCCTGCGCACGACGCTCATCGTGGGCCACCCCGGCGAAACCGAGGCGCTGTTTGACGAAACCTACGAGTTCGTGGAAAAAATGCGCTTCGACCGCCTCGGTGCGTTCCAATACTCGCACGAGGACAATACGCATTCGCACACCATGATCGACGATATACCGGCCGAAATTAAGCAGGAGCGCGCCGATGCCCTCATGGAATTACAGCAGGGTATTTCGTGGGAATTGAACCAGGAAAAAGTTGGACAAACTTATAAAGTGCTCTTCGACCGCAAGGAAGGCGGTTACTTCATCGGCCGCACCGAAGCCGACTCGCCCGAGGTAGACAACGAGGTGCTGGTTCCCGCCAGCCAGTACGTCCGTTTGGGCGACTTCGCTGAGGTAGAGATCACAGCGGCGGAGGAATTCGATTTGTACGGATCTTTGACTAATGGAGAATTGAAAATGGAGAATTGAGAATTTCTTTCTTTTGTATCCTGTTGCCGTTACTCCAAAGACCTTATTTTGTTGGCTAGCTTCTTCGTTGTCCTTAACTTCGCGCTACCTTTTTAGAAAATAAAAAGCTTCTCATTTAAATCAGGAGGTTAACATTTTCAATTTTAAACTATCAATTTTCAATTACCTTGTTACAACGCATTCAATCTCTATTTCTGCTCATTGTCGCTATCGCGATGGGCGTATTTCTGGCGCTTCCCCTCTGGCACAAAATGGGATCGGACGGTATTCACGAAGCATCCATGACGGCCTTCCGTTTATCTTTAAAATCTACGCCCGTGCAGACGGGTATCCAACCCGTGTATTATGTGGCGGGAATGGCCATTTTGGTAATTGGTGTAGCGCTGTTTGCCATTTTCAAGTACCGTAACCGCTTAATGCAATCGGCCTTATGCGCGGTTAATTCCATCCTGATGACTATAATTCTGGCTACGGTTGTGTACCAGACCTTTTACAAAACTGCCAAACTATTCGACGAAGGCGAAACGGGCGATTACCTGATCGGTTTCTACGCACTGGTTGTAGCCATGCTCGCCAACGTGGCGGCCAACCGCTTCATTCGCCGCGACGAGAAAATGGTTAAAGAGTCGAATCGGATGCGGTAGTATCTTAAAAATTGGCTTGAGTAGCATGCTGATGCCGCCGAAGGCTCGAACTTCGTTTTTGTTACACCAACCCTTCCTTCAATAAATCATGCAGATGCAGAAGTCCGCGTAGCTGGCCGTTTTCAACGACGACTAATTGTGTGATGCTACGGGCTTGCATGAGTTGCAGGGCACCAACGGCGTAATCGTCTGGCGTGATGCCGATGGGTTGGGGCGACATGATGTCGCGGGCGGTGAGGTGTAGCAACTTGTGGTCGGGGTGCTGGCTGAGCATCCGGCGCAGGTCGCCGTCGGTGATAATTCCGGCCAGACTACCGTCGGCGTCCTTCAGTACGGCGGTAGCGCCCAGTCTTTTCGAGGAAATTTCCAGGATAATTTCTTTCAGATTAGCTTCTTCCGAAACGGTAGGCAGATCGTTGTGCGGGTAAAGATCACTCACTTTGAGGTAGAGTTTTTTGCCCAAGCTACCCCCCGGATGATTGCGGGCGAAATCCTGCCGGGTGAAGCCCCGTGCTTCGAGGAGGCAAATCGCCAGGGCGTCGCCCAGCGCCATGCAGACGGTGGTACTGGTAGTTGGGGCCAGGTCCAGCGGGTCGGCTTCGCGGGGTGCGTGGGCGTGCAGGACGAATTGAGCGTTGCGGCCGAGGTAAGAGTCTTTATTGCTGACCATCGCGATCAGGGTTACGCCGGTTCTCAATAATAAAGGTACCAGCACTTTCACCTCGGGCGTGTCACCACTGCGCGAAATGGCGATCACCACATCGTCGTTCCGAATCATGCCCAAGTCGCCGTGGATGGCGTCGGCGGCGTGCATAAAAAGAGCCGCAGTACCAGTGGAGTTGAGCGTGGCTACGATTTTTTGGCCAACCAGCGCGCTCTTGCCGATTCCCGTCACGACCACCCTACCCCCCGTTTGAAGAATGGTTTCCACGCAACTTTCAAAAGTATCGTTGATCAGCGGTACCAGATTTTGGATAGCCTCCGCCTCCCGCATCAATACTTCTTTTGCGGTAGACTGGATATTTATTGCTAATTTCAATTTTGATTTACTAATTTTAAAAACATTTCTCTGAACAAAGGTATAGAACTTTGGCAAAACCCATTTGCGGACAAAAGAATGATACAACAAGCCGAGACAGCGGTCAAAAGCACCCTCAAAGACAAACTAAAAGAGATATTCGGATACAGCCAGTTTCGTGGTGACCAGGAGGTTATTATCAAAAATATTCTGGCGGGCAAAAATACCTTCGTCATTATGCCCACCGGGGCGGGTAAGTCGCTTTGCTACCAGCTCCCAGCTTTGGTGACCGATGGGATGGCGATCGTGATTTCGCCACTTATCGCCCTGATGAAAAACCAGGTGGATCAGCTCAATGCCTTTGGCATTAACGCTCAGTTTTTGAATTCCACGCTCGCCAAAGCCGAGATCAACCGTGTGAAGCGGGAAGCGTTGGATGGCAGCTTAAAGCTGCTTTACATTGCCCCGGAGTCGCTGACGAAGGCAGAGAATCTAGATTTTTTACAAAAAACCAACCTATCGGTCGGTGCCATCGACGAGGCGCACTGCATCTCTGAATGGGGCCACGACTTCCGGCCCGAGTACCGCCGCATCCACGGCATCATTGAAGATATCGGCAACCTGCCGATTATCGCGCTGACAGCCACGGCCACGCCTAAGGTACAGCAGGATATCCGCAAGAATTTGCAGATGGAGGAGGCCCAGACCTTTAAGTCGTCCTTCAACCGAAAGAATCTTTATTATGAAATTAGGGCCAAGCAGAATACCAAGAAGCAGCTCATCCGCTATGTCCACAATAACAAGGGCAAGTCGGGGATCGTGTACTGCCTGAGTCGCAAGAAGGTGGAGGAAATCGCCGAGCTGTTACGCGTCAACGACGTGAAGGCGCTGCCTTACCACGCCGGGCTCGACTCGCACACCCGCATGGCCAACCAGGACGCCTTCCTGAACGAGGACGCCGAGGTGATTGTGGCCACCATCGCCTTCGGCATGGGTATCGACAAGCCCGATGTGCGCTTTGTGATTCACTACGACGTACCCAAGTCGCTCGAAGGCTATTATCAGGAAACGGGCCGTGCCGGCCGCGACGGGCTGGAAGGCAACTGTTTGATGTTCTATAGCTACGAGGACATCCAGAAATTAGAAAAATTCAATAAAGACAAGTCGGTCACTGAGCGCGACAACGCCCGCCACTTATTAGGCGAGATAGTGGCTTACGCCAACCTAGGCGTATGCCGTCGGCGGCAATTGCTGAGCTACTTCGGCGAGTACCTGGGCGAAGATTGCGGCTTCTGCGACAATTGCGTCAAGCCCACTAGTGAAGTCGAGCTGAAGGACGAGGTGATCGTGGTCCTGCGCGCCGTACAGCAAACCGAGGGGCGATTTGACGGCGAGCACATCGCCGACCTGCTCACCGCAACCGAAAACCAGTACGTGCGTAGTTACGAGCACGACAAACTCGACGTGTTTGGCAAAGGACGGGAGTACAACGTATCGGTGGACTATTGGGTGTCGCTGATTCGGCAACTGGTAATTTTCGATTTTTTCGATAAGGACATCGAGAACTATGGCGTGCTGCATCTTTCGGAGCGGGGGCTCGCTTATTTGGAAAATCCCCATCTGGTCACGATCCGCACCGACCACGATTACGTGCTGGAAGGCGCCAACGCCTCCGAGGGGGAAAGCAGCCGCCCGACCGATGAAAACGGTAACGCCTACGACGAGGCTTTGCTGGCGCTGCTGAAATCGCTGCGCAAGAAAGTGGCGAAAGATAAGAATTTGCCGCCCTACGTGATTTTTCAGGATCCTTCACTGGAAGAAATGGCGACGCTCTACCCAACCACCCAGCAGGAGCTCGCCCAGATCACCGGCGTGGGCATGGGCAAAGTGCAGAAGTTTGGGCAACAGTTCCTGGAAACCATCAATAAGTACGTAGACGAGAACGAAATCGAAACCGCCAAAGACGTGGTGGTGAAGTCGATGGTCAATAAATCCAAGATCAAAATCTACATCATACAGCAGGTCGACCGCAAGGTGGATCTGGAAGAGATCGCTGACGTTAAAGGCCTGCCGATGGAAGAACTGATCGAGGAGATCGAGCACATCTGCTACTCAGGCACTAAGCTGAATCTTGACTATTATGTCAACCAGATCATGGACAAGGACCGTCAGAAAGATATTTACGACTATTTCCTGACTGCCGAAACGGACAATATCGCCGCCGCGCTGGAGGAATTTGCCGACGATGACGTCAATGAGGACGAACTGCGCATCATGCGCATCAAATTCATGTCCGAATTGGCCAACTGATTACCCGCAATACACCCTAACCATTCCCTCCGCCACGGTGGAAATTGAATACGCCCATAACGATATGAACATACTTATACTGGGTTCGGGCGGGCGAGAACACGCCTTTGCTTGGAAACTTGCTCAAAGCCCTCTCTGCGATGAGCTGTACATCGCGCCTGGCAACGCGGGTACGGCCACTGTGGGCACCAACGTCGACGTAGCCTACAATGACTTCGAGGCAGTGGCTGCCTTAATTGCCGAGCGCCGCATCGAACTCGTCGTCGTTGGGCCCGAGGAACCACTGGTCAATGGCATCGTCGATTTTTTGAAATCCCGCCCTGCGCTCAACCACGTCCGCATCATCGGCCCCGACAAAGCCGGCGCGCAACTTGAAGGGAGTAAGGATTTCTCCAAGAATTTCATGCGCCAGCATGGCATCCCCACCGCCAGCTACCGTACGTTCACGGCGGCGGACATTGAGGACGGCTTGGCTTATTTGCAATCACACGCCATGCCGGTCGTTCTTAAGGCGGACGGCCTCGCGGCGGGCAAGGGCGTCATCATCGCCCAGACGGTCGTTGAAGCTCAAGTGGCCTTACGTAAGATGTTGCTGGACGGGCAGTTTGGCACGGCGGGCGACAAAGTAGTTGTCGAGCAATTCATGCGGGGCGTCGAATTATCGGTCTTTGTACTTACCGACGGGGAACATTACAAGATTCTGCCCGAAGCGAAGGACTACAAGCGCATCGGCGAGAACGACAAGGGACTTAATACCGGTGGCATGGGCGCGGTGTCGCCCGTGGTTTTTGCCGATGCGTCTTTTTTGAAAAAGGTAGAGGAAAAAGTCGTGAAGCCCACGCTGGAAGGGCTTCGAAAAGAAGGAATAAAGTACGTAGGATTCATTTTTATCGGTCTGATGAACGTCAAAAGTGAGCCCTACGTGATCGAATACAATGTACGCATGGGCGATCCAGAATCCGAAGTGGTGCTTCCGCGCATCCAGTCGGATTTGGTGACGCTGCTGACGGCCACGGCCAAGGGCACATTGCAGGAAATCGCGATGAGCATTTCGCCGCAGGTGGCCGTCACGACGGTGGTGGTCTCGGGAGGATATCCCGGCGACTACGAAATGGGCAAGGTAATTGCCGATACGGATAAAGCCGAGGATGTGGTGGTGTTTCACGCCGGAACCGCATTCAATGGCAAGCAAGAGGTCGTGACCAACGGCGGCAGGGTACTGGCCCTGACGGGCATTGCCAATTCTTTGGAAAATGCCGTGCACAAATCACAACGCGCGGCCCAAATGGTACAGTTCGAAGGAAAATACTACCGCCATGATATCGGCCTCGATCTCTTACGATATAATGATTGAGGAAAAGAATTATGGGATGCATATCATGTTCGTCCGGCGGCTGCGGCTCAAGCAGCACGGCTCCCGGATGCAAGAGTAACGGAAATTGCGGCACGGGTGGCTGCAATAAAATGAACGTCTTTGACTGGCTGAGCCATATGGAAGTGCCCGCGGCTCAGCGGTTCGACGTGCTGGAAGTAAAATTCAAAGGCGGGCGGAAGGAGTACTTCCGTAACGTCAATAATCTGGACATCACCACGGGCGATTTCGTGGTATGCGAAATGCAGTCGGGCCACCACATCGGAATGGTATCGCTACAGGGCGAATTGGTGCGGTTGCAGATGAAGCGCAAAAATGTGCTGGTCAACGACGATCTCAAAGTCGTTTACCGGGTCGCCAACGAGCGCGATCTGGAAAAACATACCCAATCCATCGCCCGCGACCTGCCGGTGATGTATCGGGCGCGGGAAATCATCCGCACCCTGAAGCTCAATATGAAGTTGTCGGACGTAGAGTTCCAATCCGATAACTCCAAGGCGACGTTTTATTATTCGTCGGAAGAGCGGGTGGATTTTCGGGAGCTCATCAAAATGCTGGCTTCCGAATTCAGGATTAGAGTCGAAATGCGCCAAATCAGCCTGCGGCAGGAAGCCGGTCGGTTGGGTGGTGTGGGCTCGTGCGGTCGTGAACTGTGCTGCTCGACCTGGCTCACCGATTTCAAGACAATCTCGACCTCAGCGGCGCGCTACCAAAACCTGTCACTGAATCCGGCTAAGCTGTCGGGCCAGTGCGGGCGGTTGAAATGCTGCTTAAATTACGAGTTAGAAACCTATATGGATGCGCTGAAAAGCATTCCGGCGGTAAACGGACCACTCAAAACTAAGAAGGGCAATGCTTACCTTCAGAAGACGGACATCTTCAAGCGGATCATGTTTTTTGGCTTCGAGAAAGACAACAATTGGTATCCGGTGGCGGTCGATAAGGTGAAGGAAATCCTGGATATGAATAAGAAAGGTGAAGTGCCTGACTCGCTCGAAACGATCGTGATTCCCGAACTGGTACTTGCCCAGGAACGCAAGGAGGCCAGCTCGCTTAGCACTGACCTTGAAAGCCTCGACCGCAAGTACAGCGGCGCCAATGCGGCCACCAAGCCTAAGCGCAAAAAAAGCCGCAACAAATCGCGCAAGCCGAAAGGCGAGGGCGGGAAGGAATAATTTTGAATGAGTGAATACTATTTTTTTCATTCAAGGCTCAAATTCAGGCTGTCCAGAATGGGCAGCCTTTTTTTCTAAAATGTTAGCCGTAAGATGGGTAGGAAACCAATTGGCTGTTTTTTGTCCTAAAATCCTTTGCATCAAATCCAGAAACTATACGCCCTTTCCCAAAAACCGACGCGCCGAATCGTCGGCCTGATGTCGGGTACTTCGCTAGATGGGCTGGATGTGGCGCTGTGTAGGATAAGTGGCAGTGGTCTGGCGATGCAAATAAGCGTGGAGCAATTCACAACCGTAGGCTACGACGAGGCGTTCAAAGACGATATTCGGGCGGTTTTTGCTGAGCGGACTATTGATTTTCAGCAGCTTTGTTTGCTGAACGCAATCATTGGCACTCGGCACGGCCGGATGGTCAGTGATTGCCTGACAAATTGGGGCGTCGCACCTGAGGAAGTCGACCTGATTGCCAGCCACGGGCAGACGGTCTACCACGCGCCCCGCAAGCAACATGGACTGGCCAGATACCCCAACGCCACGCTGCAAATAGGCGATGGCGACCACATTGCAGTTGCTACGGGCATCATCACGATCAGCGATTTCCGGCAAAAACACGTCGCGTCGGGCGGCGAAGGTGCACCCTTGGCGGTGTATGGTGATTACCTATACTTTTCGAAGAAGGGAGAAAATCGCATCCTGCTCAACATGGGCGGCATCGCCAACTTTACCTACCTCCCCGGCTCGCAACGCGCCGATGAAGTGTTCACAACCGACACCGGGCCGGGCAACACGTTATTGGACGCATTCACCCGACGTTTTTTTGATAAGTCTTTCGACGAAAACGGTGCCTTAGCGGCTGCTGGCAAAGTAGATTTCTCGTTGCTTAGCGCCCTGAAAGCAGATAATTTCTTTCAGTCCGATTTTCCTAAAACCACCGGGCCGGAGGTTTTCAATGTCGATTTTGTTACAAAAGCACAGATGCTAAGCGGTACGGAGTTAATTTCGCCGCATGACCTGCTCGCCACACTCACCCGTTTTAGCGCCGAAACTATCGCAGACGCTATCCAAAAAGCTACCTGTGCAACCGAAAAATACACGCTCTACGCCAGTGGCGGCGGGGCGCACAATCCGGTGTTGATGGGGCACATTCAAGAATTGCTACCCGGTTTTGAAATAAGAAAAACCGAAATACTCGGCATCGCGGGCGACGCCAAGGAAGCCGTCCTTTTCGCTATCCTGGCTAACGAAACCGTCGCCGGAGAACCCGTAAAATTCGGCAATCGGGAAGGCGTCCCGAGTGTGACGATGGGAAAAATTTCGTTTCCCTCTTAATGTAAAATTCTTGTTTATTTATTTACGCGTTTATTTAATTCATTCATAGTAAGTATGTTACTCAAACAATATCTTAATTTTTGGATGATAGATAGCGATGCGTAAAGCAACGCAGGCGATTAAACAAATAAACAAATAAACGCATAAATAATGTTTGACATCATTATCATCGGCGGCGGGATAGTCGGCCTGGCTACGGCGCTTCGATTGAAGGAGCAGCGACCGTCGTTGCGGCTTATGTTGCTGGAAAAAGAGAAGAACGTGGCTCAGCACCAGACGGGCCACAACAGCGGCGTGATTCACTCAGGGTTGTACTATAAACCCGGCAGCCTGAAGGCTACCAATTGCCTGAGGGGCTACCGAATGCTGCTCGATTTCTGCGATCGCGAGGAAATTGCCTACGATCTGTGCGGGAAAATTGTGGTGGCAACCCGTCCCGAACAAATCCCGATTCTGGACGGCCTGTACGAGCGCGGCCTGCAAAATGGCCTGACCGACAACCGAAAAATCACGTTGGCCGAAATGCGCGAAATTGAGCCGCACGTGCAGGGGCTGGAGGGTATTCAGGTACCGTACACGGGCATCATCGACTACAAGACCGTGTCCGAAAAATACGCCTGGCGCATCCGGGAAGCGGGCGGCGAAATTCGTTTCGGGGAAAAGGTAGTGGATGTGCGCATTACGGACGGCCGGACGCATATCAATACTGAAAAAGGCGGAAGCTATAAGACCAAACTCGTCATTAACTGCGCCGGACTTTATTCCGATAAAATGGCGCAACTCACCCAAAAAGAGGAAGTAAAAGTGCGAATTATTCCTTTCCGGGGTGAATATTTTAAGCTAAAATCTGCAAAGGAACATCTGGTAATGCACCTGATTTATCCCGTACCCGACCCCAACTTTCCTTTTTTAGGCGTCCACTTTACGCGGATGATCGAGGGTGGGGTAGAGGCCGGGCCCAACGCCGTGCTGGCCTTCCGCCGCGAGGGCTACGGCAAGACGGACTTGAACCTGAAAGAATTTTCTGAGACGTTGGCGTGGCCGGGCTTTCGAAAAGTGGCCGCCAAATACTGGCGCACGGGAATGGGCGAAATGTACCGCTCGTTTTCAAAAGCTGCCTTCACCAAGGCCCTGCAAGAACTTATTCCTGAGATTCAGGCTGATGACCTCGAACCCGGCGGCGCGGGCGTGCGGGCCCAGGCCTGCGACTACGACGGCGGTCTGCTGGACGATTTCGCTATTATAGAAAACGCCGCCGCTATCAACGTCCTTAACGCCCCGTCCCCGGCGGCAACGTCTTCGCTTTCCATCGGGCAGTCCGTTTCGGAACTTGCGCTGGCGCGGCTGTGAAGCAGATTTGTTAAAGTTTTTTCTTATTGTAAGGTTTTCGAAAGGCCGGCGTTCCGGCGAAACTTTACGCGGTGCGCATGGGTAACTCGCCCATCGGTAATGCTTTCCTGATCGTTGATCTAACCGTTCACCCCATGATTAGCTAATTTTTTAAGTATGAAATCAGACAATAGAAATCGAATTGGTAGGCAAGTATTTCTCGCGGCGACCTTACTTGCTACCAGTTTGCTTGTCTTTTCCTGCGCCACTAAAAATAACCCAAATACTGCTCAGGACAAAAAACCATTGGTTGTCTTCGTAACCGGCGACCACGAGTACAGCGGTGAAAGCACGCTTCCCATTCTGGCCGCTGAGCTCGAAAAAAACTACGGCATGCGTACCAAAGTGTTGAAAGCCACGCCCAACCAAAATAGTGAAGAAAATATTCCCGGTCTGGAAGCTTTACAAGATGCCGACTTGGCCGTATTCTTCCTGCGGTGGCGGCGGTTGCCTGAAAACCAGGTGGCCTACATTGACGCTTATCTCAAATCCGGCAAGCCCGTGATGGGCTTCCGCACGAGCTCGCACGCTTTCAATTACCCCAAAGGCCACCCGCTGGAAGCTTGGAATGCCTTCGGTGAGCGCGCCTTGGGCAGTCCTCCGGGCTGGGGCGGCGCGGCGAAGCACTCGCACTACGGCCACGAAAGCACGACCGACGTCAGGATTGTGCCCGAAGCGGCTAAGCACCCCATCCTGACGGGCGTCGCGCCCGAATTTCATGCCGCCTCCTGGCTCTACCGCGTACTGCCCGACTACCCCAAAAAAGGTGCTGAGTGGTTGCTGATGGGTAAGGCGGTTAATCCCAGCTCCTCGCCCGCCGTCGATCAGCCCGTGGCCTGGACCTGGACAAATCCCGAAGGGGCCCGGGTATTCATGACTACGCTGGGCCATCCCGGTGATTTTAAGGACGAGGCTTTTCAGCGACTAATCGTCAACGCCATCCATTGGGAGCTGGGCAAGCCAGTTCCCAAGAATTGGAAAGGTAAAATGGACATAAACGTACCGTACCGGGGAATTGTGGAATGAGTAAAATCAGATAATCCAGTCGCGTCTGGAAGACGAGGCGAAAAAGCGTACCTTTGGGGCCGGAAAACCGCCACGCACGCATGATTACGATTCAGGAAGCCAACTACGTCACCAGTAACGTCGATTACCGGCAGTGCCCTGCGGCCGATTTGCCCGAGTATGCCTTTATTGGGCGCTCTAACGTGGGCAAGTCGTCGCTCATCAATATGATTACGCAACGTAAGGGACTGGCCAAAACCTCCCAGACACCCGGCAAAACCCAGCTAATCAACCATTTCCTGATCGATCAATCCTGGTACTTAGTCGATTTGCCCGGATACGGCTACGCCAAAATCAGCCGGACGGAGCGCGCCAAATGGGAGCATATGATCTACGAGTATCTGCGCTACCGGCCCAACCTGATGTGTGTTTTCGTGCTCATCGACAGCCGTCACGATCCGCTGCGCGTAGATTTGGAATTTATGCATCAAATGGGTGAGGAGGGAATTCCGTTTAACATCATCTTCACCAAAGCCGATAAGGTAAAGGGACATTTGTTGCCCAAACAGATTGAGCGCTACTTGGGAAAACTGAATGAAACCTGGGAGGAATTGCCCCGCTCGTTCGTGACTTCGGCCGAAAAAGGTGAAGGGCGCGAAGAAGTACTCAAAGCAATAGAAACCTACAACGGGTCGTTTCAAAAAATGTTGAATTAATTCATTTACTTTGTTACTCTTTTTTTAAAATAAGTAAACGGACCAGCCTTTGTTGGCAGGTTAGCAGCTAAAAAAATACATGGAAATATTAAAGGAAATTGCCAACGTATCGGGTAAAAGCGGCCTGTACCGCATCATTAAGCCGGGCCGCGCGGGCGTAATTGTCGAAAGCCTGGACGGCAAGAAAGAAAAGACCATGATCGGTGCTACGGCCCGCGTGTCGGTACTGAAAGATGTATCGATCTTTACCGAAGGCGCGCAGGATTCGGTGCCCATCGCCGATGTTTTCAGGAGAATCCGGGAAATTCACGGAGAAAAAGTGGAACTCGATCTGAAAGAAGCATCCGATAAAGACATGATCGAATTTCTGGACGAGGTATTACCCGACTTCGATCGTAGCCGCGTCTACGTATCCGATATTAAAAAGATCGTCAACTGGTACAATAGTCTTTCGGAGCATTTTCCCGAGGCTTTCGATGAAGTTGAGGAAACCGAAGAAGTCGAAGAAACTGCCGATGCGACCGAAGAAAAAGGCTCCGAGGTCGAGAAAAGCTAAAAAGACACGGCCAATATTGGCTTCGTGAATACCCCGCCGAAGGAAGCGGGGTATTTTTTATGCAGACAAACCAACCCATCGTGCTTTCTGATTCAGGTACTTTGCCCGCTCCGGCGCTCAACGCGTACATCGACCACACGCTGTTGAGTCCCATTGCCAACGAAACGGCAATTCGTAAGTTATGCGAAGAAGCATGGATACACGCTTTCAAAGCCGTGTGCGTGCCGCCTACTTACGTCCGTTACACCGCTGAGATGCTGGAATTCTGTCCGATTCGCATCGAAATCGCGACAGTCGTCGGCTTTCCGCTGGGTTACGCTACGATGGACACCAAGCTTCGCGAAGCCGAAACCGCCCTGCGCGACGGCGCGACTGAACTGGATGCGGTCATGAATTTGGCGCAGTTTAAGTCGATGGCGTACCTGAGCGTTCGGGAGGAAATCAGGCAATTGGCTGAGATGGCCCACGGCCAAAAGGCTTTGCTAAAACTGATTATCGAAACGGCTTACCTTGATGATTATGAGCTGCAAACGGCCTGCGAAATCTGCACCGAGGCCGGAGTTGATTTTGTGAAAACTTCGACGGGTTTTGCCCCGAAAGGGGCTGACCCCGAAGTCGTGAAGACCATGCGCCAACTTTTGCCGGATACAGTTGAGATCAAAGCCTCGGGCGGTATTCGCAATCGGGCCCTGGCGCTGGCGCTGGTGGCGGCGGGGGCCAGTCGGCTAGGTACTTCGGCGGGCGTTGCGCTGGTTGGTGAGGGATGATTGTCACGGACTTTCGTTAGTGAAATGAGAACGGCCGACTACTTGTATGATTTTTGTAGGGATAAAATAAGAGCATGAGCGCGGACGGAAATTCCTCAATTTCTTCCTAATTTTGCCTTTTATTATAAATTTTCTATGATTATTTTAATTCATTCCTGAATTGTTCAAATAATCAATACCACGTTTTCTAAGAAATATTTAACTTTCGGATCTACTTTAAGATTGAATTGCTGAATTTCAATGTCCTATGTACATAAATAAGATTAGTCATTACCTGCCGGAAACTGTGGTGGGCAATGATTATTTTACCAAACTGAATAACCTTTCCAACGACTGGATTGTGGAACGGACGGGCATTCGGGAGCGACGCAAAGCCGGTGAAGGTGAAAATACGAATACAATGGGTATCGCGGCCGTTCATGCGCTGCTGGAGGATGTACCCGAGGCTATCGTCTCCAATATCGACCTCATCGTTGGGGCTACGTACACGCCCTATGACACCATCGTGACGCTAGCCCACGCCATCCAGCACGATCTGGACATCGCCGACATCCCGGTCGTGACGGTTTCGTCGGCCTGCTCTTCGTTGTTGAATGCCATTGAGTTGGTGGAGGGTTATTTTGCCATGAATAAAGCTTCATTGGCATTGGTGGTCGTTTCGGACCACAACTCAGCTTACAACAACGAGCAAGACACTATTTCGGGCCATTTATGGGGCGACGGCGCCTCGGCCATGCTCATCTCACGCGAGCGGAAGAGCGATGACGACCTCTACATTCGCAAACTTATCACAGGCGGCGCGGCGACCAGCGGAAAAGCGGTGGAAGCGGTCGTATTGCGGCCCAACGAGCGCGGCGTGGTCATGCCCTACGGTCGCGACGTGTTTCAGAATGCCTGTATCTATATGCCGAAGGTGAGCAAGCAGGTACTCGAAGCCTGCGACCTGACCATTGCTGATGTCGACTACCTCATACCGCACCAGGCTAACCACCGAATTAGTCTCAATGTCATCAATACGCTGGGTATTCCCGAGGAGAAACTCCTTTCCAATATTCAACGGCTGGGCAACACGGGTTGCGTGGGATGCGCCATTGCGCTGTCGGAAAACTGGGATCGCTTCGAAAAAGGCCAGCTATTGGTTGTAACGGTGTTTGGCGGCGGCTATTCTTACGGGGCGATGCTCATTGAAGTGTGAGCTTCAGATGATCCTTTTCAAAACCAGGGTCGTGAATATCAAGCCGCCGTTACGGTTTACAATCAGGTTTATTTCCTTCCCTTCTTTTCGCTGCAAAAGCTTATAGATTTCGGTCATATTCAACATTTTGGCGGCGGCGTTATTGATGTACATGATTTTGTCCCCTTTCAGTAGTCCCGCCCGCTCGGCGGGCGAATCCTCTACAACCCGGTCGACGTAATAATCGTTGAAATCATCCCCCTTGGCCCGCAAATCCATTCCGCTCATGTCATGTTCGAATGGTTCCTTCAGAGCTCTCTTGTCGGGCTTCATCGTCATGTAGCCCTGCGGGTAATTGATCGTGATCCTGAACCTCCTCAATAGTTCGCCGCCAATGTTTCCCTGCCGGTCAGCGCCAGCGTTGAACTTGCCGCCAAACGACACGCTGTCCGGGAACGACGTGACTACTTCTTTCAAATCATGGTTGCCGATCCGGACGTCGTCCAGCCGCCCTAACTGCCCGCTGATCTTGCCCGCCAGGCCGATCCCAAGCTGAACTTCGATGGTTTTGGCGGGCAATGGCAGCCCGGCACTGAACGTGTTAAGCATCATGGCGTGTCCTGCCCCGGTGTCCAGCAAAAGCTTGACCTTCGCGCTTTTGCCCGCTTCGGTAATGGACACCCCGTCGATGTAAGGTTTTTTATTGATGATTTCCAGCGGAATTTTCAGGCCGTCGGAGCGGCGGTACTTGTAGTACCTGGGCAGCTGCACCAGTACCTGCCGATGGCGAAAATCAACCGTCACTACGAATCGTTCAAAAAAATCGTAGCCGATGATGCCGTGGACGGGCGAGCCCACCAATTCCGAAAGCTTCAAAATGTCTTCCTTCAATACCACTACATTGTGCTGGTAGACGCGGGCGTAGCCCACTTGAAGCGTATTGCCAACGCTCACGCTGGCTTCCAGGGTGCTGTCCCGTCCCACGCCGTCGAGTTTGATAGTACGGACGTAGTCGGTATTGACATACTTGGCAATCGAAGGATCGGTGATAATGGTGTTACTTACGCCCGTGTCGAGAATGAACTGGAGCGTGTCCGAATCGTTGATCCGGGTGGGGACGATGATGAGGTTGGCGTGGGTTTTGAAGGGGATCCGGATGCTGCGCCGTTTCTGGATGAGATGAAAACCAAAAATGTTTGCTTTCTCCTTTTCTCTTTTTTTCTGCGCCCAGCTAAGCGAAGGATCCGCCACGAGTATAAGCGTGAAAAAGTGAAGTAGCAGTATTTTCATCTGGGGTGGCGGGCAGGTTCCACAAGTTGCAGAAACTCCTGCTAAAATACTATTTCATTTATAACGGTAAAGCCGCGGGGCGGGGGGAAAAAAAATTTATTGAATCCGCCCCCGCGGGGGGGGAGAAC
>JBBSSJ010000033.1:0-24677 GCA_038242095.1 Cytophagales bacterium
AGACCGCCGCGAGCAGCGTCAGGAACGCCGGGAAGAGCGAAAAGAGGAGCGGCAGGAAAAGCGTGCCGAACGCAAAGCCGAACGAGCCAAGAACTGAGCCCGTTCTTTTTTCGCTATATTTGGTAAAAACTGATTCGCTATGACTACTACGACCCAGCAACTTAAAGATACGATCGTCGAGCAACCTAAAACGCAATCGATGGTACGCGTTCTGGCTTCGGAAGCGGAGTTCATGGCGTTATCGGCGGAACTGCCGTTTAAAATTGAATATCACGAAAGCGAAATTATTGCGATGGGACTAACGAGACCCTGGCACGAAGTGCTGGTTTCCAGTCTGATCCTTCTGCTCGGCGGCGTGTTTCCGCTAAATACAGATTTCTTTATTCTTGACAGCAATACCGGAATTCAAATTCCGAAATTTGAGGGAGGATACTACCTACCTGATGTAACGGTAGTGAAAGGGACCTTTGATTTAAAAGAAGGCTCCAATTGCATTATTACCAATCCTTACATCGTGATCGAAGTGCTGTCTAAGTCAACGGCGCAGTACGACCGAGGCGAGAAGTTGCCGGAATACAAGCATTTGGAAAGCTTGCAGCAAATTATTTTTGTCAATCAGGATAAAATGGCCGTCGAAAGTTACGAGCGGACCGAGCAGCCCAACACCTGGCTTAACCAGAATCTCAGCCAGACGGAAGAATTTTTAACCATTGCGGGAACACCGGTTTCTCTGGGTGATATTTACAGGAAAATCCAGTTTGCCAGCTAGATTTAAAAGCAAAGTTCGTAGGGATAGAAAAGGCAAAGAGCGTAGTCCGTCGGACTACGCTCTTTGTGCTTTTTACAAAATAATGGGATAGGGACCGAAAGCAATGTCCACCCTCCACTAAATAATCGCTTCCGCCAGTACCAGCACTTTATTCCTAAGTACTTCCACTACCCCGCCATCGACGCGGTAGACCTGACGGCCCGTGGTGGCACCTTCCACAATGATGTCGCCAATGCCCAGCGTACTGACAAGCGGCGCGTGGTTGTCGAGCACCTGAAACTGGCCTTCGGTACCCGGAAACGTCACGGAACGGGCTTCCCCGGCGAACACTTTCTTATCGGGCGTTATGATCTCAAGTTTCATTCCTGAAAAATTAAAATTTTGTAGAAGCGCTAGAATGGAAGCCTGTTTCAGAAGCCCAAAGACCAACGTCCAAAGTCAATTTACTTCGCGGCGTCGGCCATCATTTTCTCACCCTTTATGGCGGCGTCTTCGACGGTACCTACCAGGTTGAACGCCATTTCGGGCAGATGATCATACTCACCGTCCATAATTTGGTTAAAGCCTTTGATGGTATCATTGATATCGACCAACACACCTTTCAGACCCGTAAACTGCTCGGCCACGAAAAACGGCTGCGACAGGAAACGCTCCACGCGGCGGGCGCGCGACACGACGAGTTTATCTTCATCAGAAAGCTCTTCCATACCCAGAATCGCGATAATGTCCTGCAATTCCTTATAGCGCTGCAACACGCTCTTGACGCGTTGGGCGCAGTCATAATGCGCATCGCCAAGGGTTTCGGCGTTCAAGATGCGGGAGTTGGAGTCGAGCGGATCCACGGCAGGGTAAATGCCCTTTTCAGCTACTTTCCGGCTCAATACCGTGGTAGCGTCGAGGTGGGCAAAGGTCGTGGCGGGGGCCGGGTCGGTCAAGTCATCGGCGGGGACGTATACGGCCTGCACCGACGTAATGGAACCGCGTTTGGTGGAGGTAATCCGCTCCTGCATGGCGCCCATCTCGGTGGCCAGCGTGGGCTGGTACCCTACCGCCGAAGGCATCCGTCCCAATAGGGCCGACACCTCGGAACCCGCCTGCGTAAAGCGGAAAATGTTGTCGATAAAGAAGAGAATATCGCGGCCCTGGCCTTCGCCGTCGCCATCGCGGAAGTACTCTGCTATCGTCAGTCCCGACAGCGCTACGCGGGCGCGGGCTCCGGGGGGCTCGTTCATCTGACCGAACACGAAGGTAGCCTGCGAGTCTTTCAGCTCGTCGTAGTCTACCTTGCTGAGGTCCCAGCCGCCTTCCTCCATGCTGTGCTTAAAAGCATCGCCGTATTTGATAATTCCCGCTTCGATCATTTCGCGCATCAGGTCGTTGCCCTCGCGCGTCCGCTCACCGACGCCCGCAAATACCGAAAGGCCGGCGTATGCTTTGGCGATGTTGTTGATCAATTCCTGAATCAAAACCGTTTTGCCTACGCCCGCCCCACCGAACAGGCCGATCTTGCCGCCCTTTACGTAAGGCGCCAGCAGGTCGACTACTTTGATGCCGGTGAAAAGTATCTCGGTAGAAGTGGCCAAATCCTCGAACTTAGGCGGCTGACGGTGGATCGACATGCCGCCCGTTTTATCGACATCTTTCAATCCGTCGATGGCGTCACCGACTACGTTGAAAAGACGCCCCTTAATATCTTCGCCGATGGGCATCATAATGGGGGAGCCAAACGACTTCACCTCCATACCACGCTGCATGCCTTCGGTACCATCCATTGCGATAGCCCGCACACGGTCTTCGCCAAGGTGTTGCTGGCATTCCAGGATTACTTTCTGCCCGTTGGGCTTAACGACTTCCATCGCATCAAGAATTGAAGGAATGCGGTCGCTGTTTTCGAACGATACGTCCACGACGGGGCCAATTACCTGCGTAACTTTCCCGATGCTTGTCACGTTTGCCATTTTATGATTAATTGTAAATGAGTGAATGTCTTTACTTGCTTACTGTCAACCCGCACCGGCCCTAAGTGAGGCCTAACTTGTACAAAATAGGCCCAATGGGTCGGCAGGTCATTTTCAAGACCGCAAAAATAGGATATTATTTGGATAAGACCAAGAAGGATCGGCTTTCATTTGGTCAGTTCGAACAGGCTTCCGATCGTTTTTAACGAATCCAGCTTAGTGAGCACAGCGGGCACTTGACTATCAAGTGCCGACACTTGATTAATTATCTGATTTGTAGCTTAAAGATACACAGTTGGGTAAAAAACTTATCAATTAAATTTAATAACAGCTACTTAACGCCTGGGAACGATATTTTTTCCTTAAAAAAAAGTTAATAAATTTTTAATTAAATAACAAAATATGAAAAAGATCCTATCAATCGACGGAGGTGGTATTCGGGGCATCGTTCCCGGGCAGGTACTTACGGCTCTGGAGAGCAAAATCCAGCAACGTATCCGAAACCCCAAGGCCCGGCTGGCGGACTACTTCGATTTTTTTGCCGGTACAAGCACGGGCGGCATCCTCACCTGCATTTACCTCTGTCCTTCGGCTGACGACCCCACGAAAGCCCAGTTTTCCGCCGAGGAAGCCGTGGCCTTGTACCTCGAATACGGTGACGATATTTTCGACGTATCGTTTTGGCAGCGTATCCGCACCCAAGACGGAATCACGGACGAAAAGTACGACGCCTCCGAACTTGAAAAGCGACTGAAGCAGTACTTCGGCGCCGTGAAGCTGAGTCAGTTGATGAAGCCATGCATGATTACAGCCTACGATATTGAAGCGAGGGTCGAATTTTTCTTCATGCAACACGACGCTGCCAATCGGGGTAAGGGGTACGATTTCCTGGTCAAGGATGTAGCGCGGGCCACGTCAGCGGCCCCAACTTACTTTGAAGCGGCCCGTACCGAAGCCCTCGATGGCAAGTCTTACCCGCTCATCGATGGCGGATTATTCATGAACAATCCTGCCCTGGGTGCCTACTCGGAAGTGCGCAACGGCGCGGGTAACCCCACTACGGAAGATATGTTCATTGTGTCGCTGGGCACTGGTGCCAGCAACCGCTCCTACCAATACGATCAAGCCAAAAACTGGGGCGCGGTCGGTTGGGTGAGGCCCGTGATCGATATCCTGATGTCGGGCGCATCGGCGACCACCAATTACCACCTTGACAAGATTTTCTCGGCGGCGGGACATCGCCACCAGTACGTGCGGATTCAGCCCGACGGCATGGGCAACGCCAACTCCGACATCGACGACGCTTCCGACAAGAACCTCCGCGCCCTCCGCGAACTAGGAACCGCCACGGCCCAACGCCACGATGCCGACCTGGAACGTGTCGTTGATATTTTGCTGGATGCTAATCCTGATCCGGTGGTGTTTGCGTGAGGGAAAGTGGCTGTATTGAGTTAAACAATGTTAATGGGACGGGCAGTGTAGGAGAAAACGCTTAGTTTGCGTTTCTTCAATTCAAACATTAATGGTAAAAAAAAAGCGCCTCTCCCTTCTGCTCGTCCTTTCTCTCTCGTCGTTTATTACGCGAGCCTCAGGCCCGGAGCCCGAATATTGGACGAGACCCGATTCTTTAGGACTTGAATACGTCGAGAAGGTACTGACCACTTCGGGTAGTGCTCAACTACTTTCCTGGCACCTGCCGACCAAAGCGTCAAAACCGCTTCGAAAAACCCTCGTCATTGCCTATGCCCTTACGGGAAATATGGCCAACTGTGTTTATTACGCCAATGCCTTCTTAAAAGCTGGTTTCGATGTCGTGCTGTTCGATTATCGCGGTTTCGGCCATAGTTCAAAATTTGTGTTTGACAGCAGACAAATCTATCACGATGAATTCGTGACTAATCTCAAAACGGCTATCACAGCCGCGAAAGCCCAATTTCCAGCCAACGAAACGGGTGTACTGTCCTTTTCTGCCAGTACAATTTTAGCTACCCTGGCTTATCAGAGCACCCCGTTTGATTTTTTAGTAGCCGAAGGCTTCGCTAGCGATCTGCCGGGAGTTGTTTCTTTTTGGAAAAAGGAAGAGGATAAAGTCTTTACGTTACCAGCCAGTGCTGTACGTTATCCGAAAGCCATCGCGGATATCAAGTGTCCCATGCTACTGTTGGCCGGAACGAAGGATGAGATAACACCCCTGGCAGAAATCAAAAAAGTGCTGGCTCAGCGACCGAACCGCCGTCTTCTTACGTACGAGGACGGGCATTTGCAGGGTACCAGCCTTTGGCAGGAGAAAGAGTTCGCCGATGGTTATGTCAGGCGCATCAAGGACTTTGCCCGGAAAATTGAGTAGCACTTGCTTCTTGCAATTTAAAATCAAAAGAGCCAGCGATTTGTCCGCCTCTAACCTTTTCAATACAACAATCCGAACATCATAGGTACAACCTTGCTTCGTAAAATTGATGAAAAATGTTTTTTAGAGAATACGAAATCAGGCTATTCATGTATTCTTTCAAAAACACTTTCCCCAAAAAAACTGTCGTAAGCGGAACCCCTATACCTGAAAAACCCCCACATTGAACGCTTTCGTGATCGGCGCCTGATTGGCGGCTTCGATGCCCAGTGATATAATGCGGCGCGTTTCGCGCGGGTCGATGATGCCGTCGACCCACAGGCGGGCGGCGGCGTAGTAGGGTGAAAGTTGGGCGTCGTAGCGGTCGGTAATTTCTTTCAGGAGCTCGGCCTCGGCTTCCTCGCTAAGTTCTTTCCCCCTTGATTTGAGCGATCCCGCTTCGATTTGGACCAACGTTTTGGCGGCGGCGACCCCGCTCATCACGGCCATTTGGGCGGTGGGCCAGGCATATATCAACCGCGGATCGTAGGCCTTTCCGCACATGGCGTAGTTGCCCGCGCCGTAGGAGTTGCCCACAATGAACGTGAATTTAGGCACCACCGAATTGGCCACGGCGTTGACCATCTTGGCCCCATCCTTAATGATGCCGCTCTGCTCGGCCCGGCTACCCACCATGAAGCCCGTCACGTCGTGAAAAAACAGCAGCGGAATTTTCTTCTGATTGCAATTCATGATGAAACGGGCGGCTTTGTCGGCCGATTCACCGTAGATGACGCCGCCCATCTGCATTTCGCCCTTGCCGGACTTGACGATCTTGCGCTGGTTGGCGACGATGCCCACGGCCCAGCCGTCCACGCGGGCGGTGGCGCAAATCAGCGTCTTGCCGAAGTCGGGCTTATATTCATCCAGTTCGGAATTGTCCACAATACATTCCAGAAGCTGCACCATGTCGTAGGGCTTGAAGCGGTCAGCGGGCAGAATGTCGAAGATTTCGTCAGGCTGGCGCTTGGGTAAAACAGCTTCCACGCGGCTGAATCCGGCGTTTTCCGGGGCACCCAGTTTGCTCATGGATTTGCGGATGGCGTCGAGACAGCTTTGGTCGTCGGGGTACTTATTGTCGATCACGCCCGAAATCTCGGAGTGCATCGCGGCCCCGCCGAGTGTTTCAGCATCGACTTCTTCGCCCACCGACGACTTGACCAGGTACGGCCCAGCCAGAAACACCGAGCCCGTGCCTTCCACGATTAGCGCTTCATCGGACATGGCGGGCAGGTACGCACCACCCGCCACGCAACTACCCATAACGGCCGAAATCTGCGGAATGCCCTGCGCCGACATTTGGGCGTTGTTTCTGAAAACCCGGCCAAAATGTTCCTTATCGGCAAATACCTCGGCTTGCATCGGCAGGTACACGCCCGCGCTGTCGACTAAGTAAATGATTGGTAGTCGGTTTTCGAGCGCTATTTCCTGCGCTCGGAGGTTTTTCTTGGCCGTAATCGGAAACCAAGCCCCTGCCTTCACGGTGGCGTCGTTAGCTATTACGACGCACAGTCGTCCCGACACGTAGCCGATGCCCGCCACCGCGCCGCCCGAAGGACAGCCGCCTTCGGCTTCGTACATGCCGTCGCCGGCGAAAGCCCCCATTTCCAGGAAATAGGCGTCGTCATCCAGCAGGTAGGCGATGCGCTCGCGGGCGGTCAGTTTGCCTTTTTTGTGCTGACTTTCAATTTTCTTGATGCCGCCGCCGAGCTGTACGGTAGCAAAGCGGATTTTCAGGTCGTCGATCAGGTCGTTCAGAGAAGTAGTCATTGGTTGAATTTTTAAATCTAAAAAAGCCGCCCGCTCGATGAGCAAACGACTTTCGTAAGGTACTGTTTTTCGGATTGGAAAAATGAACTTTTAACAGCACGGGCTACCCCGTCATGCACCATAAGATTTTAACTACTTATTTTTGATTGAATCCGCCGCCGGTTTTTTGAATTCCAGCGTCGTGTCGACGGGCGACTCGGTCGGGCCCCGGTCTTTCTTGCCAAAAATGGACACGTTCACGTAGCGCTTGGGGTTCTCGCGCAAGTTGGCGAGCAACTGATTCATGCTGATGATCGTGTAATTGAGGTTATTATAGAGCTTGTCGTCATTGATGAGCTTACTTGCCGTACCCTGTCCGGATTTCACCGAGGCGACGAGTTGCTCCATCTGGCTCACGAGTTTGTTGGCGCGGTTAACGGTTTCGCCGAGGCGCAGGGCTTTAAGCGAATCGGCGAATGTGCTGGTTTTGGTCAGCAGCGGGCCGAGTTTCTTTTCGGTTTCAATAAGCGAGCCGGATAGTTTGCTCAGGTTGGCGGTCAGGTCGGCCAGGCTTTGTTGGTTTTGCTGAATGGTGCCGCGCAGCACGCTGCCGGTTTGATCGTAATTGCGGAGTACTTGGTTGAGGATGGCTCCGGTTTCTTGAAATCCCTTCGTGACCAGCGTGAGGTTCCGCACCAGCGAATCGGCGTGGGTAATGACGGGCAGCGTTCGTTCTTGCAAAAGCGCCTGAATACCCGCCTCGCTCCCGCTGATCAGCGTGTCCCCGCTTTGAAGTAGGGCACCCGTGGGGCTGATATCCAAGCGAATGAGCTTGCCGCCCAACAATCCTCCGTCGCCCAAAGTCGCTTTGGTGCCTTGGCGCATAATGATATCCTTGCGCATATTGAGTGTCACAAGCAGGCGGTTATTCTGTGTCTGCTGAATCGTGATTTTCTCGACCCGGCCCACCGATAAACCATTGAGCATGACCGGGTTGGCCGAAGTGAGACCGTCCACGTTATTATAAATAACGTAGTACCTGTTGGTAGTTGAAAATATATCGGAGCCTTTCAGGAAATTGAAGCCGAAGTAAAGCATGCCGATTGTGACGGCGGCCAGAATGCCTACTTTCAACTCTTTAGAAATCTTCATGCAGTTGAATCGGGTTGAAGGGAAGGTGTGTTTTTTACGAAAAAACTGCCCTTATCGTTCCATTTCCTTGCGGTATTGTGCGAAAGCGCGGTACACCGACTCCGCTACCTGGTCCTGCCCGTCTCTCGAATTGAGGTAGGTTTCTTCGTCGGGGTTGCTCAGAAAGCCCGCTTCGACCAGCACGCTGGGCATGGCCGTACGCCACAGCACCAGAAATCCGGCCTGTTTGACGCCCCGGCTCTTGCGTTGCGATTCCGTGCGAAACTGCCGCTCGACCTTGCCGGCAAAGCTCAGGCTGCTCGACAAATACGCACTCTGGTAGTTGGCCAGCATGATGTGTGCCAGCGGCGAGGTGGGGTCAAAACCCTTGTAAGTTTCTTTATAATCCTTTTCTTTCAGAATAACCGAGTTCTCGCGCTTGGCGACGGCCAGGTTACCCTCTGATTTGTGCAAGCCCATCACGTAAGTTTCGGTGCCCAGGGCACGACTGGAACCGGCATTGCAGTGGATCGAAATGAACAGGTCGGCGCGGTTGCGGTTGGCGTAGGCCGAACGCTCGTCGAGCTCCACGAACACGTCGGACGTGCGGGTGTAGAGTACTTTCACTTCCGGCATATCGGCCTTAATTTTCTTGCCTAACGCCAGGGCAATCTTTAAAGCGGTATTCGACTCCTTGGCTACCCGTCCCCGCGTACCGGAGTCGTGGCCGCCGTGGCCGGCGTCGATCACTACGACGTCGATCAGGCCGGGATTATTTTCCGAAACGGGATCTTGCTGGAATACGAAGGCCAAACTCAGCAACAGACCGCTCGCCGCCCCGACGGTTTTAAGAACTTTTAACATCTTTTTTTGATTAGTGCGTTACTCGCTAGTGGTTTCTCCACTAATTTTGACATCTTTTTAATTAATGGGCAAAAATACGCTATTTGTTACAACTCGAAAAAAAACGGTTTAGTATAGGGCTGTGGCTCTGTGTGCTCGTGCTGTTGGTGGGTTGTGCTACAAGTAAGCAACAACCGGGCCGATCGGGACGTCTTCTCGGGAAAAAACTGCCCGCCGACACGCTACTCGCCGCCAGACCGATCGCCGTCTCCAATGCCGTTGCCTCCGATTCGTCCAAAGCTGTAGATTCTACCGCCGCGCGAGGTGGAATTCGGGTAGCCACGGGCGACACGCTGGGCTTGGCGCTGGATTCGCTGCGGGCGGACTCGTTGCGTACTGATTCGCTGGCCCGGCAGAGCGACCTGCAGTCGACGGTGGAATACAAATCGCGTGATTCCACCATTATGGACGCCGATGGCAGGCAGGTTCACCTCTACGGTGATGCCGAAGTGACGTACGGCACCATTGAGCTCAAAGCCGACTACATCCGCATCGACTGGACCCTCAACGAGCTTTTTGCCAAAGGTACCTACGATTCCACGAGCAAGAAAACCATTGGCGAACCTATCTTCAGGGACGGTGCCGAAAGCTATAATACCCGCGAGCTGCGCTACAACTACAAAACCAAAAAGGGCTTCATCCGGGGCGTGGTGACCCAGCAGGGCGAGGGGAATATCCGGGGCGAGCAGGTCAAGAAAGATGAGGAAGGTAACCTGTACATCAAGGGCTCAATTTACACTACCTGCAACCTGACGCACCCGCACTTTTATATTAATGCGCCCAAAATCAAGCTGATCGACAACAAGCAGGTGGTTTCCGGGCCGTTCAACCTCGTTATTGCCGACGTGCCGCTGCCGCTTGGGTTGCCATTCGGCTTTTTTCCTTTTCCCAAGAAAAAAGAAATCGGCACGTCGGGTATTCTTTTTCCAGCCTACGGCGAAGAACCCAACGGACGCGGGTTTTTCCTGCGCGACGGCGGCTATTACTTTGCCGTGAGCGAAAACTTCAACGCCACCGTCACGGGGCAGGTGTACTCTACGGGTAGCTGGGGCCTGGGCGTGAGCTCGATCTATACCAAGCGCTACCGCTACAGCGGTAATGTCGCGCTGCGCTTCAACCGTAACCGCTCAGGCGACGAGCTCGACAAGCTCCGCCGCCTGCCTGCCCGGAACGATTTCAGCGTCATCTGGTCGCACGCGCCGGTGCCGCGCGGCAATTCTACGTTCTCGGCCAACGTAAACGTGACCAGCAATAGCTTCAACCAGTTCAACGCCCAGGACAACCAGCGGTACATTTCCAACGTCGCGACTTCATCGGTGCAGTACAACCGCACTTTCGGCCAATATGGCCGCGCCGGGGCCACTCTGCGGGTCGACCAGAACTTCGGCCAAACGGACCCTATTTCGGGCGTTCGTAAGGGCGGCAAGACGCAAGTAGGCACGGAATATAGCTTCGGCATCAACCAGATCGCCCCCTTCGCGCTTAATGGTGGCAGCGGCCGCTGGTACGAAAGCTTTCGGCTTGGTCTGGATTTTAACGGAAATTATAGTGTCAATAACTCGCTGTCGAGAATCGACACTACCTATCGCAATCTCAAATTCATCGTCGACAACCGCATCGATACCGCCCGCACGCGGGGTGACCAGGTACTGCCTTTCGATTTTGATAATCTTCCTTCGCTGCTTAAAGACGCCCAGTTCACGGGCCGCTACTCGCTGCCAATTTCGCTGCCTAACTTCAAACTGCTGCGCTTCGTCAACCTCACGCCGAGCCTGTCTTTGCAGGGTGAAGTGTTTACAAAACAGTACCAGTACAACTATCTGGGTAATAACCGCGTGCGTATCGACACCGTCAACCGCATCGGGTCGGAGTACAGCTATTCGTTCGGCGCGGGGATGAACACGCGCTTCTACGGTACGTTCCAGGTACACGGCCGGCGGCTCGAAGCCATCCGCCACACGGTGATTCCGGCGATATCGTTCAGTTACACGCCCGATTTCTCGGGGGATAATTTTGGTTTTTACCAAAAAGTCCAGATCAACGAGAAGGGCGATACCCGCTTCTTGTCGCGCTACCGGGGCATCGGTAATTCATTCGGCAACAGCAACGGCCGCGCGACGAGCATCATCAGTTACAGCCTCAATAACTCTTTTGAGGCCAAAATCCGGTCAAAAAGTGATACGGCCGACCAGCAGTTCGAGAAAGTACAGCTGCTCAATAATCTCAGCTTCAACGGCAGCTACAACATGATTGCCGATTCGCTGAAATTCTCCAATATCGGTATTAACGCCAGCGCTAATATTGGTCAGAATTTGAATATGAACTTCACGATGTCGCTTAATCCCTACGCTTTCGTGCCCGACCCGGACAGTCCATCCAACACGGCCGGAATTCAGATCGACCAGTTTGCGATTACGCGCGGACAAGGGCTGGCGCGGCTGCAGAACCTGAATGTATCCTTAGGTACCAGCCTTAACCCCAATAAGAAAAAAAGCAAAATACCGCCCCCTACGCCGGGTACCGCCCCCTCGGGCAACCCCAACGTGCAGGCTAATGAGGAGCAACTGGAGTACATCAACAACAACCCTAACCTTTACGTCGATTTCGAGATTCCCTGGAACGTGTCGCTGGCCTACCAGTTCGGTTTGAGCCGCTTCGGCCTTCAAAAAGCCCAACTCGTGCAGGCCCTCACCCTCAACGGCGATCTGAGCCTGACGCCCAAGTGGAAGATTACCGTGCAGTCGGGCTTCGACTTTGTGGCCTTCAGCCCCACGATCACGCGCCTGGGCCTCTACCGCGATTTGCACTGCTGGGATATGTCGTTTGACTGGACCCCCTTCGCGGGTAACCGTTTCCGGGCCAGCAATTACTCCTTTACGTTGCGTGCGAAGTCGTCGATTTTGCAAGATTTGAAGCTCTCCAAGCGCTCGTCGTTTCAAGATCGGAGCGGGTACTAAGAAGCTGGGAAGGTATTTGTGGAAGAAACCGCTTGGCCATGAAGCGTTTTGTCAGCGGAACCACGGCCGATGGTTGAGGTTGTATTTTAATTTACTTTTCCGCGTGCCGATCGCTTTGGCGGGTACACCCGCCACGATGGTCATGGGCGGCACATCGCCCGTCACGACGCTGCCTGCCGCTACCACGGCGCCGCGACCGATGCGCACGCCCGGCAGAATGGTGGCGCGCGAACCAATCCAAACGTAATCCTCGATGGTGACATCAGACCCCTGGGTGGCGTGAAAGTCGTCGTGGGGGTCGTGCGAGAGGGTCCAGATATTAGTTTCCTGCGCAATGTCCACCTGGTTGCCAATGGTAAGCTTTCCGCCCCGACCGTCCAGCAGCACCCGCTTATTGACAACCGTATGATCGCCAACGCTGATATTAACGCCCCGGCGGGTTTCGATTCCCATCGCAAAAAAGCAGCCTTTCCCTACCTCAGCGACAGTATTCTTGATGAAATATAGCCGGATGATGTGGAAAGGCACAAACATGATCCACGCGCGATACAGGTAATCCTTAAAGCCCATAAGCGCGGCGTAGACCGTAACAGCTATTTTTTTCATTGCGGTTGTTTTGTGACGATCGCCTCAGCGAACTCCGCGAACGTTCCTAATGTGTACTGCGCCTGTACCTGCTCGTTTAGTTTCCGGAATTCAGGATTTGACAGATCAACCATAACCTCGCTTAATTTTTGGGCCGATTCGATGGCATTCTGCGGAGCCAGGTCGATCAAATGCCGGTCGTTTTGGTATTGGTGGATGAAGTTATACAGGCTCAGGCCGCCTTGGGTGACGTAGCCAAAATTGAGGATGAAGGAAGGTGTGCCGGTAAAGCAGGCTTCCAGGCCCATCGTGGTGCCCAGGTGAAAAAAGGCCTCAGCATGCTCGATCGTAGCGTATTTTTTCATGATTTCGGCCTCCTGTACTGACAGGTCGCCGGTGCGGAAATGCTCGTCGAACACCACATTGGGGAGCTGTCGTAAGGGTTCGTACAGCTTCCAATCGGTCAGGACCGGGTAGGGGCGCACGAGCAACTTCCAGTCGGGCTGTACTTGGGCCAGCGCTTCGGCCAGGATTTTTATCAGCCGTACCTCGTCGGGTACCAGGTTGGGGATGCCGATGGCGCAACCGAAATACAGATAGCGATAGGACCGCTCGGGGGCGGGTACTTCGCGCTGCCGGTATTCGTGGATATAGCAAAACTGGCTGGCACCTACCACCGCTACCCGATCGGCAGGGATATTTTGCAGCGAAACGATATCCTTCCGAATGGGTTCCGACCAGCAGGCGTAATCGACGCGCTTCGAGAAACAGGTGTGCTTGCAGGGATGATCCCAGCTGTACACATATACCCGGACCGCCTTTTGCTCGCGAATCAGGCGCGCCAGCAGGTAGTCGTCAGCAATGGCCGTGAAGTAAACAAATGAGTCGATGTCCGTCAAATCGGTGCCCGCCTGGTAGTCGAGCCCGTCAAGGTAGGTGTCGTAGGCGATGAATTTGGGAAGCCGCTGCACTTGGCGAAAAAACCGCAAAGCGCGGGCGCGTACCTGGGGCTCGGGATGGTAGTTTGCCTTGAAGAGCTCCATCAGAAAAAAGTTCTCCCGACTGCGCGGAATCTTCCTGAACAGCAAATAGATCCGCTCCAAAATCCGGTTGCGCAGGCTGGGCTGGCGCTCCCGAATGGGCCGAAATGCCACGCCCGCGGGCAGGTGCGCCCCGATGGCTTCGGCATCTTTGGGTTGCCCCAGCACCACCACTTCGTAACGTTCGGCCGCCTCGGCGATCACTCGCCTTACGTCGTTGCGAAAGTCGAAGAAGGAGACGACGAAGGCGATTTTCATATATTTTCCAGAATTTGCAACCACTTTGGCGCCTGAACCTTACTCTCAAAATTTTCCAATACGCGCTTTCTTCCCTCACTCCCGGCCCGTCTACGAAGCGCTTCGCTGCCCATAAAATGCAGAATTCCCGCCGCCAAACCTTCGGGCGAGCGGTCCTTGACGAGGTAGCCCGTTTCGGAGTCGATCACTTCCCTCACTCCGGCCACGTCCATGGCTACTACCGGCTTCTCGGACAGGAGCGCTTCCAGCACGACCAGCGGAAAAGCTTCCATGCGCGAGGGCAGGACAAATATATCCAGTTCGGCGTAGAAATTGGCCACGTCGGCGGTGTGGGGCAGCAGCCGGAAGCTGTCGGCTAGGCCGTAGCGCGCAATGCTTTTTTGCAAGGCCTGGTAGTAGGGTTGTTTTTCGAGCAGTTTTGGATTACCGCCCATCCACAAAAAGACAAACTGCTGTTCCGGGAGCTTTTCGCGCAAAATAAGGCAAGCGCGCAAAAAGGTGTCCACGCCCTTGCGGTAAATCACCGATCCCACCGAGCCAATGAGCAACGTGTCCGGCCCGATGCTCAGTCGATCCCTCAGATTCGGCCCCGGCAACGGATGCTGGAGGCGGGCGTCGCCGACGGTTTCGTGAATCACCCGCATTTTGCTTTCCTCAACGCCGTACGCATCTCGGTAGAACTCCGAAACCGCCGCCGCCGGGCTGATCACCGTATGGGCGCGTGACAGCAGTTGCTCGATCCAATCACTCCGCATCCGTTGCGTCACCACAAAACCCATCTCGTGGGGATGGACGATTAACTTTTTGTCCGATCGCAGGGCAGCTTCGCTGAATTCGTGCTCGTTGACCGTATTGATATAAGTTAGATCCGGATTGAGTTTCTTGATTAGATACTGACCGTAGCGTCTTTTCAAACCCACAAAAAATGACATAAAAAACCGCCGGAGTATTCGTCTGACCAGGGGCGCGTCGTCGAGCGGGAAGGTATGGAGAGATCCGTAACGCGCGAAATCAGCGTGGAGCTCGCCGTGCTGGGAAGTCAGGATATGAAACGTGAGGTGATGCGCGGGTAAGGCTGCCAACAGGTTAAGAACCACCCGCGAGTCGCCGGCGCCGCCAGTGTGGGGCAGGATAATCAGAATTTTTTTGGACGGTACTTCAGGCATAGCTTAGCCGATCAACAATTCTTTCCACTTTTCATTGAAAACTTCCGGGTCAAAACTACGGTATGCTTCTGTCTGAGCAGCTTTGCCCAGCTGGGATGCTATTTCAGGATGTTCTGCCAAATATCGCAGCCGCGCCACGAAGGCCTGCACAATAACGCTTTCATCTTCGCAGTTATCAATCAAGAAGCCGTTCTCTCCGTCCTGCACATGATCGCTGATTCCCCCGACATCGGTCGAGACAGGTACCGCCCCGTGGGCCATACCCTCGGCCAGTACCAACGGGAAACCTTCCCGGCGGGACGTAATCAGGATTACGTGATGCGCTTGGTAAATCCTGGCCAACGCTAACGGATCGGTGACCTCGCCCGTGAAATAAAGGTTTGATCGGTGGACAAAAGCAGCGGATTGTTCCAAATTCGCCCCCACAAAGGTAAACTTTACGGGTTCATCACGCAGGGCGTGAGCAATACGGGCAATCAGCCCAATTCGCTTCTCAGGACTATTTCGGCCCACGAAAAGTGCCCTCAGCGGTAAGACGTTGTATACTTTTTGCGCCAAATCCCAAGGGGGGTAGTTTAGCCTGTTATGGACAAGATGTATGTTGCTCAGCGCTTTGTCTGGTACGCCCTCTGCCCGGTACAGTGCTTCGTAGTCTTCCTTCGTTTTGCGGCTGATCACCACCCGCGCCGCCAACCGATCGACGTAGGGCAGGCTGGCCCGCTCGACGGGATTGTCCGATTCCGGCACGAAGGAGTGCGTCAGGTCCACGATTCTGACTGACTTGTGCAGATACGGGATCAGTTCGTACATCAGGGTGGCATTAGCGCCGAAAACCGTCGGTGCGTGAGCCCGGTTGATGGCGCGGGCCATGGTTTTTATCAAGAGGCCACGGAATTTGGAGCGGTCGAGTGGGGCAATCTCGAAGCAGTGGCCCACCGTTTGGAAATGGCTTTTAAAAGTCGATGACCGGGATACTTTGGTAAAAAAAGTAGCTACCTCGTGCGGCCTCCGCTCGGTGTGGATGCTTTCCAGTATGTCAGCGTGTACTCGTTCCGAGCCGCCGGTCTGATAGAAAGGAAAAAAGCAGAATAGACGGGTATGAATGGATATTTTTCTCAACGCTAAATACGTGGAGAATAAGCGCGGTAGAAGGGAGAAATGGTATAGCAGCAATCTCAACTTTCTCATAAATTCATTTTCGTCGTGAGAAGCCAAGCACGGAACATAACATTCGCCGAAACCGCCCATACAGGCGGAGTAGGGGAGTGGTCCGGGAGGTCAGGATGCGTGCTCGAACCAAAGATACCTGTTCCGCCGATAACGCCCGAGCCCGACCGTTCCATTCAATCAGATCGCGCAACGCCGCCCTAATTTTCTTCTGTTGAATTCGCTCGGTGTCGTCGTGCCGCCGGATACTCTGTAGCGGCGCGTCGGAATAAGAAGCCAGAGACGCATCCAGATAGCCAAAAGGCACATAAGCCGCCACGCGAAGCCACAAAGCGTAGTCTTCCACAGCCCGAAGGTCTGCCACTTCGGGAAATCCTCCGACCAGCGCCACGAGATCGCGATGCACAAGTGTCGTACTGCAAATTACGAAGTTGACATTTACGAGCGTTTCGAAGGGCAGGCGAGCGCCAATGCCTGCTTTCTTAATTCGCTCCGGCTTATGAAACACCTCGGCCGGCTCACCCGGGATGTGCCGATCAGCGTTAGTACAAACGGCTTTTAGTTTTTCTTGTCTCGCGTATGCCAACTGTTGGGACAATTTTTCGGGGTGCCAGCTATCGTCGCTATCCAGGAAAGCCAGCCATGTGCCCCGGCTGAGGGCGATGCCTCTGTTTCGGGGTGTGGCCGGGCCGCCGGATGGCGCGCCGGGTACCCACTTGACCCGGACATCAGTGAAGGCGTCCACGACCTGCCGCGAGTGATCGGTCGAACCGTCGTCACAGACGAGGACCTCCAGCACCGGGTGGGTCTGATCCAAAGTACTTTGAATGGCCACCGCCAGGCTGTCGGCGCGGTTCCAGGTGGGAATAATTACGCTAACCGTATCCATGAGGCGGGGATGAGGTCTTTGGTTTGCTTTTGTGCCTGATCGTCGGCAAACCAACGGTCGGGGGCAATGACCAGCTTATCGGGGGAAGGATTCAGCCAGGCCCCCCACCAACTAAAACTACTATTGGCGATGATATGATGGCGGCAACGGCTCATCAGGCACAGATCAGCCGCGGCGGAGGCGGGTTCGGTACGGGCTATAAAAGTAAGCGGAAGCGGACCGACCAGATTCGCTTTGGCCCAGGCTATGTCGTCCGAAAACACGAATACCCGGGCTGTACCCAACTTCGCCTGAGCGTATTCCATCGCGCGCCGATAGTAGTCCGGCGCGCATAAGCCGTGGAAGGTCCGCGCGGCAGGGTTGGTCACGTAGTCGCCCCGCCGAACATGGAGGCTGATGGAAGGAGTCGTTGCTATCGCCCGGATGTAAGGATCGGCGGGAATCGGAAAATTAATTTCCTGCAACAAGATGTCACGAATAGAATGGAAGTACTTCTCCGACTGGAAAAACCCTTTTAGGTAGGATCGGGGCGTCGTGATATCGGGGAGCGCGGGGTCGTAAGCAGGAGTGTGTTCACTGTACATAACGGCACCACGCAATCGGCGCAGTGATCTGGCTACCAAGTGATGGGCTGCTACGATTTTCATGCCGTAAGTAATCTGTTCGAGCATAGGCGGTTGCCTGAACGCGATTCTTGCTTGATCCAGCTCGTAGCGGCGGGGTGTGATGGCGGTCTGGCTGTGGTCGTCCCGTAGTGTGCGAGCATCGAACGCCACCGAAGTGCCATGGTAGTGCGCCAGCGCGCGGGCGGTGGCGTATTGAAATAGTTGATTACCCAGTCCTCCCTGTAGCTTTACTATGATCATGCGCTATTTGGTAAACCAGAAACAGCCACAACCGTAGCTGTCGGTCGTCTTGAAAGTGGCGGGATCTGCTTGCACCATGGCTCCACTATGCTGGGGAATATAAGAAAATTCCGAAAGTGTCAGCCCATAAGCTGCAAAAGCATCGACGACGGCCATGGGCGTGTAGATGCGGTGCGCATTGAAGCAAATCTTGGCCTCTTTTCCAACGGGCGTTACGAACAAGAGGCTACCCCCGGGAGCAAGTACCCGGGCCAACTCACGCATGGCTTTCAAATCGCCATCGTAATCTACCGGATCACCGTAACGGCCTAGCCCCACGTGTTCGACGGTATGCATGCAGGAGAGCGATTGAACCGAGGCCTGGGCAAAAAAGAGATCGGTCAAATCGGCTCTGTTCGAGGCAAAGTTGTCCAGCTCGATTTCGGCGGGTCGATAGTCGTAAAACTCGGTTTTCACAAAAGCCGACAACATGGTGCTGAAATGCAAAGTCGAAGCAATATCGACGTGCAGGGCAGGTTGCGTGCGGGCAATTATTCCGGCGGCCCAAGCGGGATGGTATATATAATGACGATCGAGCGGTGTGGTTTTGGTCCGGTCATAGAGACACGGATAAAAATCGGATTCTGAAAGTATAAAACGGTCCTCGCTTTGCCGGGCCTGAGCCGTCAGCGTGGCATAATCGCTCTGAAACCATTCCGGTTTTTTTCTCTTTCGTAAAGATAGCAGCGAATGAATCGTCTTTTTGATAGTTCTGATCATCTGAGTTAGGTGTCAGGCTTTCAGCCTGCAGTACACATCGCCGAATTGGGTGTCGGTAAATGGTTCTTCCCAAACATGCTCCTTCATCTTGGCTGGCGTCAGCCAATTGTCCAGCACGAACGCCATTGTTTCCCCGATACAGTAGTTGTATTCGACATTGCCGCCATTGCTTTCGATCTGTTCGATACAAGCCACGATTTTGTCGGTCTGCTCGGGTACCATGTATTCAAAACTAATCATTTTGATTGGGACCGACAGGCCTTTTAGGACCTCCAGTTCGTAACCTTCGACATCTATTTTGATAAAGGCAGGTCGCCCGTACTTCTTGATGAGCGCGTCGAGGGTAGTGATTTTCACCGGGATGGGGGCGTTCCACGTGTGTTCTTTAAAACGGCCGTCTTTCACGCTCGCCACAAATTCTTCTGAGAAAGAGGAGATGGTATGCGCATTGGAAACGTAGAAATCCTTTACGCCTTCCCGTTCGCCCATTCCATCGGTCACCAGTTCTATCCGGTCATGGTATTTATTTTTCAGCACGGTGTAGCAGTGCTCCTGGGGTTCGATCGCGACGACCTTTGCACCAATACCCAGCAAAGGCCCCACCCGGTTGCCGATGTTGGCGCCAACATCGAAGCACAGCTCACCTTTCCCGACGAAGCCCGAATAAAAATCCGCCCGCCTTACTGACTCTGCATTCTCTTTCGCTTCGCGGGTGCCTCCGCCCTTTCTTAACCACCGATGCATTCTGAGGTAAAAAGATTCACCCACCAGTTTTCGAATTAAATTTTTCATGTAGCAACGCAAGGGTATCAGGCTATTTATTTACGTAATTTATCTCTACAAGCAGCTGGTTTAGCACCAGACCACTCTTAGTATTGACCAGTTCGTGGACTTTCTCGTCATTCGACACCTCCGATATACGAAAATAGGCCTCCTGGCTGCTGTAATGAAATGTGTTAACGTAGGAAGAAAGTCCCACGGTCAGGTAATAAAGTCCTGAGGTATAGAGGATATTGTCGTTACGAAATACGGCTTCGTATAGCCCGGCGGACAACTCACGAGGTTGGCTCCACGAAGTTTGAACGGAGATGCCCATCTGGGAACTGATTCCCAAGCCTATGATGAAATGCGGCACGGATCGGTGCAATCTGAATTGAATGCGAATGTTAAAGGGATCACCCAGCGGTACCTCGTTGGCTAGTTGTCCCTGATCGTTTTCTACAGTCAGGCTAACGGCTTCGCCAAGTAGTTGATAGGCGTCGGAAGGAGGCGTTAGCTGGAAAAAAGACTCGGATGCGGCACCTTCATTCAAGTACTTATGCAAAACGTCATCTGTGCTGCCCAAGGCCATGACCGTTCCCTGCCCGAGTAACATTCCCCGGGTGCAGAGTCTTCGGATGGTTTCCATATTGTGGCTCACAAACAACACGGTTCGCCCGTCGTTTTCGCTGACATCCTTCATTTTACCGAGGCACTTTTTCTGAAATTCGGCGTCGCCCACGGCTAGTACTTCGTCCACGATCAGAATTTCGGGTTCCAGATGCGCGGCCACGGCGAAGGCCAGCCGCACGTACATGCCCGAGGAATAGCGCTTCACGGGCGTATCGAGATAGCGTTCCACGCCCGCAAAATCCACGATCTCGTCGAGTTTGCGACGAGTTTCTTCCCTTCGCATGCCCAGAATGGCCCCATTGAGGAAGATGTTCTCTCGACCCGTCAGTTCAGGGTGAAAACCCGTGCCCACTTCCAGCAGCGAAGCCATGCGGCCGCGTACGCGAATTCGTCCGGTGGTGGGCTTAGTTACGCGCGACAGAATTTTGAGCAGCGTAGACTTTCCAGCCCCGTTTCGGCCAATAATTCCCAGAATCTCCCCCTTCTTTACTTCGAAAGATATATCCTGTAATGCCCACACAAAATCACTTGTACCACCTGAGGTGCGATTATTGACCTGACCTATTTTTTGGTAAGGGTCTTCCTGACCACGAATACCCGCCCACCAGCGGGTTAGATCCTGACTGAGTGTGCCCGTCGAAATCTCCCCCAATTGGTACAGCTTGGCAAGATTCTCCACCTTGATGGCTATATCTGACATAAATCTAAACGGTATCCATGAATGTTTTCTCTACCCGGTTGAAGACCAGAATACTCAGAAACAAAGTAACGATCATGAAGGCAGAACTGTACCCCAGCCCAATCCAGGAAAAATACCCTTCGCCCAGAAATGAGTATTTAAATGCCTCCACGACACTCGTGATGGGATTGGCCAGCAGGAATATGCGGTACTTCTCCGGCACGATCGACAGCGGGTACACAATGGGGGTGCCGTACATAAGCAGTTGAATGCCGAACTGAATCAGGAACCGCAAATCGCGGTACTTGGTAGTAAGCGACGAAATGAGTACTCCAAGGCTGAATCCCATGCCTGACATGAGCAGCACATAAAAGGGGAAAAGTAATATCGTGACGTTGGGCTGTACGCTGTCGGTAGTAACGAGATAAAACGCCCAGGCCGCCAGGAACAAACTCAACTGAATGAAGAACTTAAACAGACTGGACACGACAACCGAGATAGGCGCGGCCAGACGTGGGAAATACACTTTTCCGAATAGGTTCTGGTTGAGGATGAACGTGTCGGAGGTTTTCATGAGGCATTCCTGAAAATAATTCCAGAGCGTGATACCCGCCAGGTAGAAGAGAATTTTGGGGATACCGCCCGTCGAGATGCCGGCCACGTTGCCAAAAATAAGGACGTAGGCGATCGTCGTCAGGATCGGCTGCACAAAAAACCAGATCGGGCCCAGGATCGTCTGCTTGTAGGTAGCCACGATGTCGCGGCGTACAAAGAGCGCGATCAGGTCGCGGTATTGCCACACTTCCCGCCAATTCAGGTCGAAAAAGCCCGAAGTGGGCTCTATTTCCAGATCCCAGGGTTCGGTATCGATCGTTTGCTTCATCCGTTGTTTCTTACTATTTGCTCCACAAACTCCCGCACGCAGCCTTCACCGCCTTTTTTAAACAGGACAAAAATACTCGATATGGCCTTCACCGCGTCGACGGCATCGGTCGGACAAGCGGCGCGGCCCACTTTTTCTAATAACGGAATGCAATTCAGATCGTCGCCGATGTAGGCGACTTCCTGCAACGTAATGCCTTCCTTGGCGCAGATTTCCTCGGCGGCGGTGAGCTTACCTCCATCGCGTTGGCCCTGGTAGAGGTAGTCGGCCTTCACTTTGGCGGCGCGACGGGCCACGAGGGTAGTGTTTTCGCTGGTGATGATGCCGGTTTTGATACCCGCCCTGCGCAGTAACTCGAAAGCCATGCCATCACGGGTGTTGAAGCGCTTCAACTCGTCGCCATTTTCGGCGTAATACATGCCACCGTCGGTCAGCACGCCGTCGACGTCGGTCAGGAAAAGTTTGATTTTTACCACGCCGTCCATCCTCCGTCTACGGTGAGTACTGAGCCCGTCATGTAGCTCGACGCGTCCGAGGCCAGGAACGTGAACGGACCGATGAGTTCTTCCCGCTCACACATCCGGCCCAGGGGCGAGAGTTTAGCAAAGTTGGCCAAAAACGCCTCATCGTGGTCGTTGAACACACCATGCGGAACGATGGCGTTGCACCGGATACCGTCTTTGGCATAAAAAGTTGCCACGTAACGGGTAAAATTGGGGATAAACGATTTGGAAGCGATATAGTCGATAGGCTTGAATTGCTTCGTATCCTCGCCAAAATCGTACAGACTTTGGTTGGGCGAGACCATTGAATAAGTCGAGGCCACGTTAATTATGTTGCCGCGTCCCTGCGCCAGCATTTGGCGGCAAGCCGCCTGCGTCATGAGCACGGTACCCGTTAGGTTTACTTCTACTGATTGTCGCAGCAACTCGGCGGGATAATGCTCGAAGCGGCTGGGATTGATGGTAGACGAATTTGCTTTGTCGAACTTGGCATCGATGGCGGCGCAGTTAATGAGTACCTCCAGCGGGCCAAATTTGGTGACCGTAGCGTGTACGGCGCTTTCGCAACTTGCTTCCTCGGTGATATCCAGCGTTTGGCACAAAAATTGGTTGTCGGAGAAGTCCTTTTGCAGCGTCGCCCGCAGGCTTTCGAGGCCCGCCGCGTCGCGGTCGGCCAGTACCATCCGGGCGCCCTGCCGCAGAAAGGCTGTGGCGATCGTTTTTCCGATCAGGCCGCACGCTCCGGTGAGCAGCACCACCCGGTGGGCAATGGATAATGACAGATGAATGGGTGGAATGTCTTGCATTTTGTTTTTGCTAAAAACCTCACAGACAGATCCGAAGAATCATTTCTGACTCTTCGAGCGTTTGTAAAGTCGATTCCTCAAAGCTAGCGCTATTTAGGCTTTGTAAAAAATCATGGGTTTGATCCGTGAAAAGCTGATTGCGGTCAAAGTTTTCAAGGAACATAACTTCTGGTTCCCGGCCAGGGAGTGACCAATTGTAGCTTGTTTTGAGGTAATCGACTTCCACTGAGCCTTTCTCAAATACAAACCGGTACCAGCGGCGCGGTACGCGTTCGTGAAAATTGAGGTGACAGTGCGCCGTAATGCCATTCTCGTAGCGCAGCGACACATCGGCCCCGGATTCCACATCGATTTCCAGCGCCGAGCGGTAATTTTTTAGCGTATTCCAACCCGCCACCGGACTGCCCGCCAGCCAGTTGACCAGGTCGAGGTCATGACTCAGGGTGAGCGCCACGCCGCCGCCGAGGTCACGTCGGGCGGCGTAGGAATCGCGGTAGTCTTCCCAGGGGTGCCAGTCGGGCAGGTACTCGCCCCAGTAGCTCTGCATGCTAAGCATTTTACCCAGCTCATCTTTTTCTACCAATTTTTTTATTTTTTGAAAAAAAGGATGGTACCGCAGCATGTAAGCTATCTGAATTTGGGGCTTTTTAGCGGAAGCTGAATTTTGCAGAATCTCTTCTTTCAACGCCAGCATGCCCGACAAATCATGGGAAAGCGGTTTTTCTACTAAAACCGGTATGCCGCGCTGCACACACCAGCGGGTTTGTTCCAGATGCTGGGCGGTGGGTGTGCAGACGATGGCGGCGGCAAAGGGTACATTGTTCAAATCGGCCAGCTCGGTAACGATTTTGAAATCAGCCGCATCTAGCGTCCGTAGCGGCAAATTGCGCTGTCGGTACACCCACAAATTAGTGTAGCCCAGGCGCTGCAAAATACCCAAATGCCGCTCCCCGATGGAGCCTGCGCCGAAAATCAGGATAGGGCTGTCTTGTGAAACCACTGATCAAAATTTAACGCAACCGTGCGACGCAATGTAAGCTTCAGCCCGCTGAAAGCTAAAAATATCGTCGATGTCGATGGCCTGATCCTGGGGCACGACGTAGGGCAAAATCATTTTTCCCGACATACTGCGTTGTGCCAGAATAACGTGCGGCCGGATGACGTCCAGCGTGCCGATTTGCCAATAAACGGTCGGCAGCGATTGGCGGGGCTGGTTGTAGGGATCGGCCACGCCGTCCAGCGTCAGTAGCGGTTGCATGGGTACTTCCTCCGATTCCACGCGCCACATTTTGTAGGGCGTGTTGGGCGCGGGCGTCACGATGCGCAGGCTGTCGACGGCTTCGTTTGCCAGCATTTTGGCGATGCAGTTTTCAAGGTCGGCGACGTAGCGGACGGGCGAGGTAGGCCGAAGCTGTACCACTAAATCCGGCGCGTAATTTTCGTTTTCGCGTAACCAGTCCAGGACGTGAACGAAAACATCGAGATCGAGACTATGATCCTGCGCGTGAGCCGCCGGGCGCACGAAAGGTACTTCCGCGCCATAGCGCCGCGCTACGTCAGCAATTTCCACCGAGTCGGTCGAGACGATGACGCGCGTCACACTCGGTGCGGCCAGCGCGGCCTCGATGCTGTACGCGATCAGCGGATGTCCGGCCAACGGCAAAATATTCTTGCCCGGCAACCCCTTACTCCCGCCCCGCGCGGGAATAACGGCGAGAATATTTTTGGTTCTCCCTTTCAAGATTTCCGATACTTCAACTTCTCTCGCTGGGTTTTTTCTATGTCCAGGATTTCGGTGGGCTTGTAAGTGAGTGCCTCGTGGGTGTGGACG
>JBBSSJ010000034.1:0-24279 GCA_038242095.1 Cytophagales bacterium
TCGCTAATAAACACATGATCACCCCAAAAAAGTTTGGAATCAGGAAGTTGTCAAATTCACCCCGATCGTCGGTTCCCTTCTTGGGCGATACGCTACTTCTTAGAAAAGTATAATTCTACCCCCCGTTTTTTTGGGAAAAATGCCGGATTTAACGAAATAAAACGCTACATTTGCGGCTGTTTTTGAAAAGCCATCACCTCAACTTTCAATATAAGTAACTAAATATTATGGTATCTGTAAGACCGGACGAAGTTTCAGCCATTCTGCGTGAGCAACTAGCGGGCTCAAAGTCAGAGGCGGAACTTGAAGAAGTAGGTACCGTGCTGCAAGTCGGTGACGGCGTGGCGCGGATTTATGGCCTTTCCAAAGTACAGGCGGGTGAACTGCTGGTATTTGACAATGGCCTTAAAGCGCTGGCGCTTAACCTCGAAGAAGATAATGTGGGCGCAGTATTGCTAGGTGAATCCAGCGAGATCAAGGAAGGCGACACCGTGAAGCGCACCAACGAAATTGCCTCCATTCAGGTGGGTGACAAGATCGTGGGCCGCGTGGTGAATACCCTCGCCGAGCCGATCGACGGCCTTGGTCCCATACAGGGCGAGCTTTTCGAGATGCCTTTGGAGCGTAAGGCACCGGGCGTAATCTTCCGGCAACCAGTCACGGAGCCCCTCCAAACGGGTATTAAAGCCATCGACGCCATGATCCCCATTGGTCGCGGTCAGCGCGAGCTCGTGATTGGCGACCGTCAGACGGGCAAAACGGCCGTTTGTATCGATACCATCATCAACCAGAAAGAATTTTACGATCGTGGTGAGACGGTATATTGTATCTACGTAGCGTGCGGGCAGAAAGCCTCCACCATCAAGCAGATCGAAGCCACATTGCGCCGCTACGGCGCGATGGACTACACCGTCATCGTGGCCGCCGGTGCCGCCGACCCCACGCCGATGCAGTTCTTTGCGCCCTTTACGGGTGCCGCCATCGGCGAGTACTTCCGCGATACGGGACGTCCCGCGCTGGTAATCTACGACGACCTTTCCAAGCAAGCCGTGTCGTACCGTGAGGTGTCGTTGCTGCTGCGCCGCCCACCCGGACGCGAAGCTTATCCCGGCGACGTATTTTACCTGCACAGCCGTCTGTTGGAGCGGGCCGCCAAAATAGTAAACGACGATGCTATCGCCCAAAACATGAACGACCTTCCTCCTTCGCTGAAAGGCAAGGTGAAAGGGGGTGGTTCCTTGACTGCCCTGCCGATCATCGAAACCCAGGCGGGCGACGTGTCGGCTTACATTCCTACCAACGTGATTTCGATTACGGACGGACAGATCTTCCTTGAAACGAACTTGTTCAATGCCGGTATCCGGCCCGCCATTAACGTGGGTATTTCGGTGTCGCGGGTGGGTGGTAACGCCCAGATCAAGTCGATGAAGAAAGTAGCCGGCACCCTGAAACTCGACCAGGCGCAATTCCGCGAACTCGAAGCTTTTGCTAAGTTTGGTTCCGATCTCGACGCCGCTACGCAGCTCGCTATCGACCGCGGACGCCGCAACCAGGAAGTACTCAAGCAGCCTCAATATAGCCCTGTACCCGTGGAGCAGCAGGTTGCGATCGTGTACGCTTCCACTAAGGGATTGATCGATAAAGTACCCGTGGATCGCGTGAAAGAATTTGAGGCTGACTACCTGACCGTCTTGGCGGGCCAGTACAGCGATACACTTAAAGCGCTGCAAGCCGGCAAATACGACGATACACTCACCGGTGTACTGGAAAAAGTAGCGAAAGAAGTAGCAGCGAAATATATTTAATTTTGAATCGGTCCGCCGAAGCGGAGTGAATGATAGAATTAGTGAATTCAATATCTCGTATTCACTAATTCTATCATTCAAAATTGACTTATGGCAAACTTAAAAGAAGTACGCGGCCGGATTGTGTCGGTAAGCTCTACGCAGCAGATCACCAAGGCTATGAAAATGGTGGCAGCGGCTAAGTTGCGGCGCGCGCAGGACAGCATTATGCAGATGCGGCCCTACGCCCAAAAACTTGGCGAAATGCTTGCGACGGTATCGTCTGGGAGCGAAACCGGTACCGACAGCCCCTTCAAGCAGGAGCGTCCGGTCAACAAGGTACTCGTCGTGATGGTTACGTCCGATCGGGGCCTGTGCGGCGCGTTTAACACCAACGTCATTAAGGCCGCGATGGCGCACGTCGCGGCCAACTACGCGGATTTAGCCAGGCAGGGCAACGTCGAGGTATTCGCCATTGGCAAGAAAGCTGCCGAGGGTATGGCTAAACGTGGTTTTAAGGTCAACAGCACCTTCCAGGATATCTTCCAGGAATTGAGCTTCGTAGGTGTGAAGGAAGCCGCTGAGTCCATCATGGCTATGTTTGCTGACGGACGATACGATCGCGTGGATTTGATTTTCAATGAATTCAAGAACGTCGCCACGCAGATTATCCGCACCGAGCAATACCTGCCCATCTCTGATGATCCAGCCGATGGACAGGGCGGGCGGCCCAATATCAACTATATCTTTGAGCCCGAGGAAGAAAAGATCGTGAATGAGCTGATTCCCAAATCACTCAAAATTCAACTGTACCGGGCGGTGCTGGAATCCAACGCCTCCGAGCACGGCGCGCGGATGACCGCGATGGACAAGGCCACCGATAACGCGCAGGAATTGCTGAAAGAACTTAAGCTGGTCTACAACCGGACCCGTCAGGCCGCGATTACCAAGGAAATTCTGGAGATTGTGGGCGGTGCCGAGGCACTGTCTTAGCAAGCCAAAAAGATTTTGATCCTTTTCAGAAGGGAATGAGCGCAGGCTTGTTCCCTTTTGTTTTATGTAAAACCGCTATCCGCTTTTAAATCATTGTAGCCGCTTTTTTTAACCGCTCACCCTAAATTAAAGTTAGGTTTACGTGACTTTGTATTATTTTTATCTAAACTTTTTTCATCTCAAACAGCAATCTTTTATGAACAAGCAATCATGGGCCAAAATGCTGAGCGTATTCGCGCTGGCAATTTTTGTGCAGTCGGCCTACGCCCAGACCGTAGATGAGGTAATTGACAAGCATGTGGCCGCGATGGGTGGCGATAAATATACCGGCTTGAAAAGCGTGAAAGTAGAATCCTCGGCCCAAATCATGGGTATGGATCTGCCTTCGACTTCTACGATCGTGCAGGGACGCGGCCTGCGCAGCGAGACCACCGTGCAGGGCTCCGCCATCGTGCAGGCCATCGACGGCAAAACAGGCTGGATGATCAATCCGATGGCCGGACAAACCACCCCCGTTGCCATGCCCGAGGAGCAAGCCCAAATGGCGGCCGCCCAACTGGACTTGACCGGCCTTTACAACTACAAAGCCAAAGGCAACACCGCCGCATTGAAAGGCGAAGAAACGATGGAAGGCGCTCCGGTGTACGTTGTGGAAGTCAAGATGGCCAACGGCGCTACGGCGAAGCACTACATTTCCAAGGATACGTATTACATCCTCCGTTCGATAATCAATACTGCCGTGCAGGGTCAGGATGTCGAGGTGAAAACCAACTTCTCAAATTTCAAGCAGATCGATGGCGTGACGTTCCCCTTTACGACTGAGATCGAGTCACCCGCCATGCCCGGCATGATGACGATGACAGTCAAGAATGTGCAGGTTAATCCGACGGTGGATGAGAGCATATTCATGATGCCCAAAAACTAAGAAGTTGATGATGGGGAAGTAACCAGTTCAGAGTGTAACGTACCAGGTACTTCGTAACAAAAAGCGCCGCCTGCCTTTGGGCAAGCGGCGCTTTTTATAGAAAATATTCCCCATCCAAGTTGTTTTCATAGCACTTTCGAGCTCGGAACGGTTCTTGCAGTTTGGTGAATATTGTATTCACTAATTACCTGAAACCCTATTATCATGGCACGTAAAAGAGGAGAACCCGCAATACCCGGTACTGGCAAAGAAATACTCGAACCGCCCGTTTACCCATCTACCCCCAAGAATACCCCTAACACCAAGCCCCTTACCAAAAGCACCGACGGTCCCGGCGTACCGAGTAAAGAAGTCGACCGTACCGATGATGGCGTCGACGCCAACTAATTTGCATAAAGTTGCTTATTGAAAGTTAATACGATCCGATGCCTGACCGCATCGGATTTTTTTGTTGCACGAAACATTAAAAAAAATTTAGTTGTATATACATTTATTGTAAATACATAATTTATCCGAAAACCAAAGCAATGGAAACTATCACTAAAACCGTCTGGAACATCGACCCAACCCACTCGGAAATCCAATTCAAAGTAAAGCACCTGATTATCTCGACTGTCACGGGTCATTTCCGGGAATTTGAAGGAACCGTAGAAACGGAGGGCGATGATTTCACTACGGCAGGAATTACGTTCTCGGCCAATACCGCCAGCGGACACCAACAACGAACAGCGCGATGGCCATTTGCAGAGCGGAGAATTTTTTGATTCGGCCCACTACCCGAAGATGACTTTCAAATCGACTAGCGTGCAGCAAAAAGGCGATGGCAATTACGTGATCTTGGGCGATCTAACGATCAAAGACAAAACCAACCCCGTTGAGCTAAAAGCAGAACACGGCGGCTACATGACCGACTCTTACGGCAACTATAAGGCAGGATTTGAAGTGATGGGCAAGATCAACCGTAAGGATTTTGGTCTGGTGTGGAACGGGGTCACCGAAGCGGGCGGTATCGTGGTGAGCGACGATGTAAAGCTTGAATTTAGTATTCAGGTAGCCAAGCAAGCCTGACCTTTCTTTGATTTTGAATAATTAATGGCACTGCCTGCGCTGTCAAAATGAGTGGGTGATGGATGTTCTGCATTCATCACTCACTCATTTTTGTTTTGAAACAGGTTTTGAAATTTATTAGTAATATTGCCCAAAAAACGACTTTCCTTTGATCACTGAAACGCGCGCCTACGCACGAGCCGGACTTTTGGGTAATCCCTCTGACGGATTTTTTGGTAAAACGATTTCCCTTTCGGTGCGCAATTTCGGGACGTCGGTTTCGCTCTACGAATCGCCCGAGTTGCACATCGAACCGCAGCCGCAAGACAGCAGCACCTTTAAAAGTCTCTACCACTTGCGCGATTCGGTGAGTATGCTGGGCTATAACGGCGGCATTCCACTGATTAAAGCGGGCATCAAGAAGTTCGCCGATCATTGCGAAGCCAACGGGGTCCGGCTGCCCAACCGCAACTTTACGGTGCGCTACCGCTCCTCGATCCCGCGCCAGGTGGGCATGTCAGGCTCAAGCGCTATCGTGGTGGCGCTGTTCCGGGCCTTGATTCAATTCTATAAAGTCGAAATCCCGCTCGAAACGCTACCACAACTTATCCTGAACGCTGAAACCGAAGAGTTGGGCATCGCGGCGGGTTTGCAGGACCGGGTCATTCAGTGCTACGAAGGCTGTGTGTACATGGATTTTGACAAGGAAAAGCTCCTAGCCCAAGGCCACGGTATTTACGAACGTCTCGATCCTGCCTTATTGCCCAAGCTTTACGTCGCCTACAACACCCAACTTAGCAAAGTGTCGGGTAAAGTCCACAGCGATGTACGCACCCGATTCGACCGGGGCGAGACCGATGTGATCGACGTGCTGGGCCAAATCGCGCAATGCGCCGCCGAGGGCCGCGTTGCCCTGTTGGACCGCCGTCCCGACGACCTGCACGAACTCGTAAACCATAATTTCGACCTACGCTGCCAGATTTACCAGGTATCGGACGCCAACAAGCAGCTCGTCGCAGCGGCCCGGGCGTGTGGCGCGTCGGCCAAATTCGCCGGTTCGGGCGGTACCATCATCGGTACCTACCGCGACGACGACATGCTGAATCGCCTCTTTGTGGAGCTTAAAAAGCATAACGCGAGAGTGGTAAAGCCGTTTGTCGTGTAATGGCTGTCGGCTTTTGGCTGTTCTTGATATCCCTATCTAATTTAGCGAGTGCATTTCTCGTTGAGAAATCTTTCATATTATTCACGCAAACCAAAAGCCGAAAGCCAAAAGCCGACGGCCGTTAGCCACAATGATTCGTAAAGCCGTTATACCTGCCGCCGGGCTGGGCACTCGTTTTCTGCCCGCCACCAAGTCCATGCCCAAAGAGATGTTGCCGATTATCGACATTCCCACGATTCAGTATGTCGTGCAGGAAGCCGTCGATTCGGGCATCGAGGACATTCTAATCATTTCGGGCAAGGGCAAACGCGCTATCGAAGACCATTTCGACCGGAATTTCGAACTGGAAGCCCGCCTGGAAGAGAAGGAAGACCAAGCCTGGCACACCGAAATGCGTCGGCTGGCCGACATGGCCAATATTCATTTTGTGCGCCAGAAGGAAGCCAACGGCCTCGGCGATGCCATCAACTACGCCCGTCACCATGTGGGCGATGAACCCTTTGCAGTGCTGCTGGGCGATACGATCATGGATTCGGTGATTCCGGTGACGCAGCAATTGATGGATACTTTCGAGCAGTACGGTGGCTCAGTGATCGCCGTCGAGGAAGTACCCGCCGACAAAGTCGACCGTTACGGCATCGTGGGCGGTGACGCGCTCAGCGACACGATTCTGGAACTCAACACGCTGGTCGAAAAGCCCGCGCTCGGTAATGCCCCCTCGCGCCTGGCCATTGCGGGTCGCTACATTCTGACGCCCGATATTTTTCAAGCTATCGCCCAGACGCCCAAAGGAAAGGGCGGCGAGATTCAGCTCACCGACGCGTTGCTACTGTTGCTCCGCCGCGAAAATATCTACGCCCACCGCATTGAGGGTAAGCGCCACGACATTGGAAACAAGCTGGACTTCCTAAAGACGACCGTCGAGTTCGCACTGAAGCGTAAGGAGTTCGCGGAACCGTTTCGGAAGTTTTTGATGGAGATTCTGGCAAAGTGAGCCGACTCTAATTCCGTAATTCAACCATGCCGTATTTTCCCGCTGTGTACCCTGCGCGGGTACTTCTGTGTGGACTTAGTAGAAACTCTAATAAATCCAATTTCAGGGTTTTTACTATGGCATACCTGTTTCAATAAATCCTACTTTTGCTACACAAAGTTCAATTTTACGAAACAAACCGAGGAGATAGCCCGTTGCTAACAAGTAGACTTCGCCCCATAGTTGAATCTCTAACACCACCCCCTCCCGCCGAAAGAACAACCATGATACGCGTACTGATTGCCGATGATCACAATGTTTTTGTCGAAGGCATCGCATCGCTCATTTCGGGTTCGCCGGATATTGAAGTGACCGAGCGCTGCTACACCGCCGAGTCCGTAATGGAGCAATTGAGCAAAGTGACGGTCGATGTCGTATTGCTGGATATTTCGTTTCCCCAGATTGAAACGGGCCTTGGACTTTGCGAGCACATCACGCATACCTACCCGGATACCAGGGTGATTGCGTTGACGATGCACGACGACGCGAGTCTGATCAAGCGGATGGTGAAAAAAGGAGCCAAAGGGTACTTGCTGAAGAATACTACCAAACTGGAATTGATCCAAGCCATTAAGGCAGTGTACGAAAAAAAGCAGTATTTCAACGAAACGATTACGCAAATTCTGCTGAACGATGAGCCAAGGAGCCGTAAATCGTCGACCGGAGTTGCTTTGAAACCCAACCTCACCCCACGTGAGTCGGAAGTATTGGCATTGATGGCGCAGGGATTGACCACACAGCAAATGGCGACTCAGATGTTCGTGAGCGCCAAGGCAGTCGAGTTTCACCGCAGTAGTTTGCTCATGAAATTTGGGGTAACCAATACGGCACTCCTCATCAAGACCGCCATGGAATTGCAGTTGATCGCCTGAACCGGCGGCAGACGTTGAATGATTGACCTGAATGAAATGTACCGTCCTGTATGATTCGCGGTTTCTGGAATGGGCTTTCGTCCTGGCGCTCCTGGTGTCGAGGGGTGAATGCCAACCAGGCATGGCTATGGGTGATTCAGCATCGGTGGATAGTATAAAGCAGCAGATCAGTCAGTTTGTTCAAAGCAAGAAATACGCACAAGCTGCCCACTCATACGATTCGCTGGGACAATTGTACCAACATCAGTACGGCTACAACAAACATGCGCTCGATGCCTATTTCAAAGGGTTGCACTATTATGGGTTGCTGGGCGATTCGGTAGGGTACTATACCGAGTACATTGTGATCGGAGACTATTATACCCGTGATTATCTCATGCAGGGTACTGCCGAAAAGTACCTCACAAAGGCCCAACAGTACTTTGAGCGTACCAGCAATATGCCCAAAGTGATCGAGAGCCGCCTGGGTCTGGCCAACATTGCCCAGCGGAAGGATCCTATTCCGAGGGACTTGATTACGCAATTGCGCGAAACCGAACGATTGAGTGCTCAATATAAGCAGTCTAAGTCGCAGGCTTACGCCCTGAATTTGCTGGCCAATACGTATTCAAGAATTAAAAACCCGGACTCAGCCGAATATTTTGCCAACCGAAGTTTAAAGATTGCCAGCCCGTTGAAAATCAACTGGCTCATTGCTTTGAACCACTTTTACCTCGGTCTTGTCCATCAGTTCAGAAATGAGTCCGAACAAGCTCTTGACTCATACCGGAAGAGTTTTGAAATAGCCGAATCAGAAAATGACCTGTCGATGCTGCGGGAGTTGTCGCGGCATACCGCCGATAGTTATTCGCGGTTGGGGAACAACGAAAAAGCTTACGAGGCTTCCCTGATGACGCTCGATTATGCCAATCGGTTCAATACCTCCGAGCAGACCAAGAGCATTCGTTTGCAGGAATACGAAAGTCAGATCAATACGCTGGCCGTGGAAAAACAATTGATTGAAGAACAAAATCGTTCGCAGCAGGTGGTAAACTCTATGTTGGTCGTGGGTTTGATTATCAGTGTATTAGGGGTAGGCGCGCTGGTGTTTCTGCGCCGTCAGCAGAAACTGATTGTGCACCAGGAGACGGTAATTGCCCAGCAGCAGATTCGGGAATTGGAACTGAAATCGCTGCGGGCTATGATTGAAGGGCAGGAAGGCGAACGCAGCCGTATCGCCCGCGACCTGCACGACGGATTAGGGATTCAGCTATCCCGCATCAAACTTTTTGTCGAGGCGCATGAAGACCAGTTGCCCCTGAGTGTCAAGAAACCGCTGAACCAGTTTCTGGACGAAGCCTGCACCGAAACCCGGCTGATTTCCAGTAATCTGCGGCCTTATTCGCTCTCTACGTTTGGCTTCATTCCGGCGCTGGAAGATTTGGTGCAAAAGCTGAATCTGGTCAACAAAACCAAACTGGTGCTGGAACACTACGGGGAGGTACCCCCGCTGGGCAGCGAGGCTTCGGTGATGATCTACCGAGTCGTGCAGGAATTACTCAACAACGCCCTCAAACACGCCGATGCCCGCACCATCACCGTGCAGGTGATGGCTAGCCAGGAAGCGACGCTTATCAGCGTGGACGACGACGGGCGCGGGGCCGATTTTGAGCAGGAATCCCTGGCCGGAGACGGCATCGCCAACATCCATTCCCGCATCTCGTTTCTGGGCGGGCAGGTGATGTGGCAAAGTGAGCTCGGCAAAGGTACCTCCGTGATGATCTCGCTGCCGATGGAAAAGCTGACGAAACCGAGTTTGAACACAGCCTGAGTTTTCCAGTTGAAATTCAATTAGTTACCAAGTAAAATTTCAATTACCCAATAAGTTTATTCTTTAAATTAACCTATAATCCTGTTACTATGATGAAACATGTGCTATCGGGGCTTCTCGTCCTGGGCGGGTGGCTAAGTGTCTCCGCGCAGAATCAAACCATGACCCCAGCCAGGCCGACAAAAAATCAATTGGTACTGGCCAAAGCGACTCAGGTCCCTGTTGAGAAACCAACTGATGTTAAGGCTGTCGTCAAAGGGGTCGTGTCGGACGAAAAAGGAAATACGCTGCCGGGTGCTACGGTGTCCGTGAAGGGAATGCAAATGGGTACCTCCACCAATGTGGACGGCGTGTACTCGATCGATATGCCCGCCGGGGCCAATGTGCTGGTGTTTTCCTTTATCGGGATGACTACGCAGGAAGTGGAAGTAGGCAGCCGAACTACTATAAACGTGGTGCTGGCACCCGCCGATCGCACGCTTGACGAGGTGGTCGTGATAGGCTATGGCACCTCCAAGCGGGCCGACGTAACTTCCTCGATTACAACGGTGAAAGCCGCTGATATTAAGGACATTCCAGCCGCGGGCATCGACCAGCTTTTGCAGGGCAAAGCAGCCGGCGTTACCGTGACCAGCAATGGCGGTCAACCCGGCGGCGGCGTATCGGTCAAGGTACGGGGCGTTACGTCGATCAACAACAACGACCCGCTTTTTGTGATTGATGGGGTACCCTTCGTGGGCGGCAATACGTCGTCGAGCACGGGCTACGCGGGCTTGGGCGGCGGCGATGGCCAAACCGGCAACAGTGTGATGGCTATGCTGAATCCCAATGACATCGAGAGTATCGACGTTTTAAAGGATGCTTCAGCGCAAGCTATCTACGGTTCTCAGGCGGCTAACGGCGTTATTCTGATTACCACCAAGAAAGGCAAGTCGGGTGAAGGCAAAATCAGCTACGAAATGTACACCGGGGTTTCGGAAGTTGCCCGGAAGCTGGATTTGATGAAACTCCCCGATTTTGCCCGCTATCAGAACGAGGTACTGCCGATTATCGGTAATCCCGTAGCCGATGAATTCAAAAATCCCGAATTGCTCGGCCCTGGTACCGACTGGCAGGATGCCATGTTTCAGCGCGGCACGATCAATAACCAGCAGTTGAGTTTTTCGGGTGGACGGGATAAAACGAACTATTACTTGTCGCTGAATTATTTCGACAATAAAGGAATTCTGCTCGGTTCCGATTTCAAGCGGTACTCGTCGCGGTTCAGCATGGACACGCAGTTGAAAAGCTGGGCCAAGGTAGGTCTGAGCGCCAACGTATCGCGCAGTATTCAGAATGTCTCGCTGGCCGATGCCGCCGAAGGTACCATCTGGTGGGGCGCTTCGACCAGTCCGCTGACGGCCGTGAAAAACCTGGACGGTACCTGGGGGGGCGGACAGACGGTTGGTGGCGTGCAGTACTACGGTTCTAACCTGGTAGGCAACAGCCAGTTCCGGGGTAACACCAAAACGACCAACAACGTCTTCGGCAGCCTGTATGCGGAATTCCAAATCCTGAAAGATTTGTCGCTCCGTAATGAGCTATCTTACTCGCTTGGACAAAACAACAACGAGGCTTTTCAAAAAGCGGGCAACGTGGGCAGTACTTCCTTCCGCAGCAAGCTGATCGACTCGCGCTCGGATAGCTACTACTGGTCGCTGACCAACTACCTTAGCTACAATAAGTATTTCAAGAAACACGGCATCCAGGGTACCTTAGGGCATCAGGTTCAGAACTCGCATTACCAAGCCATCTCGGGTACCAAGGTGGATTTGCAGGCCAATATTTTCGACCTCAGCACGGGTAGTGCCGACCAGACTACCTGGGGACTGAGCGGCGGCAAAGGGCAGTGGGCGATGGAATCGTATTTTGCCCGCGCCAACTATACCTACGATGAACGCTTCTCGCTTTCGGCCAGTTTTCGGGCCGATGGCTCGTCCAATTTCGGTCCCAACAACCGCTGGGGATACTTCCCCGGCGTGTCGGCGGGCTGGACGATCTCAAATGAGAAATTCATGAAAGGAGCCGTCGGCAACGTGCTCAATTTCACCAAACTGCGCGTGGGCTACGGCGTAGTGGGGAATCAAAACTTCCCCGGCGGTGCGCCTAATCCGGCCTACGTGGGTGCCGTGCAGTTTTTCTCCGGTCCTGTGGGCTTTGGCTCCTCGAACATGATCAACGGTATTCCTAACCCCAATTTGAAATGGGAAACGGTCAAAACCTCTAACGTGGGACTTGATTTGGGCTTCTTTGGCGGACGTATCGACGCGACGATCGACGTGTACAAAAAGGTAACGTCCGATATGATTATTTTCCTGACGGGGCCTAACCTCATCGGCGTAGGTGACCAGTGGGATGACCTGAAAGCGCCGCTCGGCAACGCCGGACAGATGACCAACACGGGCGTGGACATCGGCATCACGACGACCAATATCAAGAAGGGCGATTTTACCTGGAAAACGAACCTGGTCTTCACGCAATTTACCAACAGCTACGACCAGGCAGCCAGTGCCGCTTCGGCCCTCGACGGCAAGGTGTACTACAACAATTACCTCATCACGCACACGACGCCCGGTCGGCCCGTGGGTTCTTTCTGGGGCCTGGTGACCTACGGACTGTACCGTACGCAGGAGGATTTGGACAATAGTATGCCTCAGTTTGGCTACAACGTCAACCAGAACGAAACCTGGCTGGGCGATATTCGTTTCAAGGACATCAACGGCGATGGCAAAATCGACGCGCAGGACTACACTTTCATCGGTAGCCCTCTGCCCAAATTTAGCTGGGGTCTGACCAACTCGTTCAACTACGGTGGTTTTGATTTCTCGCTGTTCCTGCAAGGTAGCCAGGGGGGCAAAGCTTTCAACTTCCTGCGCTGGCAGCTGGAAGGGCTAAACAACGCCTACACCAACCAGATGAACACTGTGACGGACCGCTACACCGCCGAAAATATGGACGGTGCATTGCCCCGTTTTACGAACACCAACAAGAACAACACCGCCATGTCGGACCGCTATGTGGAGGATGCGTCCTACGCCCGGATTCAGAATATTACGCTGGGCTATCGTCTGCCCGCCAAGGTGCTAAGCAAGGTCAAACTGGGTACGGTGCGGATCTATGGCTCGATTCAGAACCTGAAAACCTTCACGAACTACTCGGGTTACGACCCTGAAATCGGGTCATTCAACAATAGCATCAAGCTGATGAATGTAGACACGGGACACTATCCTAACCCGCGTACGTTCACCATCGGCGCGAATCTGCAATTTTAGAAAAAAAGGAATAAAAAACTGATTTTAACCAAAATACCAATGAAACTCAAACCATTCACAGCCCTGATTTTACCGGTGTTGCTGCTGGCTTCCTGCAAGGAAGAATTCATAGACCGACCTTCGCTGTCGGGTACCACCACCGGAAACTACTACAACAATGCCGAAGAAGTGCGGGGTGCCACCAGCACGCTGTACAGCGGCCTGCCCTGGCGCAACTACGAAAGCCGCGCCCAAGATGCCATCGGCGATGTCATGGCGGGAAATATATTCACCTACACCGACGTCGAGTACCTTAACTTCACGGTTTCGTCGGCTTCCGACCGTATCGGAGCCGCCTGGGGTGCCTTTTACAAGATCATCGGCTATTCCAATGTCATGATCAAAACCTTCGAGGAAAAGAAAGCCTCCGGGGGTGGAGCCGCTTATCTGGATCCCGCCATCGCCGAGTGTCATTTCGTTCGGGGGATGGTGTATTTCTACATCGCCCGTACCTGGGGCGCGGCTCCCATCGTTACCGATCCGGGTGAAACGGCCCTGTCCGGCAATTTCAACATCCCGCGTTATTTGCAGAAAGATGTGCTTCGCTTTGCGCTGGAAGAATTGAAAATGGCTGAAGCGGGCCTACCCGAAACCGACGTACCGGGACGCGTAACGAAATACTCGGCCAAGGGCATGATGGCAAAGTTGTATCTGTATAGCAAGGATTACCCCAATGCCAAGGCCAAGGCCGAAGAGGTAATCAACTCAGGAAAATACAGTCTGGTGAGCGACTACAATGGCATGTTTACCAAAATGAGCCTGGACAACAATCCCGAAACGTTGTTTTCCATTCAGCACCAGTTTGCACAGGATCCCTGGGGTACGGGCAACATCAAAAATCCCGACCGGGGCGCGGGTGCCTTGCGGACGGCGGAAGCCGATGCCTGGGAAATGTACATTCCCACGCTGGATATTCTTAAAGAGTACGAGTTTGGTGATTTGCGCCGCAAGTGGTCGGTGATGGAACACGGCTGGACAAATCCAAGCTGGAAGCCCCAACGCGCAAACGCACCCAAGTACAACGAGTTCATGGCCAACGGTTTCCGTTACGATACCATCCAGCCTGTGGCTGATGGCGGTAGCATGAACGCGACCCGTTCCAACATTGCCAAGTACTTTGCCGGACCCGGCAAGAGCTTTGGCGGCGAACCCGTCCTGGGCCAGAACTCGGGCAATAATGTGGTACTGCTCCGCTACGCCGATGTCCTGCTGATTTACGCCGAAGCCACCTTGGGTACCAGCGGCTCTACCACCGACGCTAAGGCACTGGAAGCGCTGAATATGGTAAGAAAAAGGGCTGGACTTGCCGCACGAACCTCACTAACGCTCGATGAAATCCTGCACGAGCGCCGGGTAGAGTTTGCCTTTGAAGGGGATTACTGGTACGATATTCAGCGTCAGGGTTTCGCCAAAGCAAAATCCATCATCGAGAAACAGAATCGGGGTACCGTCACGGGGGCCAATTACATCACCAATTTCACCGAGGACAAGATGTACCTGCCCATTCCCGCCGGAGAAATCGTGCAGGACCCCGAGTTAGGCAAAGAGCCGGTTCCTTACTATAATTAATTTTTGGTCACTTTCCGGCCCGAGCTACTGATTCGTTCGGGCCGAAAGGTACCTCCAACATTCAAATTTTTAAAACATGAAACTTTCCAATAATCGCGCCTGGGGCCTGGGCTTTCTGACGCTACTGGCCGGCTTTGCGCTCACTTCCTGCGAGGAAGACACGGACGGTACGCCTCGCGTCGAAGCGGGCAATCCCGTGGCAACCCAAATCATGCCCGACTCCGCCGCCGGAGGGAGCACCGTGACGCTTCTCGGCACGGGCCTGGGCGACATTCGCAGCATTACTTTTGAAAAATTGGACGTTCCAGCGGGCTTTCAGCCTACCCTCAATACTGACAAAGCCCTGATCTTTAGGGTACCCTCGGAGGCGGCGGGCGGTATGCAGAATATCATCGTGACCAATAGCGCCGGGAAAACGGCGACTATTGCTTTTAAGGTACTGGCGTATCCTACGGTAAGCGATGTGTCGGACTACATTTTTACCAAAGGCACGGTGATTACCCTGACGGGAAATAATTTTGACGATGTGACGGCTGTTGCCATCGCCGATTCGGTTAAGGGGATTTCGGACGCGGCCACGATTATCTCCAAAGATAAAAAGCAACTGGTGGTACAGATGCCCGCCACTACGCTGAGCCGGGGGACGCTGAGCATCACCAACGGCACGGGGCGTATCCGTACGAAGCAGGAGTTTGTGAATATGGACTTGGCCTACAAAATCTTTACCGATACCTTCGGCGCGGGATTTGAGAACGCCTCCTGGGGCGATGCAGCCACCGTTACGACGAAGGAGAAACGGGACGGCAGCGCCTCGCTCACCAAGACCTTCCAGAAAGGTAACTGGCACCTAGCCGGATTATCCAACTGGTCGTCGGCCCTTGCTTACTCGCCGGACTACACCTACATCACCGGCTGGATCAAAGGAGCTTCGGCGGACTACTCGCTCTACATCACGACCGATGCCGGGAAGGCCGGATTCGGCGATTTTGTGGAAGCCAATAAGGTCAATGTCAAGGCCGGGGTTTGGAATTATTTCAAAATTAAGCTTTCCGACATGGATTTCTGGGTGTCGGGCAAGAAACTGACGCAGGTTGGCTTCCGTATCCAGGGCCCCGACAAGCAGGACGAAACATTCTACTTTGATGACATTTTGTTAGTCAAATAAAAATTCTCCCATCCCCACAGCACATTAACCAAAACGCTGTGGGGATTTTTTTTATGAATAACTTTATCTCACGCTTTGGCTCGCTGAGCCTGGCGATCGTCCTGCTGGCATTTTCAGCGGGGTCGGCGGCCCGTCCCCGGTTGATCGACCGCAACGCCACTCCTGAAACCAAAGCGCTGTACCGGAACCTGGATAAGCTGGCCCGCAGGCATATTCTCTTCGGTCACCAGCACGCCATGGAATACGGCCACGGCTGGCAGGGAGAGTCCGCCCGTTCCGACGTCAAGTCCGTGACGGGTTCGCATCCGGCCGTGATTGGCGTCGATTTCAGCGGTTTGTCGGGCCGTTCGCCGGAAGCAATTCAACGAACCAAAGAATCGCTGCGCCGCCAGATTGTCGATACCTACAATCGGGGTGGAATAACAACCGTAGCCTGGCATTTCACTAACCCGGTCACGCCTCAAACCGGCTTTTACTGGAAAGATTCTCTGTCGGCTCCGGCGGTACCCAACCTGATACCAAGCGGTTCGCACTACGAAGAGTATAAAGCCATTTTGCAAACGATTGGTGGCCTGGCTAATTCGATTCGGGGCGATGATGGTAAGCTGGTACCCATGCTTTTCCGTCCCTACCATGAACTGGACGGAGACTGGTTCTGGTGGGGGAAACCTCACTGCACAACCGAAGAATTCACATCCTTGTGGAGGTTCACGGTTTCCTACCTGCGCGACAGCCTGCAGGTGCATAACTTCATTTACGTTTTTTCCCCGGACTGTAAATTCAAAACCGAAGCCGAGTATCTTGAAAGGTACCCCGGCAACGACTACGTGGATATGGTGGGCATGGACAATTACGCCGATTTTGGCCGTAATGGCCACTACAATCTTTTGGCGGGAATTGCCAAGCTAAAAATCGTTTCGGACTACGCCCGCAAAGCCAAAAAACTGGCGGCTTTTACCGAAACCGGCTTGGAATCGACTCCCGATACGACTTGGTGGACGGGTTTTTTGCTTAAGGCCCTGAAAGCCGAGAAACTGCGACTCGCTTACGTGCTGGTTTGGCGCAATGATGCCCGCAGTGTTACCCACTTTTACGCGCCTTATCCGGGTCATACGAGTGTCCCCGACTTCCTGGATTTTTATAAAGATCCTTATACCGTATTCGAAACGGATCTTCCCCGCCTGTATCACCGCAAAAGATTCCTGTTTTTTTAAAGACAGATTCCCTGACTAGTAGTATGGATCCATACAGTAGCAGCCACGTAAAATTCACTTATCTGGTAAGGGGACTTCTGCCCTGGTCATTTAGCTAATCTATTCAGTTTCACCCAATCGCTCTACGTGATGAAATTTCTAAAAATAAACCTGTCAGTCTGTTTGTTAGGCTTGATTATTGCTATTCCCTTTACGGCACTGGCGCAAAAAACGGATCTGGGAATCTTCACCGGACATGGCGATATTGGCGATGTGCTGAAGCCGGGTTCGGCGCAATACAATCCGCAGAAACGCCAGTACGAAATGGCGGGGGCGGGCTATAACGTATGGTTCGATCATGACGAATTTCATTATCTGTGGAAGCAGATGAAAGGCGACTTTATTCTCTACACCCGCGCTGAACTCGTCGGCGAAGGCGTCGATCCCCACCGGAAAGTTGGCTGGATGGTACGGAGCAGCCTGGAGGGAAAATCGGCTCATATCAACGCTGTAGTGCATGGCGATGGCCTTACTTCGCTACAATCCCGCCGTACTGCCGGGGCTAATACGGAAGAAATAAAGGCAAAAATGACCCACGCCGATGTGATCCAACTGGAACGCAAAGGCAATACCTACACGATGCGGGTAGCCAAATTTGGGGAGCCTTTTGTGACCGAGCAGGTAACCGATCTGGACTTGGGCGAGGAAGTGTATGTAGGATTGTTCATCGGGTCGCACAACAAGGATGTGCTGGAACGGGGCGTATTCCGCGATGTCCGCATCAGTGTGCCCGCGCCCGACAGCCTGGTACCCTATCGTCAGTATCTGGCTAGTAATCTGGAAATTCTGGACGTAATCACGGGCGACCGGAAGGTCATTTTTACACATCCCAAATCCATTCAGGCCCCCAACTGGACGCCCGATGGCAAAACGCTTCTCTACAACAGTGAAGGATTGATGTACACCTTTGATCTGGCCAAAGGTCAACCTTCAGTACTTAATACGGGCGAGGTAAAAAACAATAATAACGACCACGTACTTTCTTTTGACGGGAAAATGCTGGGCCTGAGCAGTGGCGTGAAAGAATTGGGCGGCTCGATCATTTATACCGTACCAGCTAAGGGCGGTACACCCAAGCAAATTACGCCCCGTGGCCCGTCGTACCTGCACGGCTGGTCGCCGGATAAGAAGACACTGGTCTTTACGGGGCAGCGCGATGGCGACTTTAATATTTACAGTGTTCCGTCGGCGGGCGGGCCCGAAGTGCGGCTGACCGAGGCCAAGGGCTTGGATGACGGCCCTGAGTATACGCCCGATGGGAAGTACATCTATTTCAATTCTGCCCGCGACGGGAATATGCGTATCTACCGCATGAAGCCCGACGGCAGCGAGCAGGTACCCCTCACGGATGATAAGTTCTACGACTGGTTTCCGCACATCTCCCCCGATGGGAAGTGGATGGTATTCATCTCGTTTCTGAAAGAGGAAGTGAAAGTCGATGACCACCCTTTTTACAAGCATGTGTACCTGCGTTTGTTGCCTATTTCGGGCGAAGGTAAACCCAAAGTGATTGCCTATATTTACGGGGGCCAGGGTACAATCAACACCCCCTCCTGGTCGCCGGACAGCAAGAAGGTGGCTTTTATCAGTAATACGATGGAGGAAAGCCTGAGTCCGGTGGAGAAGTAGGGGCGGACTGAGGTAGTTTACATCAAGGCCGTGCATCGTCTTTCATGATGGTTGGAAAATAATGGCCAGGTGCGTAAATTATTTTGCAAAAAGAAGGTGACAACTTGATTGCAGATCGTGGGAAAGGGGTATTTTTGGAACCGGTTCCCATTCAAAGTACTGCGTCATGAAAAACCTGCTTGTCACTGCTCTGACGCTGTTCTTGCTTTTTCAAGTTGCGAGGTCCCAAACGCCGGGCGACTCGGCGGCATATTTTCCACCATTGGAGTACCCCTCTTTTAAAGAAAACTACAACGCCCACGCGGTCTTCGTCAACGGTAATCAATGGACTACCAGCCTGGGCAATCGACCGATGGGACGCGGCTGGAAAGAAGTGGCCGACGAATTTGAGCTATCTCCCGAGGGGAAAGCAGCTTATCAACTTGCTCAGGCCCAGCGTCGGACAATTCCATTCTACAGCATTAGCGGGCTCGCCCTGACGCTTGGTTCGTTACCGCTATTGGTCACTTCGCCCAATTTCGACTGGCAGAAGGGGATTGGGCTGGGCATGTTAGGCGGGGGACTGGCGCTTAGCCTGATATCTAACGACAAGCGTACAAAATCAGCCAATAATTTTCAGGAAGCACTGTGGTTAAGAAACCGGGATGCCTTGCTGCAATCTGTCCCGCCAACGGACCAGCCCCGCTTCAAATACCTCTACGAGAGCGAAACAATTTACCTGGCCACAAAAGGATATATCAAGAATGGCCACAAACAGGGGATGGGCATTTTGGGCGGGAAGGCCGCCAAAGAATTCGTTGGTATTCCCGGGGCCATTGAACGATATAGAAAATACCGTAACAACCAGCGACTTGGCGCCCTGTTGTATGTCGCTGGGTTAGCTACTATGGTGGCCTCTCTAAGCTCTAGAAACGGGTTGAGGGGGCCGGGCTTGGCGCTATACATCGGCGGATCGATAGTGACCGGGGCAGGAAGCGGAGTTTTGTCTTCAAGCGTCAGGTTCCTCAGCCAAGCCATTTACCTCAGAAATTACAACGTTATAGAGCGGCAGATGCTGCGACAATAAAAATCTTCTACTGTTTCCCAACTATCCTATGAGAACCTACCATAACCTCGCTAAATTCAGGGAAGATGTTGGCCGTGAAATCGGGCTAAGCCCGTGGGTAACGATCACGCAGGACCAAATCAATGTTTTTGCCGATGCCACCGGCGATCACCAGTGGATTCATATCGACAAAAAGAAAGCTGCCGCTAAGTCGCCCTACAAAACGACGATCGCGCACGGTTACTTTACGCTCTCGCTGGCGCCCCGGCTGATGTGGGAGTCTTTTCGCGTTAATTCGGTAAAAATGGCCATGAATTATGGGGCCGACAAAGTGCGCTTTACCGATCCGGTATCTCCGGGCAGCCGCATCAGAATGCGCGTGACCTTACAAGAAGTACAGGATTATCCGCCCGATGGGCTGCGGGTTACGACCCTTTGCGTTTTTGAGCGTGAAGGCTCCGATAAGCCTGTCTGCGTAGCGGAGCTCATTACGCTACTTTTTGAAAAAGAACTTGTGCTGTAGACAAGCATTACTTTCTTTTTATTCAAAAATTAATGGCTCCCTTTTCACCCAAGCCAAACTTGCCCATGAACTTGGACGAAAACTTGGAGCGGGAAGTGAGATACCGAACGCTCACGCCCACATAAGGCGCCATAGGCGGATGGGAAGAAGTCAAATTCTCCCGGGCAGAATTAAACGTCCGCAGCTGCCGAAAGCCCGCCACGCCTGCCTCGGCCGAAATATTAAAGACCGTCAGCAGGTGTAAATTAGCCGACAGCCCCAACTTGACGTGCTGGTAGTTCTGGCGACGCAGCAGCTTTTCCTCGGCGGTCTGCACCTGAAAGCCGCCGCTGTACCCATTGATTCCGGCCAGTGCGTCCATACTGAACCACTTGGTTGGGTGGTAGTTGAGGTCAGCCATGAAGGGCAGCAGCGCCGTAGCGCGCCATTGCTTGCCCAAGCGCTGATTGATCCCGAACACCGGCACGACCCGCAATTTTTGATTGTAAGCTAAAATCGAACCGTACACGATTTGGCTCCGCAGCCCGATGATTCGCATTCGTGCCGCGCCGCCCCAAAAGAAGGGCTGCGGCGTAAAGAACGTTTCGTTCGACTCGGTCATACCCAGCGCCGCGCCATAAACCCATAGCCGATCCTTGACGCTCGCCTGCAGCCTGATAGCCCCCAGCGAAATCGTCTTGTAGCCATTATCAGGAAAATTTTTGCCCTCGATTGTGGGTTGCAATTGCGTAAACTGCCCGATCAGTACCGTGTGTACCGCCCGCAAATCGAATTTCTTTTTCAAACTAAAACTCCCCTGCACTTCGCTTTGAATGGGTATGATCCCAAACAGACTCGTGCGCGTCAGGCCAAAATTGGGTGTGGTTGCCGAATTGGTCGGGGCGATGTAGTTGGCGCTCAATGTAGCGTTGGCATAAAAAAGGCGGCTCAGACCAAGTTGTTGCGCCTGGGTTAAGGGAATGATTCCAATAAACAGGAGGATAAAAAACGAGGAGACGGATTTCATGCGGGAGCGTTGGATGATTTCGTTGCCAATAAACGACAAAGGGTTGGGGCTATTGCGAGCAGGGGCACATTCGCTTCGCCTGAATTTGCCTATTTTTGGCTCAAAATAAAGATACCTATGTCCCGATTCCCCTCCATAAGAACCCTCACTTCCGGCGTCGAACAAGTCATCCGGCGGTTTCCACTGGTCGTGCTCGTAGCAGCTTTAAAGGCCGCCGTCCTTTATTTCCTGATTGAAAGTCCTGGTACGTCACCAGAGCAGCCACTTTATATCCGGCTAACCATGATGTTGTTTCTGGCCTTGCCGCTGTTTCTCAGCCTGCATCTGGTAGCCGAACGGCGGCAGTGGCGCATTGGAGTGTTGATGGCGGGTGCGCTGGGCGGGTGCGCCTTGCTGGCGGGTTACTACTTCACAATCAGCCCCGATCCCATTCAGCGCGATTATTACCGCTTCGGGATGTTCTTTGTCAGCGCGCACTTGCTGGTTTCGTTCGCGCCCTTCGTGGGCTACGATGAACCTAATGGCTTTTGGCAGTTTAACAAGACGATGCTGCTGCAATTTATTACCGCTACTATTTACGCCGGGACATTGTACATCGGCATTATCATCGCCGTCGAAACTGTCCGCTTTCTGTTCGACGTGACGTACACCACCAAAATTGAGTTTGATCTTTTTGTGCTGATAGGAGGTCTTTTTCATACCATTTTCTTCCTGAATGGTTTTCCCGTCCGGCTCGACACGCTGGAAGCGCAAACTGGCTATTCACGCGGCATCAAGGTCTTCACCCAATACGTGCTGTTACCGCTGGAAGTGGTGTACTTGTTGATTTTGTACATTTACGTCGGCAAAATACTGGTGCAGTGGCAACTGCCCGAGGGCGGCGTGGCCTACCTCGTCATGGCGTTTTCGGTAGCAGGAATCTTTGCGCTATTATTGCTTTACCCCATCCGCGACAGCGCCGACGAACGCTGGATTCGGCTGTATTCCCAGCGGTTTTATTTGGCGCTTTTTCCGCTGATCGTGCTACTGGGGGTCGCTATCTTCCGGCGCATCGGCGAGTATGGCGTCACCGAAAACCGCTACCTCGTGGCGGCGCTTGCCGTGTGGCTCACGGGCATCGCGCTTTATTTCTTGATTAGCAAGAAGGACGACATCCGCTGGATTCCGCTCTCTCTTTGCGTGTTCAGCTTCGTGCTGGCGGTGGGGCCGTGGAGTATTTTTGCGTATTCGCGCCAGAATCAGGCCGAGCGGTTCGGGGCGCTTTTAAAAGAACATAATTTGCTGGATGGCAATGGCCAAATCGCCGAAAGCGACACACTTCCGCGTGAAGAGTACGACCGTCTGGTTTCGGGTATTCGCTACTTCCGTGATCGCAACGAGATCAATACGCTCAAACCTTTCTTCACTTCCTTACCCGAAAACGTAAATCAGCAGGAAGTAGCTTTGAAAATGGAGTACCAACTCAATAAGGCGGTCAATGTAAAGGATCTGCAACTCCACGGGTCCGAGCGCGTCGATTATGCCATTTCGGGCGACGCCGATATGATCGGTAACGACATTCGTGGCTTCGATTACATGATTTCGTTTAGTATGTACGACGATATTTTCCGCGAAGACAACCAGGGAAAATGGAAAATGGAAACCTCAAACGGAGGCGCTAAGCTGACGCTTTCCAGGGAAGGTCAAGGCAGCGAGGCGATCACCTGGGATATGGCGGCTCTCTTCGCGGAATTAGAGCAAAAATACGGCATCGAAACGCATTTGCTTGATCCGAAAGCCCTCACCTTCAACCAGGCCGGGGTAAGGCTTTCGCTGGAGAAGTTCACCAGGACGGGTACTGCCTATTCTTATCAGGGTGTGGTGTTGATAAAAGAGTAGAATAGAGGCGCAGAAATTTCGGTTAGTAGGAAAGCTGCTCGCTAATCTTTTTCTTTTCCCGCCTTCACTTATTTAAAAACTATCTCGTGAAAACACTCCTCTTACCTTTCTTCATTCTCGCCATGCTCCACCAAGCCACCGCCCAGACTACTACCTACGCCGAAAAACTGGGCTACCCGGCGGGTAAACGCGTCATCATCATGCACGTGGACGACGTGGGCATGTCCTACGACTCCAACCAGGGTGCGATCAAAGCCATCCGCGACGGCGTGGCCAACTCGCTGAGCGTGATGATGCCCTGCGGCTGGGTACCGGGTTTCATACATTACCTCAAACAACATCCCGAACTCGACGCCGGACTGCACCTGACGCTTACCTCCGAATGGAAGGATTACCGCTGGGGCCCCGTGGCCGGAAAAACCGCCGTACCGGGACTGGTGGACGCCGAGGGTGCCCTATGGCCCGGCGTGGTGGAAGTTGCTACCCACGCCACGCCCGACGAAGTCGAAACCGAAATCTGGGCCCAACTCGACCGCGCCCGCAACATGGGATTCGAACCCACGCATCTCGATTCGCACATGGGGACGCTTTTTGCCACGCCCGGCTTCATCGAGCGGTACATGAAAGTGGGGATTCAGGAGAAGATTCCCGTGATGCTGCCCGGCGGCCACAACACCGCTATCCAGCTCGACCGCCCTTCCTCGCCCGAGGAATTGGCAGGCTTCCAGGCGCTGGGCCGCCAACTCTGGCAAGCCGGACTGCCCGTCTTGGACGACCTTTACAATAGCACCTACGGCTGGCAACTACCCGAAGGCACCGAGGAAACGAAGGGAAATCTGCAAAACTTTAAAACCAGGAAGTACATCGAGGCCCTCAGCAATCTGAAGCCCGGCCTGACGATGGTCATCATGCACTGCACCGACCCGACGGAGGTTTTTCCGATCATTTCCGGCTCCACCCAAACCCGCGAGGGCGACCTGCTCGCCATGCTCGATCCCAAATTGAAAGCCTACATCGAAAAGGAAGGCATCATTCTGACCACCTGGCGCGAAGCCATGCAGCGGCGGGAGAAAGTGAAGTAGTATCGGCCAGTTCGCGGCTACTCATCTACTGATCCCGAATTTCCCGCGTTTTGTCAGAGTGCCCCACCCTTGGTGGCGCCGTGCGGATGTTTTACCATAGAACTACATGAAATTTTCTATACCCAAGAACCGGGGGTATCCCAAAAACCA
>JBBSSJ010000035.1:0-24205 GCA_038242095.1 Cytophagales bacterium
AAGCCGGGTCGCACCGCTTCCTCTGGGACCTGCACTACACGCCGCTGCCCGGCCCGGTGTCGTTCCCCATTGCGGCCACCTACCGCAACACGGTCCCCACGCCCACCTCGCCCTGGGTGATGCCGGGTACCTACACCGTCCGGCTGACGGTAGACGGAAAAGTATATGAACAACCGTTAACCATAAAAATGGACCCGCGCGTGAAAACCCCGACGGAGAAACTTCAATTGCAACACGACTGGTCGAAGGTGATGTACGAAGGGCGGAAGCAACTGGTCGGCGTGGCGGAGGAACTTAAAGCTTTGCGCTCGGCACTGGATGGGCAACTGGCCAAGGCGGGGAAGAAAGAGAAAGCTTTGTTAAAAGCCAGGTTGGAACGGGTTATGGCGCTGGAGAAAGAGTTGCCTGGCTTGCAGCGAAGCCTTTATAGTGTGTTTGAGGTTTTGCAGGATAGTGATTTTGCGCCTACTACGCAGGGGTTGAAGGCGGCGGCGGAGGTGAAGGGGGAGTTGGATGAGTGGGTGAAGAGGTGGGAGGGGTTGAAGAATGAAAGGTAAATAACCGCCCGCAAGAAGCATCGACTGAAGAAAAATATACCGCTTGATAAGTTTTTGGTGGTGGGTATAGCGTAAGAATTAGGAAAAATTTATAGATTTATGCCGTTCTAGTTGATTATGTGCTGTTGCTCAACGTAATTTTAAAAACGCTAGGATCGCAACGGTCTGTGGAGCCCCAGCCCACCGTGAAGCGACAGGTTACACGTCCCGGATCCTGTATTCAATTTACTTAGGGCAATAATCTACCGTTAAATCAAATGATTCGGTGGGTTGCCGCAGTTTTAATAAATTTTACATACAATCATTTTTCCTGCCTTGCTTATGGAACCCGTTTCGACCGCTGTTGCCATCTCTGGCGTTGTTGGCTACCTCGCTAAGACTCTGAAAGAAAACAAGAAATTTACCGACTTTACAACAGATTTTACCTCCGCTACGGTCAACTGGATTCGACCGCTGTTTCTGAAAGATGACAAAGATGACCAGCCGAATGAAGTCCTGAAGAAATTAAAAGAAACGCCCGACAGTGAAGCCCGGCGGAAAGCGGCAGTAGCGCAGATTGAGGCCTACGTGGAAGACAATCCAGATGCTCGTGAGTGGCTGGCAGAGATGTACAAGGAGATTCAACAAAAGAAACAGAAGAACAATCAAGAAGGTAGCGTTATTGTTACTGATAGCGAACGAGTAAGTGTAGGCGATCTTACATCAGGAGGGAATATTAATCAAAACTTTGGAGATGCGCCAAAAGAAAACAGTTAAGAATAGCGAACGAGTGAGTCTCGGCGATCTCTTAGCGGAATCCATCACTCAAAATTTTGGGGATACTTATTACCAAAGCGAAACGGCTGTCCCGCGCTATCTAACCACCCCGCCCTTTAAACCTGATAGGGTGCTGGGGCGCACTGATGAACTGGACCAGATTCGCCAAATACTGGGCCGTGACGACCGGCCGCTGCTCTTAATGAATGGCGAGGGTGGCATTGGCAAAACAACCTTAGCCGCCTGCTATTGGTACAACGAAGCGGCCCGCTATAAACACCTAGCCTGGCTGTTTGTCGAGGGCGGTTGCCGCCCGGCCCTGCTCTCACTAGCGGATAAACTGAGCCTTACTTTCGAACCGCAAACGCCCGACGACGAGCGGTTGGCACTTTTGTTACAGCGACTCACAAACCTTGATAGTCCCTGTTTGCTGGTCTTGGACAATGCCAATGACTCCGAGGACCTTGAAGCCCACTATGTGAACCTGCGGCAACTGCCAAATTGCCACACTTTACTGACGACGCGGGTTGATAGAATGGACGAAGCGGCCCGGCTGAAGATAGGGCCGTTACTCCAAGAGCAGACAATAGCATTGTTCACGAGGTACTGTCCCATTCTCGAAGAGGATATAAATATGCTCGACAATATTCTGGTGGCCGTTGGCTATAACACGCTGGTTATTGAACTGCTGGCGAAGAACATCAAAAACCGAAACGAATTCTCACCAGACGCTTATTCGTTGAACAACCTACTGGCTGATTTACAGGCGAAGGGCTTGTTAGGCCTGCAGACTCAACCCGTGCAGACAACCTACGGCAGCTCCCGGCTCCGTACGTCCAAACCGGAGGAGATTCTACTGGCTATGTATGACCTGAGCAAGTTGACCTTGCCAGGCCGCTGGTTGCTGAATAATTTGGCTGTACTGCCCGCCGAGAGCTATACGTATAATTTTCTTGAAAACCTGTTGGCTCCCACCAAAGTTGAGCCACTAAAGGATGGGCTACTCGAACTGCGCCAGAGTGGCTGGGTTGACTGGCATGAGACACAGAAAACGATGAAGATAAGCCCGGTGGTGCAGGCTGTAGTGCGCGATAAAAACCGGGAGAATCTGACAACTGACTGCGCTGGCTTAGTAGCCAGCCTGAACAAAAATTTTGAAACGCTGAACCACACGCAACTTCTGCCCTATGCACCTTTAGCCCGATCTGTAGTGGATGCATTAACAGAACTGAATGCTGATATTAGACGATTAGTCTTCAATCTAGCTGAATTTTTAAAGGGTACAAGCAATCTTTCGGAGGCCTTAACGCTATTTAATCGGGCCGCAGATATGATCTTTAAGTTAGACGAGTTTTCTGATTTCGCTACACTTTTTTTTGATCGCGCTACTTGTATTGAGCGAATAGGAACCATCTGCCAAATCCAAGGCAACTTTGATCAGGCTCTAACTCACTTTAAGAAACATTTAGCGCTTAAACAAGTATTTTACCAAATTAAGCCACATGTGCAGTCGCATAAAGAAGGGGTGGCCATTGCTTACGAAAGGTTGGGCAGTATTTATTTGGCTCAAAACTGTTTTGAGCCAGCTCTGCACTATTTCGAGCTACAGACTAGTTTGTTTAGGGAACTTCACGAGAATAACCCGGAGTCAGAGCAATTTAAGAATGGACTGGCTGTCGCCAACGAGCGGTTGGGGAGCCTTTATCAGGCCCAAGGCAACTTTAATGAAGCTCTGACCTACTTTGAGAAACAAATAGGTTTATATGAGGAACTTCACGAGAATAACCCGGGGTCAGAGCAATATAAGAGCGGTCTAGCTATCGCCAACGAGCGTTTATATAACCTTCATCAAAGCCAGGGCCGTTTTGAACAGTCTTTAAATTACTTTGAAAAATACACAAGCCTGATCGAAGAACTTTATGAGGCCAATCCGGAATCCGTGTTTTTGTATGATGCATTGGCCATATCATATCTAAACATTGGTAATTTAGCACAAAAAATAGAACAGACTGACTTGGCCCGCCAGTACTTTAGAAAAGCTGAAAAGATCTGGATAAGTCTTTGCAATCAGGTAGAAGTACCTGAATACTCTAAGAAGTTGGCGCGGGTTCAGGAAATTTTAGCGGAATTAAGTTAAATTTGAAACCCCGTTCGTCGAAGTCTTCTGTTTTTAGCGGATGTTCCATTCAGTGTGTTGTGCGTATGTCTTCTGAAGGGAGACTGCGTACCAAAAATAGAAAAGGCATCTGGTGGGCCAGCCCCGCTGCGACTACCCCCCGTTCATCGGAGTCTTCCTAATTTGCGGGAAGTTCCATCCAGCGAGTTGTGCGTATGTCTTCCGAAGGGAGACTGCGTACCAAAAATAAAAGGGCAGTCTGCGACTGCCCTACCAAACGAGGCTGTAAAGTAGGATATCTTTTTCCTCCCAATTCAAAGTAATTTCCAGGACTTTTCGCGAACGCCACCGGGTTACACAGCCCTATGGAGCGTGCTCTCAACTAGGAGGAAATACAGTTCGTATGCTTCCTGGGTAATCAGCGGGTGAGGGGGCAAAACATCGTGTAGGGCAAACTAGGGCTGCGGGTAAACGATAAAAAATTAGCTTGTGGGTAGGCTAACCGTGGCGAACCAAAAATTGCGTAGCTTATCAAAGTACCCTACCCATTGGTCAAAATCGGTATGCTTCAGCATGTAGGCATTAGCCCCTCCGGCGTAGCAAGCACTGATATCTTCACTGTCGTTGGAATGGCTGAACATCACGATGGGGATGGGCGTGATGCGGTGGGTAGTGAAAAACGCCTTGATTGATCTAAGTGTGCCCAGGCCATCCTCGCGGGTCGGCATATACAAATCAAGCAGAATGATTCTGGGATACCTGGCCGAAGTCCCCGCCTCCAAAGCCTCAAAGTAGGCAATCGCTTCCTGACCGGTAGTACAAACGACCGGAGCCAGACCCGGCATACTTTGCGCGAGCGCCGACTTCAATAAAAATATGTGGTCCTCGTTGTCTTCGACGGTGAGGATCTCGAAACTTTTGAAATTTTGGGTAGGGCTTAAGGTTTCAACGTTCGGGCGCATGGAGGCTGACTGTTGTGGCGGCATTAGATCTGTAATTTCTTTTTCTTGTAAAAATAATATTAATAACGGGTCAATAAAAATAAATGGACAACCTTTCCGTTTCAAGACCCGGTCAATGTGACAGAATAAGACAGTATGCTGCTGCCTGATTGTACTTTATTCAGTATTTGATTTCAAGAAAAATTTTACATCACTTGATTACTCCCTCCGTTTCTTTGGCCGATTACCTGCTCAGCCGTCGCGATGCCATTCTGCAAGGCTGGCGCATCAGTTGTGACCAGGACGAGACACTCACGCACGTTGTCATGTTGGATCGCCGCGAATTCGACGACCATGTTCCGATGCTTTTACAGGTACTGGAGCAGCGCCTGAGTCAGCAAGCGGAAACGGAAAACCCCGTCAGTATCGCCCACGATCACGGTTTCCACCGATGGCGTCGGGGGCGTGGGCTGACCGAAATTCTGACGGAGTTGGATTATCTGTACGCAATTCTGCATCGAGAGGTGCTGCTTTACCAAGAACTATTCTCCGCACTTTCATCCACGAATTTGGCGGATACTTTTGTCGAAATCGCCCGAATAAAAGAGGAAACCATCCGGGGGAGCATTGCTGAATACTTAAGGCAGGAGCAAAGAGCGGCCGATCGCCGGGTGGCCGGTTTGGATCAGGCACTTATGAACCTAAACCAATTGGGACGCGATCGTAATGAACTGTTGCGCACCTCATCGCACGACTTAAAGAGCGGTTTCGGGGTAATTCAGGGCGTGGCGACTTTGCTTGAGCAGGAAGAAAATCAGGCGCCTGAACGCGCCCGCCTGTTTGAAATGCTTAAGCGGAACCTGACCAATTTGCAGAACATGCTCGGGCAACTCACCGATCTCTCTCGTTTGGAAGCCGGTAAGGAAACGCTACAGCTGACCGGATTTGACGCCTCGTTGGTGTTACGAGAATTCATTGCGGGAATCGAGCCGTTGGCCGAAGAAAAGGGTTTGAAATTGTTGGCCGAAGGTCCTGAAAAACTGATGGTCACGGGCGACAAGGTAAAGTTGCTGAGGATCGTTCAAAACTTGTTGATGAATTCGGTTAAATACACCGATCAGGGGCTTATTTCCGTGGCCTGGTCGTCAGTTGATAGTTTTCGCTGGTACATTGGGGTCCAGGATTCCGGACGGGGGTTGCCCCTGGAAGTTACCAATTTTATTGGTGGAATCTTGCAGCCTATTACCGACATAACGGAAGTACTGGACCCTAATACCACTGACGATGCCTTACCTGAGGCACCGGAAAATTCAACAGTCGCGGATCAGTCTCTTACGAGTGGAGAAGGTTTAGGGCTGCACATTGTAAAAAATCTTTGTGACCTGGCACAGGCCGATTTGGCGGTAGAGACGATCATCGGAAAAGGAACGCTGTTCAGTATCCGAATGCCGGTGAGCTATGAATAACAAGCGGATGAGAGCCAGGCTGTAAAGTCGCTACCGAAAACGTTTCATCTTGTCGTATTTAATCTTTACCTCATCACCTTCACTTTGCGCACGAAGGTAGATTACGTTGCCCTGGACGTCTTCCACTTCTTTAATTTCAAGGTGATTGTCTGGTAGCTTACGCTTAAGGTTATTCATCGGGATCTGGATGCTGAGGTCGGTGCGGTCGCCAAAGCTATACACACCATCCAGGAAGAAATAGAGTACGTTAGCCTGAATTTTCATTCGGTTCACCAGTACGTCCTCACCACGTAACACCAGCCGGGTGCGGAGGGGGGCTAATTGAACATCGTCCCAGGCGCGGTTTTTAAAAATGAGTTTCCTGATTTTTAGCATCGGCTCAAAATTCAGGATACTCACTTTATCCAGGGCCAAATCAACGAAGCCTTTCATGGAGGGGAGGACAAACGAAGTGTCATTACTAATCCTCGACTCGAAGGCGAAGTCCGCCGTCAGGATTCCCCGCAGGTTTTGATCCGTGATCGTTTTTTGTCCAAAATTCCCCAAAGAGCGAAAGACGGATTGTATATTGGCGTTTTTTACGCTTCCGCTAGCAAAAAAAACGGGCAGCCCTTGATTTTCATTGGTCTTGAAACCACCGGACAAGCTGACGGCTCCCCCGCAGGTATTCATCGAAAGATTTTTCATTTCAATAAGCCCTTGGCTGGCCTGAATAGTGCCCCTAACATTCGTAGCTGTAAGCTGATGGTACTTCATTTCGTCAGCTGCCAAGCTGGCTGTAATCTTTAGATTGTCGATCGTCTCGTCCAAAAGCCGGGTGAGCTGAAATCTTTTCTGCCTTTGTTTGCGCAATTTACTACGACCCGCCAGGCGATCGGGCCAGGTCACCTCCCAACGCGGGATGGCAATATGTACCAGCGCTTCGGCGGGAGTGGGGGAACCGGAAAGCGCAACCGGCAGACCCCGAACGATACCCGAAACTTTCACATCATTCCGGCCATCATGCATCACCAGCTTCGGAATTGTAAGCTGATTTTGATCGAATGTAATGTCGCCGTTCAATTGACTGATGTCGATCCGGTTCGAGTCGTTCCTTATGCTTACATCGCGCAGCGCCAACGTGCCCCGCAATTTTCCGGTCATACGGTCGAGCTTGGGGTCATAGAACTTGACCGGGCTACCGTCATAATGGAATTTAAGCCATCCCTCACCCTTGTCGATTCGATACCCGCCGTCGGCCAGGAGCGCGTTAACGGTGGCAGGCGTGGGTTTTAAAGTAAAATCCATAATCGATTCAGCCACTTTTAAATTCTTTATCACAATACTGCCCCGAAGCGGGATGGTTTCGAGATAGCCGCTGACATGTCTGACCTCGATTCGCGAGTTCTCGTCACTAACCGGCAGATCCGGATCGTAGCGATTGGTAAAAGTCCCCCTGCCTTTGACATCCCGTAATGTACCGTAAGGCAGCGCGTACTGGAACGTATCGGTCTGGAATTCGATAGTCGTCCAGGGATTTGGATCGTTCAGGGCGCTCCTGATGTGGACATCGGCGCGCACATAGGGCAGAATCTTTCGGCGTCGCAGCGTCTTTTCCAGCGGTCTGGTCAAAAGTTTCAGGGTCGGGCTTAGATCAGTGCGATTCATCCTGAAATCAAGTGATATCGTCTTGGGTTCCGAACTTAAGTCCACTTTTCCGCTCAACCTGATGGTATCTACTTTGACATTGGCTACCTTAATCGTGGAGGGATTAATGCGCCATAATCGTTGCCTGGGTTGATAATCGAAATTCAGCCGTACCTGGGTCGACTGAGCATGTAGAAAAGCCCCTTTTGCCGCATTAAAGACCAATCCACGGAAATAGATCGCACCGGCGAGATTAAAATGCCGGGTCGCGTCGGTGCGGCTGAGGCTGCTTTTTACCTTTTGCAGGATAGCCGTGTAGTTTTTATTTTTGAGGGAATCGACGTAAGATATCGGGCAATCGTAAAACTCGATTGTTTGTAGATTACCGAAAAAGTCCGGCGGATCTTGTCCCGTCCGGCGGTCGTCGATCTTTTCTTTGATACGCTCGAACAGCGAAGCGTTGGAGTACCCATCGCGGGTAACGAATACCGAAAATACGCCCCGATCGACCGAAATACGATTCACCTCCGCCCGTCCACGCAGTAATTGACTGAAACCAAGCGTGGCGCTAACGCTTTCGGCCCGGAGCAAAGGTGCCCCGTAGCGCTTTACGCGACTACCCTCGAGCCTGACGTCGTAGCAGGTGAAAGTAAAGCCAATGCCGTGTCGGAAGGGGGTGAAGCCGATGTCGCCCACCGAGAGTTGGCCTTCAAGATTTTCTCCGGCAGCCTTTTCGATTTTATCAAGAAAACCCTTCTTGTAGGTATTGAGCCAGGCGGCCGTACCCGCTAGAGCCAGCCCCAACAAAGCAGCTACCAGGTAGGGAAAGAAAGTTTTGGGAAAGGCTATTTGCATATAATGCAACCGGGCAGCGCCAAAAATAAGCGGGCTTCAGGCCGATTTTTCGGGCGTAGCGCAGCCACAACCTTTGCTACAGCCGCCCGTTTCGGTGCGCCGAAACGAAACCCACGAACGCCAGCCCAGGTAACCGAGGGCGGCCAGGAAAATGAGGAGCACGACTATTTGCTGTGTCATAGGACTAAGCTTTAAATTTTTTCATAATCAACGCCACCCCATCCGATCGGACAGGTCAAAGGCTTGCTGATAGTGGTGTTCGCTGTGCCAGGCATACATGGCAATTACCTCCGCGAGAGGAACCGAGCGATCAGTTTCGGGATGATGGTAGGTCCGGGCCAGGTCGTCGGAATTCATCGAGTTCATCAGTAGCACCCAGCGTAGATGCACCTGCTTCATAAGTTGCAGTGAAAGGTCGACGGGGGCCGACTTGGCATCGGGTAGTTCGGCCCAGCGGTCTTCGTGGTAGGGCTTGATGGTGGGGTTATCCTCGGTCAGGGCCAGCCGAAAGCGAACATAGGCGTTGATATGACTGTCGGCCACGTGATGTACCAGCTGCCGGATCGTCCAGCCGTCGGGGCGATAAGGCGTGTCCAGCTTTTCTTCGTCCCAGCTACCCAGCAGGTTGATGTACTTGGAAGGCAGCGCGCTGATAATTTGAATATTGGATTTTACCTCATCGGCTGAATACGTCTCGCTTTCAGCAAAATGTCCGATGGGGTAGCGGAGGGATTCAAGGTCGTTCATATGGTTTTCAAAAAGGTGGCAAAACGGTTGGAATCCGGTACTGCTATTCAAACACGAATTTAGCTAAAAGAATCCGGTCGGCTTACAAATCGCCGGATTGCCCGGCCTGTAAAACCATAAATAACGAGCTGCCAAAAGGGGCGCGTGGCAGCACTTTCTGCTCCATCCGCGTTATGGACTTGAGTATAGTATTGATCACATCGCCGGGATATCGGACGTCGGATTCCAGCGTTTGGCCATCGACTTGGCCTTTTTTTAACTGAAACCGCTGCCATTGCCGTACGGCCAAAATTGGGATCGATAGAAAAAAGGGCCAGTAGGTGTCCTGAACCAAATCCAATTGCGAGGCCTGCGCGTACCGCGCGAAATCGGTGCGGGTAAACCGTCGGGTGCTGCCTACGGCCACATCATGCGTTCCGGCAAAGGCGTTGAACGCGTGGATATTGATTAGCAGGATACCGCCGGGATTCAGGCGTTCCCGAAATGCCGCAAGCGCAGTTTTGATTTCCTGATCTGTAAGAAAATAGAGCGCGTCATTGCAAATGATCACATCGTAGGTGTCGCCGGCACGAAAGTCAGCCACGTTTTTAAGGTCGCCAAAGGTCACCACCAAACCGCGCTCGCGCGAAAAGTCGATGGCGTGGCGGGAATAGTCGAAGCCGACGAGATTGGGGTATCCCCGATCGCGCAGCACCGACAAAAGGCCACCCGTGCCGCAGGCGGCATCAAGAATATTTATACCGGCCCTGCGGTCGCCAAACCGACGTTCAATCTCGGCCAGAATTTTACCGTGCAGCGCCTGGTACCACCACAGTTGCCGTTCTACCTCGTGCATGCGCCGGTACTCGTCGCGGTTTTCGATCATGCCACTATTTTTTTGATCACGTACTGGGGCTGGCCGCTTTGGGCCATGAAACTTTTGCCGATGTACTCTCCGAGCACACTCAACAAAGTGCATTGAACGCCCCCGATAAACAGCAGCGTGGCCGTAACGACTTGCCACCCCTTGGGATCAGGACCGATGACCCATTGCCCGGCCAGGAATAATAACAAAAGGGTTCCCAAACCGACCAGGCCCAACCCCATGGGCAGGAATAGCCGGATGGGCAGGGCGGAATAGCAAAAAAGTATATTGAGGAAAAGCGAAATAAGCTTGCGCGGTGTATAGTTGGAGCGTCCGGTCTCACGCTTGTTGTGGGTTACGAGCACGGTGCCGATGTTGCGCGTCACGCGAAATAATAACCCGTCGATGTAAGGATATGGGCCGGTATATTTGATAATTTCCTGCACCACTTCGCGGCTTATGAGCTTAAAACTGGATAAGTACAAGTCCCTGGGCTTGTCCAAAAGGTAGCTGGTGAGCCAGTTCACCAGACTGCTCCCCAGGTTGCGGTAGCGGGCGTGTTCTTTTTTATCGTAGTAAGTGTATACTACGTCGTAATCACCGTATTTGGCCGTATCCAGCAGTTTTAGAATCTCTTCCGGTGGATTTTGAAAGTCGTCATCGATCATGACGCAATAGTCGCCCTGGGCATGATTCAGGCCGCACATCACGGCGTTGAATTCACCAAAATTGCGGCGCAACGAAATGAATTTAACCTTACCGAGCGCCTGTGCGAGTTCCGTCGCTACCCGTTCGGACTGATCGCGGCTATTGTCGTTGACCAGGATTACCTCATAGTCTGTAGCCGACAAAGCAACTTCCAGCCGTTCGATTAAAGGACCGATGCTGGCTTCGCTGTTGTAAACGGGGATGATAACGGAGAGTTGCAAGGATACTTACTGTTTGAAAAAAGGGACCACAAGTTTTTAAAGCGAAGAAGTATCAAAGCGATTGACGGCCGCTATGACCTGAGCCACCTCCTCATCAGTGATGACCGTATTCAGCGGCAAGCTCACCACTTCCCGATGAATCTTTTCGGTAATGGGTAATTCGAAATGGCGGTAGGCCCGGTAGGCATTTTGCTTGTGAATGGGCAGGGGGTAATGGACGTTCGTCTGGATGCCCTGGGCGGTGAGGTGCGCTACAAACGCTTCCCGCTCTGGATGCCGGACCACAAACAGATGCCAAACGTCGTCATCCAGCGAGTCAGCAGGGGGCAGGGTTAACCCTGATAGGTGGATACTGGCAATGTATTGCCGGGCGATGGCCCTTCGGCGGTCGTTTTCTGCTTCGAGGTGGGGGAGTTTGGTAGTCAATACGGCCGCCTGTATTTCGTCAAGTCGGCTGTTGATGCCTTGGTATTCATTTACATATTTTAGGCGAGAGCCATAGTTGCGCAAATGCCGGATTTTATCGGCCAGTTCTGCATCTGCCGTCACTACCGCCCCGGCATCGCCCAGGGCACCCAGGTTTTTGGTGGGATAAAAACTGAACGCGGCCGCATCGCCCAGGATTTGGCCTCGATCGCTCCGGTAGCGAGCCCCGTGGGCCTGCGCCGCATCGGTTATCACTTTCAATCCGTATTGCCGGGCGATGCGTTCGATCGGGGCCATGTCACAACTTCGTCCATAAAGATGGACGGGCATGATGGCCTTGGTTTTATCAGTGATTTTTGTCTCGATCAAGGCCGGGTCAAGCAGCATAGTGTGCGGATCAGGCTCTACCCACACCGGCGTAAGTCCCAGAAAACTTATGGAAAGTACCGAAGCGATGTATGTGTTGGCGGGTACGATGACCTCGCTTCCCGCTGGAAAATCGTAGGCTTGTAAGATAAGCTGGAGTGCGTCCAGCCCATTGGCTACGCCCACGCAATAGGGGGCCTGGCAATAATCCGCAAATGCGGTTTCGAATGCCTCAAGTTCCTGGCCGAGTACGTACCAGCCCGACCTGACTACGCGTTGCACAGCCACCTCGATGGCCTCCTGATGGGGGCCATTGATTTGCTGTAAGTCCAAAAATAGAATCATGTATCGAAGTTTTTGAGCCTGCACAGAATAAGCTGCCACTGGACTTCGCTATTCCGAAACAGCGTGTTTATGCTTTAAAGCGGGATAAGGGGCATCGATGTAGTCGCTTTTGGTGTAGTACTCGTTGGCCAGCACGAGCAGAATGGCGTCTTTTGAAAAGCCTTCCATGGTATGCCAATCCTGGGGTTCAAGTATCAGGCAGGTGCTGGGGCTATTTAGCAGAAAGTGGCTTTCTTGGTGTCCGTCGTTTACGTACACGCGGCATTGCCCGTGCATGCAAATTAGTGCGTTCCAGGTTTTGTGGTGGCGGTGTCCGCCTCGGGGAATATCCCCGGCGCCATAAATATAGAATACCCGTTTAATCGTGCCGGGCATCATTTTTTCGAACACGGTGAGGTTTCCCGATTCCGAATGGAAGGTGTCTAGTTCAATTAAACTGGCCATGGTGTTGTGTGATAGAGTGCAATCTATATTATCGTCGTTGTGTATTGAAATCAAACGCCTAGCTCACCTAGTGCCATCAATATTCTTCCCAAAATAAAGGTTTATTTTTTAAATAATTAGAATATTTCTTTAATTACTGCCAATAATTCGTCGTGTACCGGTCCGCCCGCAACCAGATCCCCGCCAAATAAATAGTTGTCTCCTCCCGTAAAATCGGTTACCGTACCGCCGGCTTCCAGAATTAGTAGCACGCCGGCAGCCATATCCCAGGAGTTGAGGTTGTACTCGTAAAAACCCTCGAACCGCCCCGCTGCCACGTAGGCCAGGTCGACTGCCGCTGCCCCAAGGCGCCTCACGCCATGCGTTTTCTGCATGAATACTTCCAGAATCTTCATGTAACGATCATGCTTGTCAAACTTGTAATAAGGAAAGCCGGTCGCCAGCAGACTTTCGCCCAAATGCTTTGCCTCGGTAACCCGAAGCCGCCGGCCATTGCACCAGGCTCCACCGCCTTGCCAGGCGTGAAACATCTCATCGAGGTTGGGTTCGTGAATTACGCCCGCCAAAGGTTGCTTACCGCGCGCCAGTCCAACGCTCACGCAATAAATCGGTAACCCGTGGACGAAATTAGCCGTGCCATCCAGCGGGTCAATGATCCAATTGAGCGCATCCAGGTCGGGGGCCAAACCGGTGGTGCCTTCTTCGGTGATGAAGCTGGCCACGGGTAGGATATTTTTCAAGCCGGCCACGAGTTTTTTCTCGGCTTCTTTATCCACGTAAGACACCAGGTTATTTACATCTTTGTACTCGACCTTCTCTTGCCCAAAAATTCGGGCTTCCTCCTGGATGAAAGTCGATACTTCCCGTACAAGCGTGATGGTCTGTCCGGTGATTTTCTCAAGATCCATGGGTAGTTGGGGCAGGGGTTGACGTGAGGGCGTTATTCAGATAATACACCCGTATAATCAGGAGGAGGAGTATAGGAATCAGTACCTGATTATGCTTTTCAATAATAGCCGTCGAGCTGAGCAACAGGGCACCATAACCCAACAAAAACCATTGGAACCAAGCCGGTATATGGTTTTTGGAAAACATAAATATGAGCGGTACCCAAAGCGGGAAAGCCCACAAAATATCCCAGTTCCAGCTCGTTACGCCGTGATTGGTGCCAAGCCACAACAACACAATTAGCCACCCCGTCAAGCCGACAACGGTGAATAGTACTTTATCCAGCATAAAATTGATATTATTTTTCTTGACTTGCCAATACGTAAAAGCCGCCACCAGTATCGCCAGCGCCCAGAAAAATAGTTTAGGCGTAAGCCAAAAGGCCTGCACGCTCGGGGTGGCCGAGTAAAGGTCTCGCGTCGATAGCACCAGGGGTACTTCCGAACTGTCCGTTTTAACCGTTGCCTCGTCGAAGGCCTCACTCAAATTATCCGGCAGAAAGGTGGCTTGCTCCGGCGTGGCCACTTCGTCCGACGGCAAACCAATGGCGAGGTCCATGCCGAAATCGGCCCAGGGCTTCTGGACGTAAGCGTATTTGTCGATCCACTGCCGGAAGCTCCTTTTTTCAACCGTATAGCCAGGAAAAACAAGGCTGTCGCCGGCGGCGGCTTTCAGCGCGTCGGCCAAACGAGTGGAACAGTTGTCGTAAAAAAACTTGTATTGGTATTCACGATTCTGGGGCAAAAGATTGGTTTCAAGATAATCCCAGAGCCTTTGTTTCTGTGGCAATGAAAGCCTCAGCTCCTGCTCCCGCACCGAGCGGTCTTCACTTTGCCAGTAAGAAAGCTGAGGTGCCAGCGGCGCGACTGAAATCGTGTAAGGCAGGGTTCCCCGCAGGAATTTTACGTAAAAATTGCCCGTCTCGAAACTGAAGGTACCGTACCTATACGCGCGGTCGAGTTGCAGCACCGGATCGTAAATCCATAATGCACTGTGCCCAAAGCCAGAATATAACTCGTCGCCCGGCCCTACGGTGATCAAACTTACCTTGGCCTCCGGGCTCAACCGCAATTGCGCGATAGAGAAGAAGGGCAGCAACAAAAGCGGAAGAAATAGCAATCGACCTCTCATAATTCATCACTATTTACTTTCCCCCAACGACGATGACGATTTCGCCCTTGACGGTTTTGGCGGCAAAGTGGGTGATAATCTCGCGCAAAGTGCCGCGTACGTTCTCTTCGTAAAGCTTGGTCAGTTCACGGGAAACGCTCGCCGGCCGATCCTCGCCAAAATACTCGGCAAATTGTTCCAGACATTTTAACAGCCGATGGGGTGATTCGTAAAAAATCATCGTACGGTCTTCTTCTACTAATGCCTTTAAGCGAGTTTGGCGGCCTTTTTTGTGGGGCAAGAATCCTTCGAAGGTGAAGCGGTCAGCGGGCAAACCCGAGTTAACCAAAGCGGGTACGAAGGCCGTTGGACCTGGGAGCGTCTCGACTGCAATGCCCAATCGGATGCATTCCCGCACCAGCAGAAAACCCGGATCGGAAATAGCGGGCGTCCCAGCGTCGGACACCAGCGCGATCGTTTCGCCGCCCAGCAGTCGGTCGGTAAGCCGGGCAATGGTCTGATGCTCGTTGTAGACATGGTAGCTCTGCATCGGCTTGCTGATCTCGAGGTGCCGCAGCAAATGGCCCGAAGTACGTGTGTCTTCGGCCAGGATCAGGTCAGCGGATTGTAATACCTTGATGGCCCGTAACGTGATATCTTCCAGATTGCCAATAGGCGTCGGGACCAAATAGAGCTTCATCTAGGCAGTTTTGTCGGCCAAAACCAAGTCGATGGCAGCAGCCAGTTGGCGGTCTTTTTCGGTGACGGTGTCGCCCGCATCGTGGGTCGTTAACTCGATACTCACTTTATTGTACACATTGGACCACCAGGGATGATGGTTCTGGGCTTCGGCGAGTTCTGCTACCTTCGTCATGAACAAAAAGGCCTCACGAAAGTCCTGGAAGGTAAAGTCACGGCAAAGTTTATTCTCTTTTTCGGTCCACATTTTGTTTTTCTGTTGAATTTGGTGTCTATAAACTACTTTTTCTGAGCGCGCAATTGAATGAAATGGGCACCCGCGGATTTAGCGTTCTTGCATTCTGATTTCTCGCGCAGGTACAACCGATCGCCTTGGAAATATCCCTCCCCGCTGATATGCGTGACGCCGCAGGCCGCTTCGCCTAATCCTAAATCGTAGGTGAAGCGTCCATTTTTCAGGTTGACTACGTACTTGAACTCGTTGGGGGCGATTTGCAATATTTCAAGTTTCCCGCCAGCCTGTTGGGTGACTTTCAACTTGATGCGGGTGGAATCCGATACGGGTTGGAGGTCTGAGAATTGAGAGCGATACCCTTCGTAAATGCCCTCGATCGGTCCAATACTAAGGAACGCCTGATCGTGGTTGGATTGCTGGGCGCAGGAAAACAGCACACAGGCGGGCAAAATAAGTAAACTCAACAGAATATTCATAAAAACGTTTTTTAGGTTTTAACGCCACCCGGCTGTTTATATTTTTTACAATGCCAGGCTGCACGCCTTTCACCCACATCTGGTCCGCCAGGCTATGGCACTTTTAACGGTTTCTCACAAACACATGACGAATATTCCCTTTTCCGGTGGGACGCTCGTCTACCTCGAACTGCCTATAACTCTTGATAAGCGGCAGCAATTTGTTGTATCCGTAGTTGCGGGCATCGAAGCTAGGCTGCTTTTTGATGAGGAGATTTCCCAATTCACCCAGGAAAGTCCAGCCATCCTCGTCGGCCAGGTCATCCACGCTATCGGTAAGCATTGCCAACAATTTCGCATCGACCTTGTCATCGGGCGTTTTTGTTTCTTTCTCCGGTGCTTTGGCCACCGTTTTGGGAACCTTTGGCTTAGCCAGGATCTCGATATAGATGAACCGATCGCAGGCCGAAGTGAAAGCCGAAGGCGTTTTTTGCTCGCCCATCCCGAATACTTTCATACCCGCCTCGCGTAGCCGTATGGCCAATCGGGTAAAATCACTGTCGCTGGAAACCAGGCAAAATCCGTCGACCCGTCCGGTATAAAGAATATCCATTGCGTCGATAATCATCGCCGAGTCGGTAGCGTTTTTGCCGGTCGTGTAGCTGTATTGATGAATGGGGGTGATGGCGTTGTCGAGTAAAACGGCTTTCCAGTTGGAAACGCGGGGGTTAGTCCAGTCGCCGTAAATGCGCTTAAAAGTGGGGGTGCCATATTTGGCGATCTCTTCCATCATTCCTTTTATATTGGCGGAAGGAACGTTGTCGGCGTCGATGAGCACCGCCAGCCGGAGATCAGCAATTCTATCTTGCATAGTGGGTTGTTTATTTGTTTAGGGTTTAGTTATTTGGCTTGGATTGTATTTGTTCTCACACCGTAAAGCACGCTGCTCCTTTGCCTTTGTGGACGTTTGGTGCTTTGCACTTTGTAGCATTCCAAACCGCAATAATAATGATTTTTACGCCCAAAAACTTGGTAAGACCCAATCATCGCTACCGATAAATACTGAAACTTGATGCTTTCAAAAAGTAATCGGACTTTTGTAAAACCTTATTTATCGAAGTTATCAATTATGAAAATAGAACTTACCCGCGTCGACGACGCTTTTCATTTTGTGGGACGAGGCTCCTCGGGAGCCGAGATTCAGATCGACGGTTCCACCGAAATCGGCGGTCACAACGCGGGCGTCCGACCCATGGAATTGCTCATGATGGGACTAGCCGGCTGTAGCGCCATCGACATGGTGATGATTTTGAAAAAACAGCGGCAGGAAGTTATCGGCTTCCGCATCGTGGCCGAAGGCGAGCGCGAGCAAGAAACCGGCACCATGCGCAAGCCGTTCCGCGCTATCAACTTGCATTTCATCCTAGAAGGCAACAGCCTCGACCACGACAAACTCGACCGCGCCGTAAAGCTTTCCCTGGAAAAATATTGCTCCGCCACCGCCCAATTCGAAGCTTCCGCCAGAATCACGCATAGCGTAGAAATAGTGATGAATGATAAAGGGTTGCATGTTTTATAATGACACGATCATACCATTACACGATTACACATCCAATGCAGCAATACCACGATCTTCTCCAATATGTGCTGGACCACGGCACCCGGAAGGCGGACCGCACCGGGACCGGGACCATCAGCGTGTTTGGCTACCAAATGCGCTTTGATTTGGCGGCCGGATTTCCGCTCGTGACAACCAAAAAAATTCACGTAAAATCAGTCATTCACGAATTACTGTGGTTTCTGGCCGGCGATACTAATACCAAGTACCTCAAAGAAAATAAAGTCAAGATTTGGGACGAGTGGGCGGATGAAAACGGTGATCTCGGACCGGTGTACGGCCGGCAATGGCGGAGTTGGGAAACGCCCGATGGCCGTAAGATCGATCAGTTTCAGGAAGTGTTGGACCAATTAAAAAAGAATCCCGACTCGCGGCGAATTATCGTTTCGGCCTGGAATCCGGCAGATTTGCCCCAAATGGCTTTGCAGCCCTGTCACGCATTGTTTCAGTTTTATGTGGCCGATGGCAAACTCTCCTGCCAACTCTACCAGCGCAGCGCCGATGTTTTCCTGGGGGTGCCGTTCAATATCGCGAGCTATGGATTACTTACGATGATGGTCGCACAGGAATGCGGCTTCGGGCTCGGTGATTTTGTCTGGACGGGTGGCGACACGCACTTGTATCTCAATCATTTCGACCAGGTGGAGCAGCAGTTCGGCCGGGCCATTCTGCCCATGCCTACCATGCGGCTCAATCCTGACATTAAAAAGGTTCTTGACTTTAAATATGAAGACTTTACGCTGGATAACTACGATCCCTGGCCCGCCATTAAGGCACCGGTAGCGGTGTAAATGGGAAGGAGGATGTGAACTACCGAAACCCGCCGATCGACGTAACACCGCTCCCGAACCCATACTCTTTAAATTTTTTTAAATCGTAGGCCACGGCTTCCAAAGGGGTTTTTCGGCCGTAAGATTCCTGCTCAATAATCCAGTATTTCACGGGGGTGTGTTTTTTGGCGAAAGCCAGAATCTCCCCCATGGGTAAGGTGCCCTCACCCAGGTGTGTACTGGCATCCTGGCCCGCAAGTCGGTCCTTTACGTGCAGCGATTCGAATTGGTGTGGGTAGCGCCGCAGCCAGTCCATGGGGTCGGCATTGGCAATGGCCATATTGCAGAGGTCCATCTGCTGGCAAACGTAGGTCAAATCCCAGTTGCGCAGCATGTACTCGAACACCGGCTGACCCTCATATTTTGTCTCAAATTCGATGGTATGGTTATGAAACCCGAAGCGCAACCCGGCCGCCCGGCTTATTTCACCGCAACGATTGTAAGCCGCCACACCTTGCTTCATCTCCTCCGGCTGCTTAATATCCCAGGCAAACCAGGGTGAAAAAAGGTACTCCTGCCCAACGGCTATTGCGTCTTCAATGGTGGCCTTCCACGTATCACTGACGTCATTTTGACCATCCAGCCAATCTTTTTCTTGAAAAACTACGTGCGAGGTAGGCATCTTCAGACCCAAATCTTCCAGAATTTCTTTGAATTGCGAAATGCCAAAGCCATAAAACTTACCGTCCTGATAGCCGGCGTGTTCTACGTCCTTGTAGCCCATCGCGGCCACCTTCTTCAACGTGCCGATCGGGTCGGCTTTCATGTCGTCCCGTACCGAGTACAGCTGTAAACCAATATGGTACACCTTTATTTCCGGCCGGGAAATCAAGGGAAGCGTGGCCAATGAGACGGCACTTGATTTGAGAAACTGGCGACGGGAGAGGCTCATGATTTTTCTTTATATTAATGGCTAGGGAGCCAATAGTGGGAGTGACGCAAGCAGCTATGGTTTAATCGGTGCATGACCAAACAAGAGCGCATGAGCGCTCAACCCCGGGTAATCCAATCCAGAACTTGACTGGCCCGCGCCGCTGATTTTCCGGTGCTGGGGCAAGTGCCTTCTCCCCGCAATGCGGCCACCACCGTTTCGATCAACGGCTGCTGGACCGGCGAAGGGTAGGGGAGCTCGTAGTTTTTTACTTCGTCCCCGATTTCGACCCGGATGGTGAATTTTTCAAAAAACGAAAAGATGATTTTTCCTTTTGTACCTAAAAGGTAAGTCTCATCAAGCCGCTGGGATTCACTGGCTGTAAAGCACCAGCTCCCGGTTCCCAGTACACCCGACTCGAACTCGAAAGCAGCCATCACCGCATCGTCGGCCTCGTACCAGCCGGCTTGATTGCGCGCCAGGCCGCGGGCTTCCTGCATCGGTCCCAGAACAAAATCAAGAAAATCGAATTGATGCGAGGCCAAATCATGAAAGTTCCCGCCGCCCGCAACGGCCGGATCGACACGCCAGGGCCGTTGCGCAGCCGCGCTCTTTTCGGCGGACTTGGGCGGCCAATGCAACGCGATGTTTATCAATCGAATGTCGCCAATTACCCGCGCATCGACCAATTCCTTGACTTTCAAAAAATAGGGCAGCGCCCTGCGGTAGTAGGCCACGAAGAGCGGTACACCCGTTTGTTCGCTGACCTGTACCATGTCGTTGCACGCGCGTGCGTCGAGCGCCATCGGCTTTTCTACGTAAACGGGCTTGCCCAGCCGAAGGGCGCGCAGCGTGTAGTCGTGGTGCGAATTAGGCGGCGTGGCGATATAAATCGCATTTACCTCCGGGTCGTTGAGGAGCGCATCCGCGTCGTCGTACCATTTGGGTACGTCGTGTCGCCGGGCGTAGTCGGCGGCGTTGGTTGCCGTGCGGCTCATTACAGCCACTAGTTTGGAATGCGGAATTTGGTTGAAAGCCGGTCCGCTTTTCTTTTCGGTCACGTCGCCGCAACCGATCATGCCCCATCGTATTTCCTGCATGTTCATAGATTTTATTTTAAAAGCTGATAGTCGTCTGACGCTCATTACTCTCGAACGCCAGGTCGATCACCCGCGTCGTGCGCAGAATTTCCTCCGGCGTGATTGCGGGCGCTTTTCCGTCGACAATGGAATCATAGACCGCATCATAAAACGCCATGTAGTCACCGTTTTCGCTGCGCACTACCCCCGTGAAATCCGGCGAATACAGCGTGCCCCACCGGTTCTCAGGTTCGAGACCCCAATCGTCGGCATCGGGCAGCACGTCTTGCCGAAGGGTTTCCTCCTGCACGTCGAGGCCGGGCTTGATAAAGCTGCCCGCCGTGCCGTGAATGGCGTAGCGCAAGCGGTGATCATAGACCAGCAAGCTCGATTTGACGATTACCTGTTTGTCTTCGTAGCCCAGCCGAATATCGAAATAGTCGTCCACGTCGCTCTCGCCGCGCAGGCTTTTGATCGTTGCGGTGACGGTCTGCGGAGCGCCGAAAAGCACGAGCGCCTGGTCGATGAGGTGGGGACCAAGGTTATACACGTTGCCGCTACCCTCCGCCGCGCGTTCTTTCCAGGTATTGGACGCCACAAGAGGCCGGTAACGGTCGTATCGACTCTCGTACTCGATCACGTCGCCCAGTTTGTTCTCCGAGATTAGTTTTTGAATTGTCAGGAAATCCGAATCCCAGCGGCGGTTTTGGTAGGCCGTCAACACCAAACCGGTGCGCTCGGCCACTTCGAACAACTGGCGGGCTTCGTCTTCGGTGTTGGCGAATGGCTTTTCGATGACGACGTGTTTGCCGTTTTCGAGGGCGTCCATCGCGTACTCAAAATGGGTATCGTTGGGCGTGCAGATAAACACCAGGTCGATTTCGGAATCAGACAGCAGTTCATCGGCTGAGCGGGCATTTTCGATCGTGGGATCGAAATCCTGGGCTTCGTTCTTTGACCGCTCGACCACAGTTTTGAGCCGAAAGCGCGGATTGACGGAAAGGAAGGGGGCGTGGAAGTAGCGGCCTGACAGGCCAAAACCTACCAGGCCTACGTTGAGAATTCGCATGGTGATTGGGTAAGTATATAGATTAAAATGATCGATGATTCTGTCGAATAATACTAGGTAAAGTTTGGATTCAGATATTTTTAATAAAAAACAGGCGAATATTTTTTCAACGAAACCCATATTCAAGATAGACATTTCAATAAAACCAATCCATGTAATTTATTAAAAGCAAGCGCTGTGATTCCAAACTTGGTTTCCGTTCTAAATGGTAGTCAGTAAACAGGTGGCTGCGGATAAAGTCGCAAACTGGCTCCTGAATGCCTTACGAAAAAAAAGCGACGAGCGTAGAAATTAGCTTGCTTATTTGTAAAAACACGAATCGGGCTTTTACGGACAAAAATCAGTATTTTTGCGCCGTGAAAGCCCAAGAAACTTTTATTCAGTACCAAAGCCTGGACGAAATGCCCGGCGTAGCGGCCCGTTTGCTGGCAGCTGGCGGCTCCTTGCCGGTTTGGCTGATGCACGGTGACATGGGCGTGGGCAAAACCACATTGATTAAAGCGCTTTGTGCCGTTTTGGGCGTAGAGTCGACCGTGCAAAGCCCAACCTTCTCGATTGTCAACGAATACGGGACTGTTGCCGGTGAGGCAATCTATCACTTCGATTGCTATCGCCTCAAAAATGAAGTGGAAGCTTATGACATTGGCGCAGAGGAATATTTGTACTCCGGCTACCGCTGTTTTGTGGAGTGGCCCGAAAAAATTGAAGCCCTCTGGCCCGAATCCTATTTTAAAATCCAGATGACCACGCAGCCCAACGGAAGCCGACAGATTCTGGCCGCCGCAGCAAGTCTGCCATTTCTCGCGACCCAATGAACAACGATCCCCCCCAAGCCCCAATTCAGCCCACCGTCGAAGCGGTACCCACGCCGGCCCGCGCCAATCAGGTGACCGGTTTCGAGAATTTGGCCCGGCAGTCGGCCCTGTACCCGCAAGAATCTATGGTGCAGGTCAAGGCCGAGGCCAATGCCTTGTTAATTGGCCTGCCCTGTGAGGTTTCTTTGCAGGAAAACCGTATTGCGCTGACGCCCGACGGGGTCGCCATATTGGTCAGGAACGGCCACGAAGTGTGGATGGAGAAGGATGCGGGAAAGGGGGCCAATTTCCCCGACCACGAGTACAGTGAGGCAGGCGCCCGGATCGTGTACAGCGCTAAGGAAGTTTACCAGGCAGATTTGATTCTTAAAATCGAGCCATTGATCGATAAAGAATTTGAATTGATCAAAGCCGGTTCAACGATTATTTCCACGCTTAATCTCCCTTCGCTCGAAAAAAGCTACTTCGACAAGCTTAATCAAAAGAAAATCACTGCCATCGGCTACGAATTCATCGAGGATCAAAGCGGTGCAATGCCCATCGTGCGGGCCATGAGCGAAATCGCGGGCAGTACCGTACTGCTCATTGCAGCGGAGTACCTGAGTAATGCCAACGATGGAAAGGGAATAATTCTGGGGGGTATCACGGGCGTTCCGCCTACCAAAGTCGTGATTTTGGGCGCCGGGACGGTGGCAGAATATGCTACCCGTGCGGCTATGGGGGTAGGGGCTGACATCAAGGTTTTCGACAACCACATCTACCGTTTGCAGCGGCTCAAATACGCCGTGGGGCAAAACCTTTATACCTCGATCATCGACTCCGACACGCTGACCGAGGCCATCGCCCGCGCCGACGTGGTAATCGGTGCCATGCGGGCCGAAGACGGGCTGAGCCCCTGCGTCGTGACGGCGGAAATGGTAGGGCGAATGAAACCCAACTCCGTGATCGTGGATGTGAGTATCGATCAGGGCGGCTGTTTTGAAACCTCCCGCATGACTACGCACAAGCAGCCGGTTTTTCGCCACAGCGATGTATTGCATTACTGCGTGCCTAATATTGCCTCGCGGGTGGCGCACACTGCCAGTACGGCCTTGAGTAACATTTTCCTACCATTCCTTTTGCAGACGGGCACCATCGGGGGCATCGAAGAAATGATTTATGCCAACCGCTGGTTCATGAAAGGGGTGTATAGCCATAACGGGACGCTCACCAATAACTACATTGCCCGTAAATTCGGGATGCGGTACAAGGATTTGACATTATTGCTCGCGGCGAGAATGTGATTCATTTCTGGGAAATGCAATGTTGTTTTTGGGGTGAACGGCTAACGGAAAAAGGTTAACGTTAATTTAGCAATTCCAGGATAGCGAAAGCACCGTTAGCCGCTTGCTTTTAACCGTTTCCCCTTTCCCTCCTTTCGTCCAAACACACTATTTAATAAAGTGGCACCATGATAAACCATAGCAACGAAAACGTCCTGATGGACGACGCCAATTCCCCAGAGGTCAACCGGAAACTACTCGGAATGATTTCCCAGGATTTTGTCAAAGTAGCCGACCAATTGAAAGACGCCTCGTATCAGATTCGGAAGCGTGGTTTTTCGGAGCATCCCGTGTTTGTGGTGGGGCGTGACGATGCCGAGATTGGGCTGCCGCTCTTCGAACGGGAGGCCATGGGCAACAAATGGAATTACCGCGCTTCATATTTGCAGGAGTTCGTCGACCGTAATTTGGTAGGAGAGGAGTCGGTCGAACTATTCAAAGAAAATTACCGGAATCCCGATGAGTATTGCTGTCTTTTTGTCTTAGAAAAAGATTTTGCGGGCTTTGTTTTTATCCCTTTTCCTGAGGATTAAACAGCCGCCAAATCGAAAATAATTCAAGGTAGCAAAATACCGAAATCCGGTGTAATCGATAGTAGACTTGTTGCAAAAGGAATATAAATGTATTTTTGGTGCTATGAATATTTCAACTACGAGTTTAACAACGGAAAGAAAGTGGCGTTCTGTGACTGGATATGATGAGAGTCGTTTTAGAAAACTGCTTTCAAACTTCGAGG
>JBBSSJ010000036.1:0-22812 GCA_038242095.1 Cytophagales bacterium
AAAGCTGATCGCCCTTATTCAACACGTCGAATACTGATTCTCCGGGTTTGATTTCGGCGTGAGCAATCGCCTCCGGTACCACGAATTCAGTCTTTTTGTTTGGCTCCGGAAAGTCGGCCAAATCCTGATAACGCAGATACCGTCCCCGCTCGTAAAACTCAGTCATCAAAATGCCCAGCCGCTCCGACAGGTACTCTTTCATATCGAGCGGCATCCCCATCTCACAAAAATATTGGTGGGGGATCACGAAGTTTTTCTTCTCCAACTGCCGCCCGATGCGCTCGGCCAGCGCCAGCGGAAACTCGTCTTCGATCGCCAACTCCGTTTCCTGCTTAGCTCGAATAGCGAAGCAATCCTGCACCTCGTAACCCGGAAAAAGCTTGCCCAAATTAGCGCGTACGATGTCTTCCAGGAAAGCCACGTGGGGCTGTCCACCGACGGCGGGTATATCCACAAATCGCCCGAGTTGCGGGCAGGGAATATTGACGTAGGCAAACCAGGTTTCTCCGATTTCGGCGCGGCGCACCAGGCGCAATACAAGATAAAGTTGGTTGGGCTCAAAAAAAGTGATCTTAGAACTCCGCCGTCCGTCTAGAAAAATGGGCTGCAAATGCCGAAAAACCTTATCCGAAAAATAGCTGGAGACAAAGTCCCGGTGCTCCGGCTTGAACTGTTCTTTAAAATAAAAACATACCCCCTGCTCCCGCAGGGCGGGCACAATGCCACTAGCCAGTTGGTCGTCGAACTTGGCAAACTGATGGTCCACCGTTTCCATGATGTGCTCTAGCAGCGGCTCAGGGTATAGATTAAGCTTGTCGAGAATATCCTTGCTCACAATCCGCAACGCCGACAACAGCGGTATGCGGACGCGGAAAAACTCGTCCATTTGATAGGAATAACGCGCCAGGTACCTGATCCGCTCCTGCACCGGCACGCTTTCGTCTTTGGCCTCGAGCAGTAGACGATAATTGTAGGAGAGCCAACTGAGACTGGCATCAAAGTAGGGGTGCGAAACGTCGATCATGAGGCAGGGTTTGGGGCAAAAAAGGGCTCCGAAGGTAAACACAAAAAAAATCAAGGGCAACTTTCCCCCCCTACCCGCCGACTGCGCCCATCCCTACTTCCCCCAGCTTTCGGGTGCTTGCCGCCAATTGGTCAGGCTGTTTTGTTCTTTTTGTGAAATGTAGCCTTCGGCCAGCGCCGCCTCGATCAGGTGATCGTAATCGCTGAGCACCGCCAACTCCACCAACTTATCGGCGAAGTTTTGCGCCGCCGTGGCGAATCCATAGGTAAAAATAGCCACCATGCCCGCCACCTCGATGTCGGCCGCGCGCAATGCTTCCACCACTTTGAGCGAACTGCCGCCCGTCGAAATCAGATCTTCCACGAGTACCACTTTCTGTCCCGGCTCCAACCTGCCTTCCACCTGATTGCCCATGCCGTGCTTTTTGGGCTCGGGGCGAACGTAGGCAAAGGGCATTTCAAGCAAATCCGCCACGAGCGCGCCCTGGGCGATACCCGCCGTCGCGACGCCCGCGATGGCTTCGGCTTCGGAAAAACGGTTTTTTACCAAATTCGCAAGTTGTTCCTTTATGTAGGTGCGCGCTGCCGGGAACGAAAGCGACACGCGGTTGTCGCAATAAATGGGCGATAGCCATCCCGAACTCCACTGAAATGGTTTTTCGGGACTAAGCCTGATGGCTTTGGCAGCGAGGAGCAAAGTCGCGACGCGGCGGGCGACTTCCTGATTTTGTGGATGCATTTAGTCTTCGGGCTCGGTGGTCTCGTGATTGATTACCAATATTTTATCAATTCGGCTTTTGTCCATGTCGATGATCTCGAAATTAAAATTCTTCCAGGTAAACGACTCGCCGGTTTCGGGAATATCTTCCAGCACGTGCAGCGCAAAACCGCCCAATGTATTGAATCCAACGAGGTCCTTACGGTCGGTATCCGATACACTCACGTTGAAATACTGCACGAAATCGTCAAATGGCAACTGCGCGTCGATCAGATAGCTGCCGTCGGCGCGTTGGTTTATTTCGGTCTCGAACTCGTCTTCCTCCGAAATATCACCCACCAGCGCGTCCATGATGTCGTGCATCGTCACGACGCCCATCAGGCCACCGTATTCGTCCACAATCAAACCAAAAAACACGCGGTATTCCTTAAATTTTTCGAGCGCCTGGTACGCGCGGTTGCTCTCAGGCAGGTAAAGTGGTTCGCGCTTTAGGGCAGGCAGAATGGCCAGCTTTTGCTCGACATCTTCCCCGATCAGGTCTTTGATGTACACGAGCCCCAGCACGTTGTCGACCGTCCCCTTACAGAGCGGGTAAACGGCGTGTTTGGTGGCAAAAATTTTGGCTTTATTCTCCTCTACGCTGTCCTCGGCGTCAAGCCATACGATTTCCTGGCGGTTGGTCATTAGCGACGTGACGCGCCGGTCGCCGAGCTGAAAGACGTTATGCACGATCTCCTGCTCTATTTCCTCAAAAACACCACCCGAAGTACCTTCCTGAATCAAACTCTTGATCTCCTCTTCCGTCACGGCACTTTCGTTTTGCTTGATATTGAGCAACTTAATAAGCAGATCGCTCACAAAACTCAGTAGCCAGATAAACGGCGCGGTGATTTTGGACAGGATATTCATTGGCTTGGCTACGAACTTGGCAATGCCTTCGGGATTGGAAAGGCCGATGCGCTTCGGCACCAGTTCACCCAGTACCAGTGACAGAAACGTAATGAGCAACACCACCAGCCCTACGGCCAGGCTGTGCTGGTAAGGTACGATGAACGGAATGGTGGCCAGCGTCGCTTCCAGATCGGAGGTGATCTTATCACCGCTGTATACGCCCGTCAGGATGCCGATGAGCGTAATGCCGATTTGAACAGTGGAAAGAAACCGATTGGGCGAGTTGGCAAGGTCGAGGGCGGCCTTGGCTTTTTTGTCGCCGTTGCGGGCGAAGGCCTCGAGGCGAGATTTGCGGGAAGAAACCAGCGCGATCTCTGACATTGAAAAAACGCCGTTGATCAGCACCAGCAACAATATAATGAGTAGTTCCAAGGGATGGGAATTGGTAGCGGCGCAAATTTATCAATAATACCTGCCGACTAAGATAAAGTCTTTACTTAATTTTGGCAAATCGTACCAAACGCGCCCCCATGATACTATTTCTGAACGACCGTCCGGTAAAAATCATTCAGACACAGGAGTATGACCCCGGCCGCTCCGATGCCTATGACCACATCTTAGACCTTCGGCTGTCGCAACACCGCGTGGCGGACTTCGTGGGGCACGTCCTGCTGCTTAACGTTACGCCCGCCATCGCGGCTCAGGTGGTCGACTCACTCGACCGCCACCCCGAGGATTTACTGTCGGTCACGATGGTGTGTAAGAACAAAAAAGATCTGGAAGAGAAAATAAAAAGCCGATTCAAAGTGGTGAAGGCAGCGGGCGGCGTGGTCCTCAAAAACAACCAATGGCTACTGATGTACCGCCGAAAAGTGTGGGATTTACCTAAGGGAAAACTCAACCGGGGTGAAAAATCGCGCAAGGCGGCTGTGCGCGAAATCGAGGAGGAGACGGGGGTGAGAGCCAAGATAAAAGGTAGAATTTGCACGACCTGGCATACCTACACTTTCCAGAACAGCCGCATTTTGAAACGCACCAAATGGTACGTGCTGGAATGCACCAACGATTCGGCCATGGCCCCGCAAGCGGAGGAGGATATTGAACAACTCGCCTGGCTGGCTTATCCCGAAGTGCAAAAAGTGCTGGTCAATTCGTTCAGTTCGATTCGCTACGTGGCTCAGCGCCTGCACGAAATTCAGGGGCATCCCGCCAAAGCGGACGAAGTGACGCCCTGAATCACAAGCGAACTGTCAGGTTTACTGATTCAGCGCAAGCCACTCGGGTGGGTGTGGTTCTTTTAGTATATCCCAAAAAACATAGACCCTGAAAACCTAAAACTATGTCCACTTTCAAAGAAATAATAAAATCCGAGCAGCCCGTGCTCGTCGACTTTTTTGCTGAATGGTGCGGCCCCTGCAAGCAAATGAAGCCCGTGCTGAAACAAGTCGCCAAAAAAATGGAAGGCAAAGCCCGCATTCTCAAAATTGACATCGACAAAAACCAGAAAGCCGCCGCCCAATACAAGATTCAGGGCGTCCCGACACTGATGATTTTCAAAGCGGGTAAGATTCTGTGGCGTCAATCGGGTTACATGAATATCCAACAACTATCGGCCGTACTGGAAAAGTATACGTGACAAAAATGTAATTCGCACATTTAAGCAGATTATACTTTTCAACTTTCCACTAACTTGATGGGCTCCAAACTATATAGCATTGCCACCAACACCTGCCCAAAGTGTAACGTAGGTGATTTTTTCGTAACCAATAATCCTTACGATTTCAAGGATTTTGAGAAGATTAATCCGGCTTGCGCCTATTGCGGAGAGGGGTTTCTGCTCGAGCCCGGTTTTTATACCGGCGCGATGTACATCAGCTATGCCCTTACCGTCGCCATGACCGTTGCGGCTTTCGTGGGTTTCGTTGTTATTCTTGACTTTCCAATCGAGTACGTGTTGGGTGGGTTGTTTCTCGCCATTCTCATTTCGGTCCCCGTGCTCTTTCGCGCCTCCCGGATCATCTGGCTCAACATTTTTGTAAAATACGATCCTGAAAAGGGTGAAATGGCCAGCCGAAAAAAGGCAGCCGAAACCGCCGCATCCTGAAAAAGGCCTTTATTCAGCGAGGTCGTAGGGCAGAAAATCGTCCACGTTTTGGCCGTAGCGGTGCAGGTCGCGGATGATGCTGGAACTGATGGGCGCCAAATGGGGTGAGGTGATCAGAAAGACCGTTTCGATTTCCTCATAGACATAACGGTTCACTTGCGCGATGCCGTTCTCGTACTCAAAGTCAGTTGTATTCCTTAGTCCCCGTAATAAAAACCGCGCGCCCAACTCGCGGGCAATGCGGGCCGTCAAGTCGTCGTAGGCAATTACCTTCACATATTCCTCTCCTGCAAAACATTCCTCAATATGTCGCTGCATTATTTCCAGCGGAAAATACCGTTGCTTGTTGGCATTATTGCCCACGCCGACGATCACCTGATCGAACAGGTTCAGCGACCGCAACACGATGTCCTCGTGGCCTTTGGTGAAGGGATCAAAAGAACCTGGAAACAGCGCGATACGTGGCATAAATGAGCGGTATTGAAGGTTATGAACTAATCAGGTAAGTATTGAGCAAGCCGAAATAGCGATGCTCGGGAATGTCCTCGAAGGCTTCGATGTAGCGAATGGTACTCGGATTTTTGCCAAATCTCAGATGCGGCAGAAACCGGGCGAGCTCGGTGTAAAGATCAGAAAAGGGTGTCACCTCCCCGTAAAGCCGTACATGCGTATCGTCGGGCAGGATTTGCAATTGGTTCATGCTGAACAGCACCAGATAGGTCAGTTCGAGCGCGTTTTGGTACGAAAAACGGTTGCAGAATTGCAGCGCCTTATCCTGAGTGTAAATGATCGAGAAATGGTTATTCTCGATATGGACGGTAAGCAGGCGACTTTGGTCGTATTCACTGTGGCTTACGATAGCCCCTATTACCAGCGCGCTGGCCAAATGATAGAAAGATACGTTTTGCAGTGGAAACAATTCCAAAAGCCAATCCGCCCAACGCACCGGGACAGTAAAAATCACCTGGGCGTTGACGTACGGAAGCGGTTGCCAAAAGACGCGGTCCTGTGGCTGGGGCGGAACGCCGGTCGCCAGTTCGAGGTAGTCGGCGGCATATTCCCTGCGAAACAGTGAAATGGGCACCAGCGTGAAGGCATCGGTGTTGACCGCCACGCGGACGTCTTTCCACTGGTCGGAAGTCAGAAAATGATGCCCGCTGACAATCATTTTCACTCTGTGTAGGTACTCGCCTTCGTTTAAAAACGTGTCAAAGGCGTAGTCTTCCAGCCACTGACATTCCAGCGTTTCGCTTTCAATGACACAAAACCGAAACCGCGTAGCGTCGATTTCAATGCACAACGTCGCCCCCGAAAGGCGACTTTCGTCAAAATCCGGTGGGGCCACCTTTACGGTCGGCATTAATTCCTGGGCAGTAATGGTGTTTTCTTCCATAATTAATTCGGCAGGTAGCCTCGCAATGAAAAAACATCATCCAGCGAATGGCAGAATTGGAACATCCGGTGCACCTCGTCGGCGGGATAGGATTTTATACGGTCGAACGTCATGAGTTCGACTTCGGTGATAATCTGGTTGTGGGCCGGCATCTCGGGGTCACCACCTTTCAGCAGGTCGCCACCCAAAATTTTGGCAGTAAAGAAAAGCTCCATCGCGTGCAGTGGCGGCTGAATGAACTCGTTGACGAAAAGGAGATCGCCCGGCTCGATCACCAAACCCGTTTCTTCCAGAAATTCGCGTCGCAACGCTTCCGGCGCGGTTTCGGCAAACTGCATTCCTCCACCTGGCGGACACCAAAAGGTATCGGTAGCGCCGATGCCCCGATGGCGCACCATCAGCAGGCGGTCGTCAGTGACGCAAATGCCGCATACGCGGGTCCTCAATCGGTTGCCGTAGAGGCGTAACACTTCTTCCCTGGCCCTGTCCAATGCTATCTTCGGTTTTTTGGACCACAAATATAGCCATCCCCGCGCAAGGATGGCTATTTTGAATTAATCCTACCTAAAACCATTCAGAAACTCAATAGGGATTGCCCGAGATGTAGCTCTCCAGGGACCTGATGTGGGCGCGTTGCTCGCGCATGATAGCCGTCACGATGTCGTTGATCGAGATAAGGCCCACCAATTTGCCATTTTTGGTTACGGGCAGGTGGCGAATGTGCTTTTCGGACATGATTTCCATGCACTCCTGTAACTTCTGCTCGGTCTCGACGGTGATCACCTTGCTGGTCATTACATCCCGGATGAGCGTGTCTTTGGAAGCCCGGCCGCGCAGAATTCCTTTGCGGGCGTAGTCGCGCTCCGAGAAAATCCCAACCATATCTCCGCTTTCCATGACCAGCACTGCCCCAATATTTTTACTCTCCATGATTTCGAGCGCTTCGTAGACCGTGTTGTCGGGCTTTACCGACCAGATGGTATCAATTTCTTTAACCGAGAGGATTTGATGTACTTGCATGAGTTGTTTGGTTTGAAGATCTATTTTTGGATGTACAAGGTAGGTTTTTGTATTTATTAAATCCAACGTTTCAAGAATATCACGGTATTTTAGCCAAAATTTCTGATCAAGTCCGCCCGGAACTTCATGCTCAATCCCTACGACCCGCTGCCCTCTGAACTTCTCACCAAGCGTTTTCCCTTCAAACCCACCCCCAGCCAGGCGCGTTTTTTCGAAAAAATGAACGACTTTCTCATCGAGGAGGAAGGCATGGAGCGCATTCGCGACGCGTTTATCCTCAAGGGTTACGCGGGCACGGGCAAGACGACGCTCATCAGTTCGCTCATCAAGGTCATGCGGAAGTTTGGCCTGAAAGCCGTGTTACTGGCTCCGACGGGCCGCGCGGCCAAAGTGATGTCGACCTACTCCAAGCGCGTGGCGCTCACGGTTCATAAAAAAATCTACAAGCAGACTTCCGATGCTTACTCGGGCAGTTTCGTATTTGAGCGGCAGGAAAACTACCATGAAGACACGATTTTTATCGTCGACGAGGCTTCCATGATCAGCGACGATTCGGAATTTGGCAAGGGCAGCTTGCTTGCCGACTTGATCGACTATATTTATTCCAATCCCGGCAACAAGCTCCTGCTGGTGGGCGATACGGCCCAGCTCCCGCCCGTGCGCAAAGACCTGAGCCCGGCGCTGGACAAGAGCTACCTCGAAAAAAACTACCACCTTTCGGTCGTGGACGAAGAACTGACCGAAGTGATGCGGCAGGGCGAGGAGTCGGGTATATTGGTAAATGCCACCGATCTGCGCGATCAGTTGTCGGTAGAAAAACCGACCATTCAGATTCATACTAAGGCCTTTACCGACATTTTCAGGATGACGGGCGAGCGGCTGGAAGACGGTCTCCGCTACGCCTACGACAAGCATGGCGTCGAAAATACGATCATCATTACACGCTCAAACAAGTCGGCGGTGCAGTATAACGAGTACATCCGCCGCACGATCAATTTTAGCGAAGACGAGCTCGATGCGGGCGACCGCCTGATGGTGGTGCGCAACAACTATTCGATTCTGGACGAGAACTCCCCAGCGGGCTTTATCGCCAACGGCGACTTCGTGGAATTGCTCAAATTGAAGCGCACCGAAGAAATCCACGGCCTGCGCTTCGCCGACGCCGTGCTCCGCCTCACCGACTACGAGGACCAGCCCGAATTTGAGGCCAAAATAATGCTCGACACATTACATTCATCCGCTCCGGCCTTGACCCAGGAAGAAAATAAAATGCTGTACGAGAGCGTAATGCAGGATTATTTCTTTATTACTTCAAAAAAGGAACGCACCGAGGCTTTGCGTAAAGATCCTTACCTGAACGCGCTGCAAATCAAATTTGCCTACGCCCTCACCTGCCACAAGTCACAGGGTGGGCAGTGGAGCGCCGTGTTCATCGACCAGGGCTACCTGCCCGACCCGCAGGTCAACGCCGAGTTTGTACGCTGGCTTTACACGGCCATCACGCGGGCCACCGAGGAAGTTTTTTTAATGAACTTTCACCCTACTTTTTTTGGCTGACACTGGTTCGCCAGGTTTCGTTTTTTGGTCAAATAATTTGACGAAATCCGGGCTCTCGGTTTTCATCCACTTGTCCCAAAACGTAAAGTACAGCCCATAGTTGAACCGGAATTGCGAATGGTGCAGGCTGTGGTGTGTGGCCCCAATCCACCAGCGGCCGAACCAGTGGCGGTTAAAATCGCGCGGGTACAGTTCGGTGTTCAAGTGATTGACTACGCTCGTGACCGTCATCACGGTGAGCACTACGCCAAGGGCTACGTAGTGCAAGGGCAGAATGAAGGCCATCGCCGGAATGAAAATCACTTGTAAGGTACTCTCCGTCGGGTGAAACGAAAACGAAGTCCAGGCCGAAGTGGTGATGCTGTCGTGGTGCACTTTGTGAATCAGCCGGTACACCTTGGGCCGGTGCATCCAGCGGTGCAGCCAGTAGTAGTAGGTCTCGTGCAGAAAAAGCAAAAGCGCAATGCTAGCGAAGAACCAGCCGATCGGGTAGTCATACCAGTCGGTGTAGATCTGCGTGTAGCCTTTTTGCCAGGCCACCAGCATAAGGCCACCCGCCAGCGCAAAAAGTACCGAGGTCACCAACGACCAGCCAATCTCGATCCAGTCCTGGCGCGATCGCCGGGGACGGGTTTGTACCTCGCGATGGGCCAATTTTTCTTTAAAAGCTCCTTTTACCAGCACATTGAACAGCAGAGCCGTAACAACGTAACGGCCGAATATTCCCAAAAAAATAAACAGCGTCGTGAGGAGGAAAGTCGGCGGAGAGGTGAAGTCGATTTCGGGTTTCATGGCTGGTTTAGTGCTCGGCTTGGATTGTCAAGTACTTATTCGTCCCGCCCCGCAATTTAGCCGAGATCACCCGGACTAGAACCTTGTCGACGTTTCGCTTTTTCTGCAATGGAATTCGGTATTCGTATCGTTCGCCAACGGCCGGGTTTTCGTTGAAATTCAATGGGACGGTGTCTTTCGTTATCCCCTTTTCAGCATCTAAAAGCGTAAATTCCAGCGACGGGTTATCCTCATAAACGCAATCATTGTTAGTGGGTTTATGAATTTTCAATGAAACATTGAGTGTGTCATCAGCCAAAGTAAACTTTCCCAGCTGTAGGAAAATAAGATTGGGCGAAGTTAACCTTTCAATTCGGGTTATATTCTCGATGCTGTGACTCCGTCCCGCTACGGGAACGCCGTCCAACCGCTGGTTGACATAGGCGACGTCCCGGTCGCACACCAGGGTATCAAGCCGCCAAATACTGTACTGGTTGGCCCGGTCGTCGATGTTAAGGGCTGGAATGTAATAATCGAGGTCGGTGTAAAAATTCAAAAGGGAGGTCGTTTTATAATTATTGGACACGATCAGTTCGTCTCCGGCTAATTTCTGGACTTTTTGTGCCAGGGAACGGCTGCCGTGAAAATCCCAGACGCGGTCTTTTTTCACATCGACCAGTGGGTAAATCAAATGCACTTTCAGCAAAAGTAAAATTCCCGCAAAAACCCAGGCCAACTTGCGGTAACCCGGGAACCAGCCAGCCGATTCCACCGCCCTATAACCCAGGTACAGCAACGGGAAAAGGCAGAAAATCGTCCAGTTGGGTTCGATGTGCTGGCCTTTAAAAGTAATCAGAAAAAAGAAACTGAGCGTTCCGTATAGATTCCATTGGAGTGACCTTTCCCAAAGGTTAGTGGCCCGGTAGCGAAACGAAGCCACCAGCAAAGCCACCGAAACCAATCCCCCGTGGTAAGGAATATTTCCAAAAATATACTCTAAGGTTTGCCCAACTCGATAGGAAGAACCGCGGTCCACCAAATGGTACTGGAGCGACGGAAAATCGTGACTCACCTGCCACCAAATATGTGGCAAAAAAAGCACTAAGCCTAACAATCCGGCCAGGTAGAAACGGTAGTTCGTCAATAATTTCAGGTTGCTCAAAACAACAAAAAGAATGACCAACACGCCATGGTACTTGCAGTAGAGCATCAAGGCCGCCGAGACACCCAGCAAAACCCAGCGATACCAGTCCTGCTTTTCAAGGAATTTCCGATAAGCCAGGATAAAAAGCAGCGCAAAGAAAAAGAAGGGCGTGTCGGGTAAAGCTATAAACCCCGACAAGTGAAATGTAAGAAAGGAAAAAAGCGTCAGGCAAAAAATAAGAACGTTTCTCGGTTGTACGACCGGATAGATAACAGCCAAAATTCCAGTCATCAGCAAGCTATTCACCAGCCTAACCGCCAACTCGGTTTTTCCCAGGAAATTGCCCAGCCAAATCATCACTGCCACACCCGGCGGATGATCGAAGTACCCCCAGGCCGGAAACTGGCTGTACATCCAGTAGTAGGCCTCATCAACATATAGTTCGGTATGCGTAGCCGTAAAAAGGCTTTGTAAAAACCAGAAGCCAAGAAAAAACCAAATAGTAAGGCGACTATTTACCACGTTATTATATCCCATAGCTAATCACTGGTGCGCCAGCCCGGTCCTATCGTGAGTAACCGCTGCCCGACGCAGCCGATCGTTAATAGCCCGGCCCAAATCGACTTCCGGTAAAAGTTCTGCCCTAATTTCTTTGACCGAACTAGCGTCTAATATTCTCAAATGGCCAAAAAGATGCTGCGCAGCTTCTTTAAAATTACCGTTCTCGGATAGAGAAAGTATATTCTCATTGGTATTTTGGTATTTATTCTTTTTAAAAAACAAATATCCAACGTCAGACGCCATTTCTTTGCCCAGCAACTCCAGATTTTCGTACAAATACAGCGGTTTCCGAGGCGCGTAATGGCTTTTCAACATTCCGGGAGCCAGCGGGTCCGAACTGGAATACAAAGACGTTTCTACTTTGCCGATGACGGCTTCAATATCTTCCAGCCGTAAACCACCCAAACGTAACACTTTGGGCGTTTTGGAATGAAATGAAATGATTGTCGATTCTATCCCCACCCGGCATTCTCCACCATCCAGAATATAGGAGATCTTATCGCCCAGTTGTTGCTCCACGTGCTGCGCCGTAGTTGGGCTGATATAGCCGAATGGATTGGCGCTCGGCGCGGCCAGGGGAAAATCCAGCGATTGGAGTAATTCCAGCGTGAGCGGGTGCCCGGGAACCCGGACAGCCACCGTTGGCAAGCCGGACGTAACAAGATCGGGAATTACCGGTTTCTTAGGCAGGAGCAGCGTCAGCGGGCCGGGCCAGTAGGCTGTGGTCAACTCACGCGCTTGGTCGGGCATATGGGTAACGTAATCCATGGCCGCTTCCAGCGATTTCACATGAACAATGAGTGGGTCAAAAGTGGGGCGGTTTTTCGCAACGAATATGGCCGCCACAGCCTCATTGTCCAGCGCGTTAGCGGCTAACCCGTAAACCGTTTCAGTGGGAATCGCCACCAATTGACCTTTTTGCAATAACAGTCCGGCTTTTTCTACGTTTAAACCTATACTTGACACGCTGCTATGTTTTTTTTGCAAAGATAAGGGGTCAGTCAGTAGTAAATGGGCTCTCTTTCCTTATATTTATAGCTTAGAATTCAATCCTATAAAAATCCAGTTAACCTATGAGTTTCCAAATAAAAGAACCACCCACCGAATTTGACGTCGTCATTGTTGGTTCGGGTGCGGGCGGCGGCATGGCTGCTTACCAGTTGGCGAAAGCGGGGGCCAAAGTGGCGCTGCTTGAAGCGGGTGGTTACTACGATCCCGCCGACCCGAAATACATTACCCAGCTCAAATGGCCCTACGAATCGCCTCGGCGCGGGGCCAGCACGCCCTTCCGTAACTTTGGCGACTTCGATGCCGCCTGGGGAGGTTGGGAAATTGCCGGTGAACCCTATACCCGCAAAAACGGTACGGAGTTCGACTGGTTCCGCTCCCGGATGATGGGTGGCCGCACCAACCACTGGGGGCGTATTTCGCTCCGCTTCGGTCCTAACGACTTCCGTCGTAAAAGCATCGACGGACTCGGCGAAGACTGGCCCATCGATTACGATACGGTTGCTCCCTACTACGATCAGGTCGATAAATTGGTCGGTGTGTTTGGCGAAGCGAATGGCTTGCCCAACGACCCCGACAGCATTTTTCTACCCCCGCCCAAAATGCGCCTGCATGAGTTTCTGCTTAAAGATGCGGGTAAAAAGGCGGGCGTCCCTGTCTATCCGAATCGCTTGTCGATCCTGACCAAGCCTATTAACAACGAGCGCGGGTCCTGCTTCTATTGCAGCCAATGCAACCGGGGCTGCCAAGCCTACGCCGATTTCTCAGCATCGTCGGTACTAGTCATTCCGGCCGTAAAGACCGGTAACGTTACCCTGACGACCAACGCGATGGTGCGCGAAGTGCTCACCGATCAAACTACCGGCCTCGCCACGGGCGTGTCGTACGTCGACCGCGAAAAATTGACCGAGCACGTTATTAAAGGTAAAATTGTGGTACTGGCTGCGAGTGCTTGTGAGTCGGCCCGCTTGCTGATGAATTCGAAGTCGGCCCGCCACCCCAATGGACTCGCCAATTCGAGCGATGTGGCGGGTAAATACCTGCACGACTCCACCGGAGCCTCACGCGGCGCCTTCGTACCCAAACTTATGGACCGCAAACGCTACAACGAAGACGGCGTTGGCGGAGCGCACATTTACTCGCCCTGGTGGCTCGACAATAAAAAACTTGACTTTCCGCGCGGCTATCACATCGAATACGGCGGCGGTATGGGTATGCCCGGCTATGGCTTCGGGTGGGGCATGGAGAATACCAACGGCAAGTATCCTGGTGCCGATGGCAAGATGAAGGAGGCGGGCGGCTACGGCGCTTCGCTCAAAGACGACTACCGCCGCTACTACGGTGCCTACATCGGCATGTCGGGACGCGGTGAGGCGGTGGCTTCGGCCGACAACTACTGCGAAATCGACCCGACCACCGTCGATAAATTTGGTATTCCGGTACTGCGATTTAGCTACAAGTGGTCGGATTACGAGATCAAGCAGGCCAAACACATGCAGGATACGTTCGAGGAAATTATTGAGGCCGCCGGCGGTATTGCTTCCGGCACAAAACCGGGTGCCGATTCCAACTACGGATTGGCCGCACCAGGCCGCATAATCCACGAAGTAGGCACGACGCGCATGGGTAACGATCCCAAAACCTCGGTCTTGAATGGCCATAACCAGGCCCACGACGCTAAAAATGTGTTTGTGGTCGATGGCGGTGCCTTTGTTTCTCAAGCCGACAAAAACCCGACCTGGACCATTCTGGCCCTGTCGTGGCGCGCTTCGGACTTTATCATCGATCAGGTCAAGAAGAAAAATATTTAAGTGATCGATCGATAAAATTGATGCTGCACTTATTCTTTAATATTAAAATAGCATTACTATGAAACGCAGAGAATCATTAAGGGCCCTGACGCTAAGTACCTTCGGGGTAGCGGCGATTAACCCCCAGGAGTTGCTGGCCGAGCGTCGCGAACTCGATAAAGTGATGGGAACCCCGCCAGCCGAGGTAGGTTTTGGTCGTACGGCCGAAGAAGCCGTCCACGATGCCAAGCTGATGGCAGAGAAATACTTTACTGATAAGGAGTTAGCTACTTTGGCAATTCTCTCCGACATCATCATCCCCGCCGATAGTAAGTCTGGCAGCGCTTCGCAATCGGGCGTGCCGCAGTTCATCGAGTTCATGGTGAAAGATCAGCCCTACTGGCAGACGCCCTTTCGAGGGGGCCTGCAATGGCTAGACCGCGAGTCGCAAAAACGCTTTAATAAAGTTTTTACCGGCCTTAGCAAAGAACAACGCCTCAAAATTGTGGATGATATCGCCTATCCTGAAAAGGCTAAACCCGATATGAGTCAGGGAGTGGCCTTCTTTAATAACATGCGCAATTTTACGGCGACAGGCTTTTTTTCCAGCAAAATAGGCATCGACGACATTGGCTACATGGGTAACCGCCCCAATGTATGGGACGGCGTTCCTGCCGACGTGTTGCAAAAGTACGGGTACAGATACGAAGGGTAGCTTCACCCAACTGACATAAAAAGCCCGCCGGAGAATTTCCGGCGGGCTTTTTATGTTAAAACTAATTCTGCTGTCAGATTATCTAACAACTAAGCCAAAACCCCGTTGTAGATTTCTTCACGCTGAGCTTTAATGTAGTCGTCTTTGATGTACTCATCGTAGGTCATCAGCTTATCCAGCGTACCTTTAGAGCCTATCTCAATTATTCGGTTGGCCAGCGTTTGAATGAACTGGTGATCATGGGAATAGAACAGCACGTTGCCTTTGAAATCGATCAGGCCGTTATTGAGGGCCATGATGGACTCCAGATCGAGATGGTTGGTAGGATCGTCCATGACCAGCACATTGGAACCCGAAAGCATCATCTTGGACAACATGCAACGCACCTTTTCACCTCCGGAAAGTACCTCTGACTTCTTCAATGATTCCTCACCGCTGAACAGCATCCGACCCAGGAATCCCCGGATAAAGCTCTCGTCCTTTTCGGTCGAGTACTGCCGTAGCCAGTCAACCAGGCTGAGGTCCACGTCAAAGAACTCGGTTGGGTCTTTGGGAAAATAGGTTTTTGTAATCGTGATGCCCCAGGTAAAAGTACCCGAATCAGCTTTGGCCTCGCCCATTAGAATATCAAAGAGCGTACTGATGGCCTGCATATTACGGCCCACAAAAGCAAGTTTATCCTCCCGGTTGACGGTAAATGACAAATCCTTGAATAAATAGCTGCCATCCTCGGCGCGTTTGCTCAACCCTTCCACGCGAAGAATCTGATCGCCTACCTCACGCTCCGGCTTGAAAGCTACGTAGGGATACTTGCGAGATGAGGGTTTGATGTCGTCCACGGTGATTTTCTCCAACAGCTTTTGTCGCGACGTCGCTTGCTTGGACTTGGAGGCGTTGGCGCTGAAACGACGGATGAATTCTTCCAGTTCTTTACGCTTGTCCTCGGACTTCTTGTTGGCGTCCTGCTTCTGCTTCATCGCCAGTTGGCTCGACTCGTACCAGAACGTGTAGTTACCGGTGTAAAGCTGCACCTTGCTGAAATCGATGTCCACGACGTGCGTCGTAACCTGATCCAGGAAGTGGCGGTCGTGGGATACAACAATAACGGTGTTCTTGAAATCGGCCAGGAAATTTTCGAGCCACATCACCGTCTCGACGTCCAGGTTGTTGGTCGGCTCGTCCAGTAGCAGCACGTCGGGATTGCCAAAGAGCGCTTGCGCCAACAGCACCCGCACCTTGTCGCTACTGTTGAGGTCGCGCATCATGGCGTGGTGCTGATCTTCGGGGATCATGATCCCGCTAAGCAATTGGGCAGCTTCGGTTTCGGCATCCCAACCGTTCAGGTCGGCAAATTCGGCTTCGAGCTCACCGGCACGTACACCGTCCTCGTCGCTGAAATCTTCCTTAGCGTAAACGGCGTCCCGCTCCTTCATAACTTCATAAAGCCGCTTGTGGCCCAGAATCACGGTATCGAGCACTGTGAAGTCGTCGTAGGCAAACTGGTCCTGCGTCAGCACCGCCAGCCGCTCGCCGGGGTTCATGCTCACGTTACCCGTTTGGGGTTCAATTTCACCCGAAAGTATTTTAAGAAAAGTGGATTTTCCCGCGCCGTTGGCTCCAATCACGCCGTAACAGTTGCCGGGGACAAATTTTATATTAACATCGTCAAACAAGACGCGCTTGCCGTACCGAAGTGAAACGTTTTCTACTGTAATCATTTATTTAATGGAGAATTGAAAGTTGAGAATTGAAAATGCCGGAACTCGGTGACGCTGAAATTTAGCAGTCTGTAATGAGCATCCGGTCTGTCTATTTAAATCTGGAAAGTGCAAATTTACAAAAAATAACCCTGCTTAAATATTAGGCGACCAGGTTAGACCTGGCTTGGACAACTCGTTATGTAACAAAAAAACGGGCCGAACAATTCGGCCCGTTTCCTGTAAGAAGTTGATGGCAAATTAATCAAACGATTGGCCTGCCATCATCAATCAAAATCAGGGAATAACCCGCAACGTGTGGCAACCGCGCTCGACGCTGATCTTGGCCATTTGCTTGGTCAGTGAAGGCGTAGCGCCTTTGGTAACACTCCAAAATTCGACGCCACCCGTGCGTCCACCGTAGTCGAGGTACTCGTACACGGCTACCGCGAGGTTAGAACCATCTTTGTCAAAAGCAACGCTTTGGGGCAGAATGCCGGGGAAGGCGTAGTCGTTGACCTTGGTCAACTTGCCCTCGGCCAGCGTGTAGAGCGTCAATGAACTACCCTGGTCGGCACCAGCCTTGTCCCACGCCATAGCGGTCATGTTGTCATTGGCTACCACAACCATGCTACCGTCGGGGCTGATCGCAAAGGCGCCGGGGTTGGTACCCGTCGGGATGGAGCTCGTCACTTTATGGTCACCGGAAGTCAGGCCAAATTCCACCACGTGCAGTTCCCCGGGACCCGTTGCTTTACCCATGGCACCCTTAGAATCCATCACGTAATAATATTTACCGTCCTCAGAAAACTTACCGGAGGTCGGCGTCTCACCCACTTTGAAAGGCTTGCCTACCATCTCGATGTTCTTAAGTTTACCACCGTCGCGCAATACTTTGTAGAGTGCTACTTCGCCGGTTGTTTCCAGCGTCACGGCCAGATAGTTGCCGGTGGGATGCCAGGTCAGGTCGATGATCCGGTTAGTGCTGTCAAGCGTCGAGGGCAGGTACAGCGCGCGGGTGGGCTTACCGGAATCGTCGGTTTCGTAGAAAACCAGTTCCTTACCGGCTACGCTCGTCGAAATCATCAACTCGTTTTTATAGATGTCGATGGAGGTCGGGTTTTTACCCACGGGAAACTGGAATTGCACCTTGGGATTGGCCATGTTCACGATGTCGACCACGTACAGGCGGGCTCCGTCGGGAAAGCCTTTCACCACGTCGGGATAGTCGTTGACCCCCTCAGCGGGTGAGCTACGCGTATCGAGTACGAACGCCAGACCGCCCGTTTTGGGCACAGCCATACTTTTATTATAAGTCAGGGAGGAGTTGGGAACGGTAATTTCACCGATCGAGCTACCGCCCCGCACCAACGGAAATTTGATAGAAGTCAATTTGTCTTTTACGGTATTGTCGCGCAAAAGCTTGCCATCCGTTAGGGCCGAAGCGGCCATGTCGGCGTCAGAAATAGCGACCATACCTCGGGCGTTGAAGGCGATCGAAGGCCCTTGAGCAAACGCCGCGCCGCCACTCATCACGGCCAATCCGGCCAACAGAACTAGTTTTTTCATTCTTGAATAATACATTTTTGTGATAAATTGTAAAAATTAAGGGAATTTTCGGTTTTGCCTTTTCCAAAAGAAACCTTGTGATCGAAAAAACGACCACAAGGTTTAGATTCTTATTCGCAATATAAAACAAATTTGAGCGAACGCCAAAGTTAGTCGTACTTCATGTTCCAGCGTTCTTTCTCAATTATGGTGCGCCCTTCGCTCATCCAGGAAGGCATCGGCGCAGCTTTAAGGTAGTGGTCAAAAAACTGGTACATTCTGATACTGAGATCTTTCATGTTAGGCCGCTTCGTAAGATTATGGTCCTCATCATTGTAGACCAGCATCCAAACCGGACGGTTGAGCCGGCGCAAGGCCGTAAAAAACTCGATTCCCTGGTACCAGGGTACCGAGCCATCGGCGTCGTTATGCATTAGCAGTAAGGGCGTTCGCACACGGTCGGCGTAGAAAAGCGGCGAGTTTTCGATGTAGTACATGGGCTTTTCCCAAAGCGTCCCGCCGATCCGGCTTTGCGTCTTCTCATACTGAAACATCCGACTCATGCCCGTGCCCCAGCGGATACCGCCGTAGGCACTCGTCATGTTGGCCACGATCGCGCCCGCCATCGCGGCTTTGAACAGGTTGGTTTGCGTGATGAGGTAGGCCGTTTGGTAGCCGCCCCAGCTTTGGCCTTGAATCCCGATATTTTCCTTGTCCACAAAGCCTTGATCGACTAACTCCAATACCCCGGACACGATGCAGTCGTAAGCATTTTTGCCGGGGGTGCCGCCGCCGTACACGATGTCGGGCACGAAAACCAAGTAGCCATTCGAGACGCTGTACGGAATATTGATCGTGGAGCGACTCGGCGCGGGCGCACGGAACTCATAAAGCGACGTGGCGTTGCGCTCGTAGTAGTACACCAGCATAGGATATTTTTTGTTGGGATCGAAGCCTTCGGGCTTGAACAGCAGCCCTTCCAGTTTCACGCCCTGATTGGAAAGCCACGAAACCTGCTCGGCGCTGCCCCAACTCAGGCCCAACAGTTGCGTCGAAAGCTCAGTAAGCGGCCGGGCGTCCTCCCAATTCGTGGTGTAGTAAAGTTCGTAAGGATTGTTGAAATTTCCCTTTTGGAAAAGGTACGCGTTCGCGTTTCTGGCTTTTTGGAAGGAGCGTTCCTGGTAGGCGTACGCTTCTTTGGTAAGCGGCACAGGATCACCCCCGATCTTCCAATGCAAGATGCCGGTTTGCTTGTCGTCCTGCCATTGGCCCCAAAGGATGTTGCTTTTTGAAAGATCGACAAATTCTTCGTCGTCGGTCATTTTCAGGTAATGAAGCCGCACTTTGTTTTTCCGCCCGTATTCATTGGTCAGGTTAAGTGGCTTTTCCTTCATCGTAGGATCGAAGCGCCAGATGTCGTAGCGATCGTAGATCAGTACGTACTTGTCGTCGTCGGTCCAGCCTGCCGCGCCGTAGGCATTAGGCGTGTCGGGTGTGTCGTGCTCCTCGTCGTGGAAGGCCACTTTCAGATTTTTGGTCAGGTCGAGAATGGTATTCGCCTTGCGGTCATAGACTTTCCATAGCGTGTCGCGCTCATCGAACCAAATTGCAAACTTGCCCATCGGAGAAATTTCGGAGCGGCCCAGCACATCCTGCGCAATAACCGCAGGCTTGCCGGTCGCGGCGTCGATCCAGTACAAATCCGAATGCCCCAATTCCCAGGAACTCATGCGCTGGTAGGGCTCGAAGGATTTGCCAAGAAAGTAGGGCAGATTGCGCTTGTAATTGATGTCGACATAGGCGATTTGCTCACTGCCCAACGGTACCAGTTTGCGGGCTTTCACGTCGTACAATACGGCGTAGTTGCGCTGCAGCATCTCCTTACGTTGCTTGTCCTGCATGGGTTGCAGCTTGGTGTCGGTCCAGGACCACACATCCACTCGCGACAATTCGTCATCGAGCATGGTCGTATCCTTTTGGGAAGGCGTGGCCGCAGCAGCGGCCCCGAAGTACAGGCGCGCCCCATCGTCGGAAAATTTCGGCTTTTCGTATTCCGAAGGTGCCCAGTAGTTCGGCAGCTTTCCGGCGGAAGAATCCGCTACGAGGATGTTATTTCCTTTGCTGAAATCGCGCAGATGCAGCGAGAACCGTTTCACTTCGGCTTTAGTGCTGTCCATCGTGGCCATCCAAACTGCCTGATCCCCTTTTTTGTCCAGTGTCAAATTCTTGTATTCTTCCACTTTGGCGCTGGTATCGAGCATCGTCGTTTGCTTATCCTTAGTAGAAAATGCGTATACGCCGCGCCGGATAGTCGTGTCGACCAACATTTCCCGCGAGAACAGCACACGGGTACCCTGGTCAGCCATTACGTAACTACCTACGTGTTCGAAGGCTAACGAATCGGTTCCCGTCAGGTCGAGGAGTATTAATAAATCCCCCTTAGGCTGCTTCTTTTTTTTCTCCTTGACCGACTTTTGGGTCGTATCCTTTTTCACCTCCGGCATTTTTGCCGAGAGCGCCAGCCAGTTTCCCGCATCTTCCCCCAGCGCGAAAGAGAGCGTGTTAGGGTACTTCCGCATTTGTCCGTCGGCCAGCCTCACGATCACCAGCGAATCCTTGGGCATTTTATCGGCTTTGAGCTTTGCTTTCTTGGCTTGCCGTACGGTTTCTTTTTCCGGTTTTATTTTGGCGACCATAAATCGACCGTCGGTGGAGAAATTGGCACCGTAGCCACGGGCAATCGTGTGTTTTTGGCTTCCGGCCGGGGCTTGCACGACCAGTGTGCCGTCGCCGTCCTGCGGACTGATTTCGTAGGCTACCCACTTGCCATCGTTGGAAAGCTTGCTCTGCCGGACGCTTTTCCAGCCGTCGTAATCATTGTGGTTGATTGGTCTTTTGGTGGTCTGAGCTTGGCTCACGTAGGCTATCGACAAGCAGCAAAATAGGAGTAGGCGTATCCGCATGATGAGTGGTTAGGTTATTGATGGGCTAAAAATAAAAAACCTCGACGGCAATTGCCATCGAGGTCCTTAATTTCTTGCAAAAAATCGCTTAGGCTGCAGCCAGAGATTTCACGAACTTGGCCAATTTCGACTTCTGATTGTTGGCTTTGTTCTTATGAATGACGTTTTTCTTGGCAAGGCGGTCCAGCATAGAAGAAACCGTTTTATAAACCGTTACGGCCTCGCCGTGCTCGGTCGTGTCGCGCAATTTGCGGATGTAGCTACGGGTGGTTTTATGCTGGTAGCGATTTCTCAAACGCTTCGTCTCGTTGGCCCGAATTCTCTTTAAAGCAGATTTATGATTTGCCATTAGGTATTAGATGATGTTTTCAATTCTTGTAAAGGTTTGCAAAAGTAATGAGAAATACTAAATAAGGCAAACATCGCTTCTAAATTTTCTTTGCTCCCTACCCTGTCAAACAAGTCTCTAATCTTTGTTCAGGTACGCGTTGAGTCGTTGCTCGAGTTCTGCCGGCGGAATATTGGTCGTCAACTCCCCTTGCAGCGCCAGCGAAATACGCCCCGTTTGCTCCGAGATCACGATGGCGGCCGCATCGGTGGTTTCGCTTATTCCCAAGGCCGCCCGGTGCCTAAACCCTACCGAAGCGGCAACCTCCTTGCCATCGGCCACGGGAAGAATGCAGCGGGAAGCGGCGATGCGGCCATTGGACACGATCACTGCGCCTTCGTGCAGGGCGCTGTATTGGTTGAAGAGCGAAACAAGCAAAGGCTTCGAGACGATAGCGTCGAGTGCGTGCCCCGTCTCGATAAATTTTTCCAGGCTATCCTGCTTCCTGATCACGACGATAGCCCCGTTGAAATCGGCGGCGATCGACCGGCAAGCGTCAGCGATTGTTTTGAGTTGTTCAGCTTTGAGATCCATATTGGGCACGCCCAGGAATCGGTTGACCAGCCAGTTGTTGGAAAAAGCGGTCGATTTGCCCACCATAAAAAGAAAGCGACGGATTTCCTGCTGGAAAATGACGATCAGCGCCACGGCCCCGACGCTCATGAAATATTGCAGGATGGCGGTCAGCATTTCGAGCCGCAAACGCTTTACCAATAAGTAAAATAAGTAAACGAGCACGTAGCCCAGGAATACGCGGCCCGCGATACTGCCTTTTATAAGATTATAGACCTGATAAAGTAGAAACGCGACGACTGCGATGTCGAGAAGTTCGATCCAGTCGAACGAAAATGAACCTATTTGCATAGAAGATCAAAGGAAAATTTCGGCTAATCTAAGCTTTTTCTAGTTTCGTTGGCTAGTCAGTTCCCAAAGCTTTACGGCCTGCACCGCCGCTCCGACATCATGTGCGCGCAAGATCTTCGCCCCGCTTTGCAAAGCCAGCGTATTCAGCACTGTCGTGCCATTGAGCGATGCTTCGGGTGTGATACTCAGGCTCCTCCAGATCAGTGATTTCCGGGACAAACCAACCAACAACGGCGCGTTTAGAGCGCTGAATTTTGAAAGATGAGCCAACAGCTCGAAATTTTGGGCAACCGTCTTGGCAAAACCAAATCCGGGGTCGACGATGACATCAACCACGCCGAGGGAACGAAGTACGGCCAATTTCCGGGCTAACTCCTGTAAAATATCAGGTACCAAATTCTCGTATTGGGTCAGCTGGTTCATGGTTTGCGGGGTGCCGCGCATGTGCATCAGCACGTAGGGAACGCCCAAATCTGCTACGGTCCTAAACATGGCCTCATCCAGGTTGCCGCCCGAAACGTCGTTTACCATATTCGCTCCGGCCGCCACGGCCTGCCGCGCTACGTTAGCCCGAAAGGTGTCAATGGAAATAAGTACTTCGGGATATTCGACGCGCAGTGCTTCGATGACCGGCAGCACGCGGCTGCATTCCTGGCT
>JBBSSJ010000037.1:0-22659 GCA_038242095.1 Cytophagales bacterium
GAGATTTCGCCGCCCGAACTTTCGGCGGACATTTACCGCAATGGCATCCATCTCACGGGCGGCGGGGCTTTGCTGCACGGCCTCGATAAGCGCCTTGCCGTCAAAAGCAAGCTTCCCGTCCATGTGGCCGACGAGCCACTGAAAGCCGTGGTCATCGGTACGGGCGACGTACTCAAAAATCTCAAACTCTATAAGCCCGTTCTGATTACCTAGAATTGCCGATTTCTGGGCAACTTTTTGCCTTCTTGATTCATGCTGCAACTTGTCGAGTTTTTTTCCCGGAACCGCAACTTTATTTTTTTTGTGCTTCTGGAAGTACTTAGCTTTTGGCTGATCGTCCAGAAAAATTCTTATTGGGGAGCCACCTATTTCAATACTTCCAATTACTACGTGGGTAAAATCCTGACGGTGTCCAACACGGTGCAGGAATATAACCGTCTGCGCGAAATCAACGAAAATTTGGCGCGGGAAAACGTCAAGCTTAACGATCAGGTGGCCCGATTGCAGGAGCGAGACCCGATCGGGGCCCCGGCGGGCTATACGGCCGACTCGCTCTTTGCTAACCGGTTCAGTTTCGTGATCAGCAAGGCCGTGATGGTCGAGACGAGCCGAGCCAACAACTACATCACCATCGATAAAGGCACTGAGGACGGCATCGCGCCCGGTATGGGCGTTATTTCGGCCACGGGCGTGGTAGGGCGGGTGCGTTCATGCTCGGATCATTTTTCGGTGGTCACATCCATTCTGCACTCCCAGTTCATGGTATCGTCGCGGCTGGTGCGGAGCGGCGAAATCGGCCCGGTGCGCTGGCAGAGCAAGGATCCGACGTTGGTGTCGATGATCGACGTGTCGCGCTATAAGAAAGTAATGAAAGGCGATTCGGCCGTCACCTCCAACCTCAACTCCGTATTCCCGCCGGGAATCATGGTAGGCACCGTGACGAGCGTCAGGAACCGGCCCGACCAGACTTTCTACGACATCGACCTGCGCGTAGCGACGGATTTTAGCAACCTCTCGTACGTATACGTAGTACAGAATCGCCTGCAAGCCGAGCAGCAAGAATTACAGCAACCCCTGGAAGAAGAACCCCGATGAGTCTGCGCGAGATCATACAGTACTCCCTTTTGTTTTTGCTCTACCTGGCATTGCAGATCCTGATCATGCGTGATATCGTGCTGTTCAACTACGCATTTTGCTTTGTGTACGTGGCAGGCATCCTGCTTTTGCCCGCCGAAGCAAACCGGACACTATTGCTTGTTCTGGGGTTTTTATCGGGGCTTTTGGTGGACGTTTTCTATAATACCTTAGGCATGCACACGGCGGCTACGCTTCTGATCGCCTACCTCAGACCATTCTGGATAAGCATTCAGTTGGAAGCAAAAGGGGCTACCGACCGGATAGAAATAACAATCGGCGAGCTCGGCCTAGGCGGGTATCTCACTTTTCTACTTCCGATGGTTTTTTTGCACCATGCGGCACTATTTTTTATTGAAATGAGCAGTTTAGTGACCATTGGCTATACGCTGCTGCGCATCGTGGCTAGTACGGTATTTACGACGCTTGTCATCGTAATCATCCAATTGTTCCCCCGCCGATAAAGTTCAGTCGGTGCTGTCATTTTGGCCGCCTTTTTTGGCGCTGGCGCGAAATTTGATATTATATTTAGTTCAGTCAGAGCACTATTAAATAACCATTCGTTCGTTTGCCGGTTTTGATATACCTGGCCTTTCCGCTGCGCCATTGGTCAATCGCTGCTTATGGACTCCAGCCGCCGCTCATAACACGCCCTACGGCTTGGTTTGGTAGGGAATTTAAAATTTGTAAATTGTGCATTCCTATGTCAGTTATCATGTCAGACGCTCCCAAGAAGAAAACCTATACGGACACTGAAAAACACGAGGTTTTTAACCGCGAATTTATGCCCCACATAGATTCGATGTATAACTTCGCCTTCCGGCTTACCACCGACGAGGATGACGCCAACGATCTGGTGCAGGATACGTACCTCAAAGCATTCCGTTTCATCACTTCGTTCGAGCAAGGTACCAACGCCAAGGCGTGGCTCTTTCGGATTCTGAAGAACAGCTTCATCAACGACTACCGGAAGAAGAGCAAGCAGCCCGCCAAAGTCGATTACCAGGAGGTTGAAACGACCTATAACTCGGAAGACGCCGACAGCTCGCACACCGTTGATCTGCGCACTGATTCGGTGCAGGACATGATTGGTGATGAGGTAGCCAACGCGCTCAACGCGCTGCCGGTCGATTTCAGGACCGTCATCATTCTGTGCGACATTGAGGGATTTACCTACGAGGAAATGGCCAAAATTCTGGACATTCCCATCGGTACTGTCCGCTCACGGTTGCACCGGGCGCGAAATCTTTTGAAGGAAAAATTGCGAGATTACGCCGATTCCATGGGATACGATGCTTAAAGACTGAAACTTTTTTTGCGGGGCTTTCGGTTATAGGAGCAACTGTATCACTACTACTGGTCTTACGATTACCCGATTCCGCGATGAATGTATCATCTAAACCCGCCGATGTCTCCGCTGATATTGACAAGCCGCTCATGAAGGAGCAATGCGAAAATCACGTTCAGTGCATGAAAGTAATCCAGATGATTCTGGACGGCGAAGCTAGCGAGGACGAGAAGGAGCACTTCCGCCAGAATATGGAAAAGTGTATGCCTTGCATCAAGACCTATCATCTCGAGAAGTGCATCAAGGAATCCCTGCAAAATAAAGTAGAACGTCGCCCCTGCCCTGAGCGCCTGGTCGCCGCAATTAAAGCTCAACTCAATAATTGATTTAAAAAGGTGAAAGGAAAACTCCTCATTTTTTCCGCTCCTTCCGGCTCCGGTAAAACCACTATCGTCCGGCACTTGCTCAACAACTTTTCCCAGCATCTTGCTTTTTCCGTATCGGCCTGTACCCGGCCGTGCCGCGACTACGAAGTCGACGGAAAGGATTATTATTTCCTTTCGGAGGTTGAATTTCGGAACCGCATTGCGCATAAAGCCTTTGCCGAGTGGGAGGAAGTGTACGCCGGAAACTACTACGGAACCCTCAAAGCCGAAATAGAACGTATTTGGGCAGCGGGTAAAAACGTGCTCTTCGACGTAGACGTCAAAGGCGGTCTTAAGTTGAAAGAAGCCTACGGCGAGCAGGCGTTGGCCATTTTTGTGAAAGTATCTTCCGAAGAAGAAATAAAGCGGCGCCTCAATTTCCGGGGCACCGAGACGGAAGCCACATTGGCCGTGCGAATGGCCAAGGTACGTTACGAAGCGAGTTTTGAGGGTGAGTTTGACGAGGTACTTGTCAACGACGACCTTGAAAAGACTTTGCTGAAAGCTGAAAAACTAGTAGAAGATTTTATTGCTTAATGAAAATCGGCCTGTTCTTCGGTTCGTTCAATCCCATTCATGTTGGGCACCTGATCATTGCCAACACGATGGCGACTGCCACGGATTTGGAGCAAGTGTGGTTCGTGGTGAGTCCGCAAAACCCTTTTAAGAAAAATAAGAGTCTACTGCACGAATTCGACCGCTTTGATATGGTCGAGCGCGCCATCTCCGACAATTCACGTCTGAAAGCGACCGATTTCGAATTTCACTTGACGCGGCCGAGCTACACCATTGATACGCTTATCAGGCTGCTGGAAAAATACCCGCAACACGAATTCCGGCTCATCATGGGCGAGGACAATCTGGCGCAATTCCCTAACTGGAAAAACCACGAACAGATTCTGGAACACGTCGGCCTGTACGTCTATCCGCGACCCAACGCGGCGGCACATCGCTTGGGTGAGCATCCGCGCGTCACGTTCGTCACCGCGCCGCTGCTGGATATTTCTGCGACCTTCATTCGTGAAAGTCTGCGCAACGGTCGCTCGATTCGTTACTTAGTACCCGAGGTCGTAGAAGAAATGATCGAGCGGAAGAAGTTTTTTGCGTAGAAAAGCGGATTCTGGTTTCCAGCTAATTCATTCAAAATAATAGCCGCCCTTAGGTGAATATTTATAACTTGATAAGTTATAAACTATCAGGATTGAGATAGGAGGAACACATCAATAGTAAGCTAACGACCTATTCCGGCAAATCATTCTGGTACGTAATCTCTGACAGCAGCCCTACGGCATTGAAGCGCAGAATTACCTTTAAGGCAGATGAGTTTTGGGTGATATCGTCACACTGCGGTCCTTTCTCTAGAAAATACACGTAGTACTTCTGGTTTCGCCCGCCCAGTTGGTGGATGTCGGGTTTCCCCAGAATCTGTCCGACATCATCGGCAAACTTTTCCATCAACTGCGCCTGCTCAGCCTTAAAATCCGCTACCAGCGTCTGACGTATACCCTCGCAAGCCCGCCGATCCTGCCGCCACTTCACCAAATCCAACTTCCCCAACCGATCCGGCGGCGAAGAACAACCAACGAGAGTTGCTACCAGAATCAGTGCCAGAAGTCCCCATCTCATATTTAATATCTCATATCTCATATCTCTACAAAACAGGCTGCGCTTCGTTATAAAGTACCTGAATAAGCGTCTGTCCTACGGCTTTCAACGTCTTGGGGTCGATATTGTTCATATCATCACCGGTCGTATGCCAGTCGTCGAAGAAGGTGCGGCTAAGATCGTTGACGCGGGTGTGGATGATGTCGATCATGGGAAACTTAGCCACCTCGTTGACCGGCACGTGATCGTCAGTAATGGCCGGACCGGCCTGATCGATGAAGTAGGTACTGTAACCCAATTTACTGGCCGTGTTCCATACCTCGCGCACTACTTCGCCCGCGTTTCGCATCGAGTAACCTTCCTTGAGGAACGTGGCGTTTTTAGCCCCCACCATATCCAGCAGCACGCCGAAATAAGCCGTGTAGTTGGGGATATGCCGATTGTCCGCCCAATAACGCGACCCAAGACAGAAACCGCCGTAGGGATCGGATGTCTCAGAGGATTTTCCCCAATCTTCTACGTCAAAAAAGACGATATCAACACCGAGATCGGGTTTATTTTGCGCTGCGTGCAACACCCGGGCTACTTCCAGCAGTACGCCAACGCCGCTTGCGCCGTCGTTGGCGCCCGGCACAGGCTGCGTTTTACGGGTAGAATCCTCATCGGCAAAGGGCCGCGAGTCCCAGTGCGCCGCCAGCATGATGCGCTTGGCGGCATCGGGCCGGAAGCTGCCGATGATGTTGCGGGCGGCAAGTTTTTTGCCGTCATAAGTGGTAGCCGTGAACTTCTGTTCCGTCACCGCAAAGCCGTATTTTTCCAACGTCGCCACCATGTAGTCTCCGGCTAGCTCGTGCGGCTTAGTGTTGGGTACGCGAGGCCCAAAAGCCACCTGCCGCGCCACGAACGCATAGGCCGAGTCAGCGTCGAAATCAGGAGCCGATGCCATAGGCGTAGTTTGTTCGGTGGTTTGGTCGGAGGAAGTTTTGCTTTTGCAGGAAGATAAAAGAGTATTTACACCCAAGGCAAGGAGGATGGGAAAAGCCAGACGATAATAAGATGATCGCATCGACGCTAACAGTATTTTAAAATTAATTTTTTTAGAAAGAAATCGAATCCCCCGCGCTAATTCCGAGCCGGTCCACGTAGCCCGCGTTGACTTCCACCACGTATTGTACCAGCCCCTCCGAAGGGAGGCTTTTATCAGAAAAAGGCTGGGCATTTTTCTGGATTGATACTATCTTCTTGTCAGGACCAACGTAAATAATATCCAGCGCAATATGCGTGTTGTGCATCCAAAAAGACTGCATTTCTATTTCCTGAAATATAAAAAGCATCCCCACCGAATCGGGCATATAAGCGCGGTACATCAAGCCCCGAGCGCGTTCGTCTACGTTCTCGGCAATCTCTACGTCGACTTTACTGATTTTCTGATCGCCCCGCAAAAATAGTACTTCACCTTCTTTGACAAAAGTGGTAGCCATTTCTGATGGGGAAGAGATGGTTGAAGGCGTCTCGCGATTCAGGTAAGGATACAACACGTAAGCTAAGCCACCCAAGACGAAAACCGCCAGCAAAATATAAGCAAAGTAGGAGCGACGTTTTCGCATAGTATGAAAGATTACTCTTCGTAGGCCCAGTCGATCCGGTGTTTCATATCCCGAATCACGAGGCCCTGATTTTTGAAGTAAGAACGTACCTCATCGACTTTATCGTACTGCTGGGCGGCTTTGTACTCGCGGTAAAGGTTGAGCATTCCGGCGAGTACGGCGGTACCTTCGGCGGCTTCCTCTTCCAGACCCAGCACGTCTTCAAAGAAAATAACGAATTGTGTTTTTAGTTTTGTGAAAAGCGCTTCGCCCAAAGCAGCTGGCTTCAATTGATTCATGTATAACATATTGACGTACTTCAACAAATTGAACAGATGCGCGATGGCGACGGAAGTGTTCAAGTCGTCGTTCATGCCATCGTAGAAGCCCTGCAACGACGCTTCAATGTCGGTCCTTTTCTTCTCGTCTGGCGCTACGTCTTCCTCGGCCGCGTACTCCAGCGTTTTCACGATGCGAAGGCCGTTGACCAATCTCTTAAAACCTTTTTGGGCGGCTTTCAAGGCATCGTTTGAAAAATCCAGCGTACTGCGGTACTGGCTTTGCAGCATAAAGAATCGCACGGTCATCGGGCTGTAGGCCTGTTCGAGTAGTTCGTGGTCACCGCTGAAAAGCTGGGCGGGCAGAAACGAATTACCCAACGATTTCGACATTTTCTGACCGTTGACCGTCAGCATATTGGTGTGCATCCAATAACGTACCGGATCGATACCCGTCAAGCCCTTTCCCTGCGCGATTTCGCATTCGTGGTGGGGGAATTTCAGGTCCATGCCGCCGCCGTGGATGTCGAACTGATCGCCCAGGTACTTGGCACTCATACAGGTACATTCGAGGTGCCAGCCGGGAAATCCGCGGCCCCAGGGTGAATTCCATTGCATCAGGTGCTCAGGCGAAGCATTTTTCCAAATCGCAAAATCCAGCGGATTACGCTTTTCGGATTGTCCGTCGAGCGAGCGGGTTTCGTTGAGCAGGTCTTCCAAAATCCGGCCCGAAAGCTTACCATAGTCATTGCCGGCGCGGTTGTAGGCATCAATGTCGAAGTACACCGAACCGTTCGATTCGTAGGCTAATTCTTTGGCAATGAGCTCCTGGACCGCTTCAATCTGTTCGATGAGGTGGCCCGTGGCGGTAGGTTCGATGCTGGGCGGCAGAATATTGAAATCCTCCATGACCCGGTGAAAATCGTTGGTGTAGCGCTGCACGATTTCCATTGGCTCCAGCTGTTGCAGCTTCGCCATGCGGCCGATCTTGTCTTCGCCTTCGTCGCCATCACCCACCAGGTGACCCACGTCGGTGATGTTGCGCACGTAACGGACCTTATAGCCAATATGCGTCAGGTACCGGAACAGCAAATCGAACGTCATGAACGTGCGGACGTTGCCCAGGTGGGCGTTGTTGTAAACCGTTGGCCCGCATACGTATAAGCCCACGTGGGGTGGCGCGAGGGGTTCGAACAGGTCTTTCTGGCGGGTGAGGGTGTTGTATATTTTTAAGGGCTGCATTTTCTTTGCGTTTTCCAAGCCAACGCTGACAGCCAATTCCATTGCGGGTTCAGAACGCTGTCAACGATATTAAAAGGCAAAAGTAGGCAATTGGACGCCAAAAATTGAATCGAAGCTGTTTGGCATGAGTTGGTAAAAGCCTTTTCCTTACCTTCGTCCCGTATTATTCACTCATTTATTTATTCTCTCCGCTTCGGTGGACCGATTCAACATTGAGAATACTAGAAATAGGCAACGATCCTTTACGGCGTAGCGAATTCCTGCGGTTACCCGTCAGGATTTACCGGAACAATCCTCACTGGATCAGGCCGCTGGACGAGGACATCGGGGCTACGTTCGATCCGGAAAAGAACAAACTTTTGCGAGAAGGCACCTGTTCCCGCTGGATCGTGTCCGACCACAGTGACCAAACGGTAGGCCGCGTGGCGGCATTTGTAAATCCCAAAATAACTAATCAGGGTAACGATCAGCCCACGGGCGGATTCGGTTTTTTCGAGTGCGCCAATGACCCGAACGTCGCCCGACTACTCTTCGATACCTGTCGCGACTGGCTGGCCGCGCGCGGCATGGCGGCGATGGATGGGCCCATCAACTTCGGCGAACGCGATAGCCGCTGGGGATTGCTTGTGGAAGGTTACGATAAAGAGCCCACCTACGGCATGGACTACCACATGCCCTACTACCGCGGTTTTTTTGAGGATTACGGCTTTCAGAATTACTTCGAGCAGTATACCTACTACCTGCCGATGCGTGAAGCGGAGGTGCGTCAGCAGATACGCCCGGCGGTATTTGGCCGGGCCGAAAAGATTTTTGCGACGCCTGGCTATGACTTTCGGCACGTCAGAAAAGCGGAACTACCTAAATTTGCGGAGGATTTCCGGGTAATTTATAACAAAGCCTGGGCCAAAAACTTGAACACGGCCGATATGGGCGTGGAAGAGTCGCGGGCGGTAATGCAGCGGATGAGGCCGATCCTGGAAGAGGAGCTGATGTGGTTTGGATACTACGAGGAGAAGCCCATCGCGTTTTTCATTATGCTGCCCGAGTTGAACCAGATTTTCAAGCACGTCAACGGCAAGCTCGATTGGCTGGGTAAGCTCAAATTTCTCTACCACAAGCTGATGAAAACCAACCACCGCGCTTTCGGTGTTATTTTCGGCGTCATTCCTGAGTTCCAACAGAAGGGCGTCGAATCGGCCATTGCGCTGGCTTACTCGAAGGTATGCTGGCGGCCCGGCTACCAATACACCGACCTGGAATTGAACTGGATCGGCGATTTTAACCCGAAAATGATCAATTTTGCCAAAATGTTGGGCGGCGTCGTCGAAAAAACGCACATCACCTACCGCTACCTTTTCGACGAGGAGGCGGAATTTAAAAGACATCCAAATATATAATTCTGAATTCATGAGCATTCTTACCGTAGGTTCTGTGGCGTTCGACGCCCTTGAGACACCCTTTGGCAAAACCGATAAAATCATCGGCGGCGCGGCCACGTACATCACGCTGGCGGCTTCCTATTTTACCAAGAAAAATAATCTGGTGGCCGTCGTCGGCGGCGATTTTCCCCAGGAAATGATCGACGTACTTGTATCGCACGGCATCAATACCGAAGGGCTGCAAATCGAGAAGGAGGGCAAGACTTTCTTCTGGTCGGGCAAGTACCACGAGGACATGAACTCGCGCGACACGGTAGATGTACAACTTAACGTGATGGAGCATTTCGATCCTGTTATTCCCGAGTCATACCAGGGCTGTGAGTACCTGATGCTGGGCAATACCGCCCCCGCAATTCAGAAGCAAGTACTCGACCGCATGGACAAACGTCCCAAGCTGGTAATGCTCGACACGATGAATTTCTGGATGGACATCGCGATGGCCGACCTCGAAGCCGTGCTGCCGCTAATCGACGTGCTGACAATCAACGACGAAGAAGCCCGCCAACTGTCGGGAGAGTATTCGCTGCGTAAGGCCGCGAAAGTTATTATGGCGAAAGGCCCCAAGACGCTCGTCATCAAAAAGGGTGAGCATGGTGCGCTGTTGTTTCAGGACGACCGCATTTTCTTCGCCCCTGCCTTGCCATTGGAGGAAGTGTTCGATCCCACCGGTGCGGGCGATACCTTTGCGGGTGGCTTTATTGGCTACCTGGCCAAAACCGATGATATTTCGTTCGAGAGCATGAAGCGGGCGATCATTTATGGCTCGGCGATGGCGTCCTTTTGCGTGGAGAAATTCGGCAGCGAGCGGTTGCTTAACCTCAAGCAGGAAGAAATCGACGCCCGGGTGCAGCAGTTCGTGGATCTGTCGAGTTTTGAGATAAAATCACCTGGCAAAAGTCCATTGTCCACTAAACCAAAGCTTCCCTGATCCTGACTAATCTTTCCAGTAATGCTTCCAATTGGTCGAGTGGTAGCATATTGGCCCCATCCGATTTCGCCTCGGCGGGGTTGAAGTGCGTTTCGATGAAAAGGCCATCGGCCCCCACAGCGATGGCTGCCTGGGCGATCGTGGCGATGAGCCGGGGCTTACCTCCGGTCACCCCGCTACTTTGGTTGGGCTGCTGGAGCGAGTGTGTGCAATCCATCACCACGGGTACGTCGAACGATTGCATTTCGGGCAAATTTCTGAAATCCACCACCAAATCGCCGTAGCCGAACGAGTTACCCCGGTCGGTCAGGATAACGGGCGCTTCGGGATTGGTCTCCTGGATTTTTTCCACGGCGAACTTCATCGAGCCTCCCGATAAAAACTGTCCTTTCTTGACGTTGACCGCTTTGCCCGTTTGGGCGGCGGCGACCAGCAAGTCGGTTTGGCGGCAGAGAAAGGCCGGAATTTGCAGCACATCTACGTGAGCGGCGGCCATTGCGGCTTCGGCCGATTCGTGAATGTCGGTCACGGTTGGGATACCGAAGGTTTCGCCAACTTCCTTTAATATGGCCAGCGCCTTCTGGTCGCCGATGCCTGTGAACGAGTCGATTTTGGTGCGGTTGGCCTTGCGATAGGAGCCTTTAAATATATAAGGAATTCGCAGGCGCTCGGTGATCGTGACGATGCGCTCGGCGATACGCAGTGCCATGTCACGGCCCTCAATGGCGCAGGGGCCCGCCATGAGGAAGAAATTGCCGGAATCGGTATTTTTTAAATTAGGAAGTTGAAGCATAAAGTGTACGGTATGGTTTCAAGATGTTCCCCAAAGGTACGTTTCCCGGCTTTAGAGTTCGTTAATTTTGGGTTTTTAACGGATATAGTATGGGTAATTTATTGATAATCAAAGTATTTATTGAGAATAATGGAAAGCCCGTTACGTACCGATACGCAAAATATTGTTTGAAAAGTGGTAGGGAATATCTTACTTTGTGACGTTTTTAACCAAAAAGCATTTATAAAATGTCAGAAATCGCAGAAAAAGTCAAGCAAATTATCGTCGAGAAACTCGGCGTGGAAGAGTCAGAGGTTACGACCGAAGCGAGCTTCACCAACGATTTGGGAGCCGACTCTTTGGATACGGTGGAGTTGATCATGGAATTCGAGAAAGAATTCAACATCTCCATTCCCGACGATCAGGCCGAGAATATCGGTACCGTGGGGCAGGCTGTGACCTACCTCGAGGAGAACGTGAAGTAGGGCTTTGCTTCTTTACGGTCCGTATCTTTTTCATCCTCCTTCTGTTTTATGAATTTCAAACGTGTTGTAGTTACTGGTATCGGCGCGCTGACGCCGCTGGGGAACGATGCTCCTACCTATTGGCAAAATTTGGTGGCGGGGGTCAGCGGTGCTGCGCCCATCACGCATTTCGATGCCGAGAAGTTCCGTACAAAGTTCGCCTGCGAGATCAAAGGGCTGGATATGAACGACTACCTTCCCCGGCAGGAAGCTCGTAAAATGGACCCCTTCACCCAATACGCGGTCATCGCGGCTGACGAGGCCATGAAAGACGCTGGCTTTGCTCCTGATTCGCTGAATCTCGACAAAGCCGGCGTTATTTGGGGTTCGGGCATCGGGGGGCTCAAAACCTTCGAGGATGAGGTTATGAATTTTTCAGAAGGCGGGCGGAATCCGCGCTTCAATCCTTTCTTTATTCCCAAAATGATTGCCGATAGCGCGTCGGGCGTGATTTCAATCCGTTATGGCTTTCGCGGTCCCAATTTCATTACGGTATCGGCCTGTGCTTCGTCTACCAACGCCATGATCGATGCCTTTTATTACATCCGATTAGGGGTGATGAATGTCTGCATCAGCGGCGGATCCGAAGCGGCCATTACCAACGCGGGTGTTGGCGGCTTCAATGCCCTCAAAGCGCTTTCGGAGCGCAACGATTCGCCCGAAACAGCCTCCCGGCCTTACGACCTTGACCGTGACGGCTTTGTGCTCGGCGAGGGCGGTGCGGCACTTATTTTGGAAGAATACGAACACGCCAAGGCGCGCGGGGCTAAAATCTACGCTGAGATCATCGGTGGCGGCATGTCTTCTGACGCCTACCATATTACCGCCCCACATCCCGACGGCATCGGGGCGTACAGCGTGATGAAAAACGCGGTCGAAGATGCGGGCATTCAGCCCGATGAAATCGACTACATCAACACCCACGGCACTTCCACGCCCCTGGGTGATCCACAAGAAATCAAGGCTATCGAGCGCTTCTTTGGCGACCATGCCTTTAAAATGAGCATCAGCTCGACCAAGTCCATGACTGGCCACTTGCTGGGCGGCGCGGGCGCGATCGAGGCAATTGCCTGCATCATGGCGATCCGGGACGGCATTATTCCGCCCACGATCAATCATTTCACCGATGATCCCGAGATTGATTCCCGGCTCAACCTGACCTACAACACCGCCCAGAAACGGGAGGTGAATGTGGCATTGAGCAATACCTTCGGTTTTGGCGGCCACAATGCTTCGGTTATTTTCAGGAAACTCGAAGCGTAATTTCATCCTTAACCTTCCGGGCCTTGACGAAGCGAATTCTTTTGCCGATCCTGTCGCTGTTCAAGCCGGACAGCGCGGTCGATAAGAATTTCAGGTACGCTATCGAGCTCATTCTGGGCGGTAAGCCGGGCAATCTGAGCGTCTACCAACTGGCGTTTCGCCATACGTCAGCTTCCCGCGCAACGGCTATACAGGGCTTTCGCGAATCCAACGAACGCCTCGAGTACCTGGGCGACGCCGTACTGGGCATGGTGGTGGCCGAGTTTCTGTTTACCAAGTACCCCTACAAAGACGAAGGCTTTCTCACCGAAATTCGCTCCCGGATCGTCAACCGCGAATCCCTCAACCAAATCGCCCGCAAGCTGGGGATTGACGAGCTTATCGAGTACGACGGCAACCGCCGGGGGGGCATGTCCTCACGCTCGTCCATGTACGGCGATGCCCTGGAGGCATTCATCGGGGCCATTTACCTTGATAAAGGCCACCGCTTCACGCGCAAGTTCATTCTGAACAAACTGCTGGCGCACTACGACCTCGAAGACATTATCCTTAACAACATCAACTTCAAGAGCGTCATCATAGAATGGGCGCAACGCGAAGGCAAGGAAATCCGCTTTGAGATACTCGAAGAAAACGGCAACCGACACCAACGCGAGTTCATCGTCCAGCTTTTCGTCGAAGACGAGCCCTTCACTACCGGCAACGGCTTCACCAAGAAAAAAGCCGAGCAGTCAGCGGCGGAGAAGGCTTGCGGGCAGTTAGCGTTGCGGTAGCGCAGGTTGCAGATTTTTCTTCTGATGTTGCCATATACTCGGCTCATCCCACTTTACAAACCATAGTATGAAAAACCGGCTAAAATATTTCTTGACCACGTTGGGGGTTATGACTTACCTGTTGACCTCGTGTAGCTCCGAGGAAAGCGTACCCAATCAATTAACGTCCCAGGAAAAAAATGACGGCTGGCAATTGCTTTTTGACGGTACCTCCCTCAAAGGGTGGCATTTATACAACCGGGGTGACGTGTCTTCCGCCTGGATTGCGCAAAATGGCGAACTGTATTGCCGACCTATTTTTGACACGACCGCGCATGGCGATCTGGTATCGGATCAGGTGTTTAAGAATTACGAGCTTGCTTTCGAGTGGAAAATATCGGAAGGGGGCAATAGTGGGGTTTTTATCGATGTGTTGGAGCGCGAAGACATTCCAACGGCCTGGTCTTCCGGCCCAGAATACCAGCTCCTGGACAAAGCCCACCCGGACTATGTGATGAGTCCCGCCAAAAGGCCCGGCACTTTGTTTAATTTTTATCCTCCCTTAAATTCGGTCGAGCCCAAGCCCGCTGGTGCCTGGAATCAATCCCGCATCAAACAGGTTGACGGAAAAATTGAATTTTATTTGAATGGCGTTTTGACGGCGCAGGAAGATTTCAATTCCAGCCAATGGAAAGAGGCGGTAGCTGCCAGTGGTTTCAAAACGTTTCCTGAGTTTGGCAAGCACACGCAGGGACGCATCGCGTTACAGGATTGGTCCAAAGGGATTGCATTCCGGAGCGTGAAAATTAAAACGTTGTAAGTACTAATCAAGGTGCTAATGGTTCAGGATGCGCTCAGACCACGGAGTAGAACGGGAAGGCGTAAGTTGAGATGAGCGACGCAGGCTGTTGCAAATGACCTGAATATTTTCATTACGCATTCTTCTAATGAATAATATGCACAACTGTGGGTGATGGTGGGAATGTTTTGACTTGAATTCACTTGTTTCCCCGAGAGCGGGGTCGCCAAACCAGGCGGCCTCGCTCTTTTTTTGTGGTGAAGTTTTCCGAGATAGATTGTAGAGCAAAAAACTCAACCCGCTTTCTCCTACAGAAATAGAAATTTTTTTTAATGACAAATTGGCCTGATTGCTGATTCAAAAGATTTTATCAGGTCAGAAAGACAGGAATTATGCATTATGAGTGAGTGGCACAACTATTGAAAAAGCTATTAATGAAGTCCTAAATGACAAGAAACATTTGAGACATCAACGCGTTAATCTAAAACAGTAGCTGGCACTCGGCACACTTTTTTTCTACTTATCTACCGATGTTAAAAATTGTTAAATGCCCGGCGCGCGGGAATGAATAAGGACAAGGCGCGCGTTTCAACCTTAATTACATCTTAAACCACAAGAAAAATTTATGAATACCAACTGGAAAGCAATCGTGCTGGTAGGCCTTGTGTCTAGCGCCACGACCATTGCCGGTTTCAAACTGCTTGATAACAGCAATGGAACCGACGTAATATTGAAACAGGCGCCTATCGAAAGTGTGAACCGCTTTACTTCGACCGGCTTGCCCGCTGGTGCGCCGGGTGATTTCGTTTATGCCGCTGAGGTCGCCACGCCAACCGTGGTGCACATCAAATCCAAAATCGTGCGTGAAGCGCGCGGGCAGAACCGCCAGCAAATGCCTGACATCTTCCGCGAGTTCTTCGGTGATGAAATGCCCGAGCAGCGCGGCAGCGGAATGCAACAGGGTGAGGCGTCGGGTTCCGGCGTGATCATTAGCTCCGACGGCTACATCGTAACAAACAACCACGTAGTAGAAGGTTCTACTGAACTAGAAGTGACCCTCAACAACCAGGAGAAAGTACTAGCCAGGGTAGTCGGTACCGATCCCTCGACGGATATTGCCGTTATCAAAGTAGACGAGAAGAATCTTCCCGCCATCGTGTTCGGTAATTCCGATGCTGCCAAAGTAGGCGAGTGGGTCGTGGCCGTGGGTAATCCCTTCGATCTGGAATCCACCGTTACGGCCGGTATCGTAAGCGCCAAAGGCCGTGGTCTGGGCATTATTGGTCAGGAATATTATAAGAAGTACGGCAAAGCAGGCAATCCCGATGGTGACTCGCCACTGGAATCGTTCATACAGACTGATGCCGTGGTCAATCCCGGCAATAGTGGCGGCGCACTCGTGAACTTGAAAGGTGAACTGATCGGTATCAACACCGCCATTGCCAGCCCCACGGGTAGCTTTGCGGGCTATGCCTTCGCGGTTCCTTCGGGCATCGTCAAGAAAGTTTCGGCTGACCTCATCAAGTACGGCAACGTGCAACGTGGTTACCTGGGTATTGCCCTCGAAGACCTCGACAGCCGCAAGTCGGAAGAATACGGCGTGAAAGTGAACCAAGGCGTGTACGTTAAAGATTTCTCCGGCAACAGCGCGGGTGAAGCCGCTGGCATCAAAAAAGGTGACGTAGTGGTGAAAGTGGATGGCATGACCATTAACACGATCCCCGAATTGCAGCAGTCGATCGGCTTGCACCAGCCCGGCGACAAGGTAAATATCACCGTCAATCGGAACGGTAGTGAGAAAGATTTCAGTGTGACATTGCGCAACCGCGAAGGCGGCTCGAATATGATGAAGCGCAGCGAATCGACAGTAGCCATGGGGAGCCTGGGTGCGAAGTTCGATAACCTTACCACGCAGGAAAAGCAACGCCTGGCTCGTTATAAAGTAGAAGGCGGGGTCAAGATTATGTCGATTGCCGGTGGCAAGTTGGCTAAATCGGGTGTGAACGAAGGCTTTATCATCACCAAAGTCAATGGTCGCGAGGTACGTTCCGTGAAGGAGCTGGAAGACACGCTCTCTGGCAAATCCGGTGCCATGGTGCAGTTCGAGGGAGTATACCCCGACGCCCCCGCTGACGTCTACACTTTCGGATTCAGAATGTAATTATTTAGTGGGCAGTTGAGAATGGACAGTGCCCATTTTTAAGTTTGTCCCACCCAAAAAGCAGCAGGCCCGAATGGATTTCCATTCGGGCCTGCTGCTTTTTAAAATCCACTAAATAAAAATATACAAAAATTAGATTGACAAGTAGATAGAGACGACGACGCTCACTTCTAATATCTAAAATCAAACTACCTATTCAAAATAATTGGGCACGCGGTGGCCGCTGTTTTCCAGTAGTTGGTCTTTTTTGAATAGTTCAAGATCAGCGGCGACCATCTCACTAACCAGCGCCGGAAGGTCGTATTTCGGTACCCAGCCAAGCTTGGTCTTTGACTTGGTCGGATCACCAATCAGCAATTCTACCTCGGTAGGACGGAAGTAGCGCTCATCGATGGCAACTACCTCTTTGCCGACAGGCAATTGGTATTCGGGGTTATTGCACTTTTTCACGGTACCCTTTTCCTCCACACCTTCGCCGGTAAATTCGAGCTCGATGCCTACTTCTGCAAATGACATACGCACGAAGTCGCGGATGCGGGTCGTCTCGCCCGTGGCGATTACGTAATCTTCGGGCTTTTCCTGCTGCAAAATTAACCACATAGCTTCCACATAATCCTTGGCATGACCCCAGTCGCGTTGCGCGTCGAGATTGCCCAGGAAAATTTTATCCTGCAACCCCAGGGAGATGCGGGCTGTGGCGCGGGTGATCTTACGGGTTACAAAAGTCTCACCGCGCAGGGGAGATTCGTGATTGAACAAAATACCGTTTACGGCAAACATACCGTACGCTTCGCGGTAGTTGACCGTGATCCAGTAGCCGTAAAGCTTGGCCACGGCGTAGGGCGAGCGCGGGTAGAACGGGGTGGTTTCGGACTGCGGTACTTCCTGAACCAGACCGTAAAGTTCGGAAGTGGAGGCTTGGTAAATCTTGGTTTTATGCGTCAAGCCCAACAATCGCACGGCTTCCAGAATGCGGAGCGTCCCAATGCCATCGACATTGGCAGTGTATTCTGGCTCCTCGAAACTGACCTGCACGTGCGACATCGCCCCGAGGTTGTAGATCTCGTCGGGTTGTACATCCTGAATGATTCTGATGATGTTGGTAGAATCGCTCAGGTCCCCGTAATGAAGGTGAAAACGGACGTTTTTCTCGTGGGGATCTTCGTAAATATGGTCGATGCGCTGCGTATTGAACAGCGACGTCCGCCGCTTAATGCCGTGTACCTCGTAGTCTTTGCTGAGGAGTAGTTCGGCCAAGTATGCGCCATCTTGCCCGGTGATACCGGTAATTAATGCCTTTTTCATAATAGTGGGAGAAAGTATTTCCCCGTTTTTTTTACGGAAATAAACCGCAAAACTAAGCATTTTGCCCCAATACAAGACAGTCAACTTAGCCAGCGGTGACTTTTATTACTTGGGCGTCTCGGCCGATGCCCGGATTTCCAGACCCTTTTTGATCTCGACGCGCTCGGGCAAAATTACCGCCGCCGGGTATTGGGTGCGGATTTGGTTCAGATAATCGTCGGCGTCGGCGCGGTACATGAAGTCGCCCGCCTTAACGCGGTAAGTAGGTTGGGAGTAGGTAACGTAAGGATTGAGCTCGGGGAACAGCTGGTAGATGTACGATTTGGCGGCGTCGGCTTCCTGCCGGGCGTTGCCTACGTACAGTTGTACGCGGTAGCCACTGATGTACCGGATGGCTTTGTTCTGCCGGGCGATGGTATCGAGCACCGCTTCCAGCCGCTTGGTCACGTACAGCGGCTCGTCCTTTCGGTTCGGTTGGTACCGCTCCGGCTCCTTTTTCACGGGTTCCTTTTCTACGGACTTTTCGATGACGGGTTCGACGTACGTATATTGCGGACGCGCCTTTTTGAGTTCGCTTTCATAACGGTCAAGAGCGCCGCCCCCCACCGATTTTTTGGCGCAACTTGTAGCGGTAGCCATAATGGCTGCCAGCAGCAATAGCCCGTGTATCTTTCTTAAAATCATGAAAATAAGTCGTTCTGAATTGACGCACAAACTTAACCAAAAAAGGAATAGCGAATTGCCTTTGGCATTTTGGATTGGCTAATATCTACCTTTACGGCCCCAATCAATTATTCTGGTATGGGGTTGTTTGTAATAAGAAATACGTATGGTTATTCAGGAAAACGTTTCCCTGTGGTCATTTAATACTTTTGGTTTCGATGTGAAGGCCCGGCACTTCGCCGCCATTCGCGCCACCAGTGAGTTACAGCAAATCCTGCGCGATCCGCGTTGGGTGGTTATGCCCAAGTGGGTTATGGGTGGGGGCAGCAACGTGTTGCTCACGCGCGACGTGGACGCGCTGGTACTGCGCATCGAAATCGAGGGAATAGAATTGGTACGCGAAGACGACCAGCAGCTATGGCTGCGCGCGGGTGCGGGCGAAAACTGGCATCGGTTTGTGCTGTACTGCGTAGAAAACGGCTACGGCGGCGTCGAGAATCTCTCGTTGATCCCCGGCACGGTTGGCGCAGCCCCCATGCAGAACATCGGCGCGTACGGGGTAGAAATTAAGGATGTCTTTGAAAGCCTGGAGGCGGTCGAGATCGCTACGGGTGATTTGCGGACGTTCGACGGTGCGGCTTGCCAATTTGGCTACCGGGAGAGCGTATTCAAACGCGGATTGAAGGACCAATACATTATCACTTCCGTGACTTTCCGACTACAGAAACAACCCGCTTTCAACGTGTCATACGGCGATATTCAGAAGACGCTGGATGAAAAAGGGGTTCGTGAACTCTCTTTGCGGGCCGTGAGCGACGCCGTGATCGGCATCCGCCAAAGCAAACTGCCCGATCCCGCCCAAATTGGCAACGCCGGTAGTTTTTTTAAAAATCCTGAAATCCTGAAACTCCAGTTTGACGCCCTGAAAGCCGAATTCCCCGCGCTGCCCGGCTATCCCGTCGGTGCGTTGGCCGTGAAAGTACCCGCTGGTTGGCTCATCGAGCAAGCGGGTTGGAAGGGCCACCGCGCGGGTGCGGTGGGCGTTCACGATCGGCAGGCACTAGTGCTGGTACACTACGGGGAAGGCACGGGGGAACAAGTCAGGGATTTGGCAGAAAAGGTAGTGGCTGCCGTCGAGGAGAAGTTTGGGATAAGGCTGACGCCGGAGGTTAATTTTATGTAAGCTGTCGGCAATCGGCTTTAATCTTCACTCAAAACATAGCGACGCCGCCCCCAGTAATCCCGCGTCGTTGGCCAGCGTGGCGCGCTTGATCGTCAGATTTTTGAGGTAATGGGGCGTCAGCCAGTACTCCATTTGTCGGTTTACGGCGGGCATGATGAAGTCGAACGAAGCCGACAATCCCCCACCAATAAGGATCGTGGTGATATCCAGGATACGGATCATGGATACCAGGCAATCGCCCAGCATCTTGCCTACTTCTTCAAAAATGCGTAAGGCCAAAGCGTCCTTTTCGGATGCAGCGGCCACCAGGCCGGTCGTCGAGATGGTGCCGTCGCCGGGAAGCTGGGTCTCCCCTTTATAAACCGCCCGCATTTCGTTGGCCAGGTTCAGCAATTCTACCTTACCGATGTTGCGCTCCAGCACGCGGCCGTGCTGCGAGGGCACGTGGCCGGGTTCCATCGCGTTGCCGCCGCCACCTTTGAACACCTTCTTGTCGATAATCGCCGCGCCGCCCACGCCCGTGCCGAGCGTAACGAAAATGTAATCCTCCGGCAGTTTTTCCTCGCCAAAGTAATATTCGCCGAGTGCCGCCGCGTTGGCGTCGTTTTCCAGGAAAAAAGTGTGACCGGGAAAGCGGGCCGTCAGCTCAGGGATGATGCGGATGCCGTTGATTTCAGGAATGGCGGTGATTTCGATAAGGGTGCTGCGGTCGCGGGTGATGAGTCCAGGTACGCCGATGCCGGTGCGCTTGACGTGCGGCTCCTCCAGCAACTGTAGGGCGATAGCGTCGCCGAGTCGCTTGACAAAATGTCCCGATTTACGCCAACTGGCCGTATCGTGACTATAAAAATTAGAGATACGGCCGTCGGCCGCATCCACCATTCCCATTTTTACATTAGTGCCGCCGACGTCGATGCCCAGATATTGTTCCATGAATTATATAGATAGGTCAGATAATAGTTGAAGTTGAGTTTTAAGCCGGAAAGTTAGCAATTTCTTGCCCAATTTGCCTAACGTCACCCGATGTCGCCTTCCAGTGGCCGCAGTAGAATCTCCTCGATGACCGCCGAGGGCGACAGATTAAAGGCCGCCCAAATGCAGTCGGCGACGTCCTCGGCCTTCATGAAGCGCGACTCGGGCAAGTTGGTGCCTGCCCAACTGGCCGTGAGTGTGGCCCCCGGCAGCAAGGCAGTAACTTTAATGTGGTAAGGCAAGAGCTCTTCCCGAAAACCTTTCGACATGCCCAGCATCGCAAATTTTGATATCGAATAGGCCCCGCCGTTGGGGTAGGCCATGATGCTGGCCGTGGAGCAAATATTGAAGATATGCCCGCGCTTGGCGGTAATCATGCCGGGTAGCAGCCCACGCGTTAAATAGTAGGCGCTGTACAGATTGGTCTCGATGGAACGTTCAAGTATTCCCTCGGGTTCTGTGTGGAGTTGTCCCGGCAGAAAAACGCCCGTGTTGTTGACCAATGCAGCTACCGGACGACCGAGCGCGTTAACGTGATCGACGAAGGCAGCCGTTTGGGCGCGTTCCGAAAGGTCGGCCTGGAAGGTATGCAACGTAGCGGTAGCGCCGAAGCGAGTTTTTGCTTCTCTGGCAAATTCCCCTAAGTCAGCTTCCTGGCGAGCACAAGTGACCACGTCGAAGCCTTCCGCCAGGAAGCGCTCGGCGGTAGCGCGGCCAATTCCCTTGGTACCTCCGGTGACGACGGCTAATGGATTCATTTTTTGTTTGGGGTTGATTTTAGTTACTTGTCCCGAAATTATCGAATAGCGCGCACAACCCTATGGCAACCATCGGAAAATACTTCATTTTTTTGAGCGCACTCTTCACGCGGCGGGAAAAAATGCGGGTGTATTGGCGGCGTTTTATGGAGGAAAGCGTGGGCATTGGCGTCAGTTCGGTGCTGATCGTGGCCATCGTCTCAACCTTCATCGGGGCGGTTTCCTGCATCCAAACGGCATACAACCTGGTCAGCCCGATTATTCCCACTTCTACGGTAGCCCTCGTCGTGCGCGATATGGTGATCCTGGAACTGGCCCCGACGATTACCTGTATCGTGCTGGCGGGCAAAGTGGGCTCCAACATTGCCGGCGAGCTCGGCACCATGCGCATCACCGAGCAGGTGGACGCGCTGGAAGTAATGGGCATCAACTCGGCTTCGTATCTGGTACTGCCCAAAGTGCTGGCGGCGATGGTTACGTTCCCGATGCTGGTTATTATGGCAGCCTTTCTGGGCATTCTGGGTGGGTACCTGGCGGGTACGCTTTCGGGCGTCATCTCGCCGAGCGACTATATTTACGGAATCCGCGATACCTTCGTGCCGTTCAATCTTTTCTTTATGTGCGTGAAACCCTTTGTGTTTGGGTTCCTGATTTCCACGATTTCCGCATATCAGGGGTACTTTACCAAAGGCGGGGCGCTGGAAGTGGGGCAGTCCAGCACGCAGGCTGTCACGAGTAGCTGCATCGCCATTTTGATCGCTGACTACGTACTGGCGCAGTTGTTCTTGTGAAAAAAGGCAAAAAGACGGTCGGCCGCTGCCGTCCATAGGCACAAAGTGCAGAGACGGAATAAATTACGACGAGTGAAGAAAAAGGGAAGTAGCCGATTGCCGACAGCCAACTATGATCGAACTAAAAAATATTTCCAAGTCCTTTGGCGATAATGACGTACTCCACGGCATCAGCTGCGAGCTTCGGCAGGGCGAAACCAACCTGATCATCGGGGGAAGTGGCACGGGCAAGAGTGTGCTGCTCAAATGCACCATCGGGCTGTTACGTCCCGACTCGGGCAGCGTGCTGTACAATGGCCGCAGTTTTTTCGGTAGCGATAAAGAGGAACAGAAAGTCATCCGCCGCGAAATGGGTGTGCTGTTTCAGGGAGGAGCGCTGTTCGATTCTCAGACGGTCCACAGTAACATTCAGTTTCCGCTCGACATGCTCACCGAAATGCCCGCCGACGAAAAGCGCGATCGGGTGGAGTTTTGCTTGAAGAGGGTGGGGCTGGAGAATACCGGCAAACTAATGCCGTCCGAAATTAGCGGCGGGATGCAAAAGCGCGTCGCCATTGCCCGCGCGATCGTGATGAACCCTAAGTACCTATTTTGCGATGAGCCCAACTCGGGACTCGACCCGCTCACGGGTGTCAAGATTGATGCTTTGATCCGGGAGATTACTGACGAATACAAGATCACGACCGTCGTCATCACGCACGATATGAATTCCGTTATGGAAATTGGCGACAACGTTATTTTTCTGCACGAAGGAAAAAAACTCTGGGAAGGGGATAACAAGGAAATCATGC